>JAZUQF010000478.1:0-18639 GCA_045605545.1 Lysinibacillus sp.
GATTTCATCCAGTTGGAGCGCCTCCCTGACGAATTGCCAATTGTCCTCCAGCTCGCTTTTTGCAAAGCCGTACAAGCGTCCTCGGTGCAGGATGTTTTCCTTCACCGTCAACCGGGCGTCAAGCAGGCTTTGCTGAAAGACTATGCCGATTGATTTGCGGATGATTGCATTGTTTGGAGGACTACCAAGAGTGACTCCGTTGATCTTGACGGTGCCTGATGATTTTTCGAGCAGCGTACATAAGATTTCAATCGTCGTTGATTTGCCGGCACCATTCGTACCAAGGAAGGCGAATAGGGAACCCCTTTCTACTTGGAAGGAGATGCCCTTTACCGCCTGGTGGGCGCCGAAGTTTTTCACGAGTCCCTGGACATCGATGATTGGGGCTGTTTTATCGATGCCGCTTTCGCTTTTGTAGATAGTCATTGATTTCTTCAACCTCGCGTTTCGTAGTGAGCAGAAGGAAAAACCATACGAGTGCATAGATGATGATTACGGTCAGAAAAACAGTCAATATAGTAGAAACATCTGTAAAAGTGAACCAGGAGCCGAAATATCCGCCAATGAATGCGCAAAGATTAACGTAGGAGAAATGAATCAATAACTGCATAGGCAAGGAACAGAAGGATGTTTCAAAAATCAGCGAGCCGAACCCAATCACTACACCCATCACAGCAGCGATAATGAACTGTAAGAGTAACTCGTCTCCACTGAGAAGGGTACCGGGCTTTATCATTACACCCATCGTCAGGAGGGCATAGGAACAACTGAGACCGGTCAACAGGCCAATGAGGCACGCTCGTAACGCTTTCATCATCATCGTGCATTCCTCCCAATCCCTAGTTTTTGCTTCAACGTCTTCAAGTAGTTTCTGCTGACGGCAATTGTTGCCTCATTGTCGAGTATGAGGGTGGGCGTGCCGAGTCTGCCGAGCTGTATCGATGCGATTTTATCGATGTTGACGAGCGTCGATTTATTAATTCGTGCAAAACGCTCTGACAGCATGTCCTCCAGTTCATACAGCTTCCTTTTGGATTCGAACTCCTCTTCCTCCGTCTGGAAATAGATTTTTGAGCCTTCCGCGTAGACGGAGTAGATTTCATCCAGCTTCAACATATGGATTTCCTGCTCCTTATAGCCGTCAACCTTTGTTACTTCAGGCATTTTCAGCCGTTTCATCAACTTCTCCACTTCTTCCGAAAAAGCATCGGCATAGAGGTGGATTTCGATTTCCTCGTATTGTTTTTCAATTGTCACGTGTATTTTCATAAGAACCTCCCCCGGGTTACTTTTAGCATATCATCTGCTTTTGTAATTTACAGAGAAATGAAATAAAAACACGAAAAATCGTAATAAGCGGTCGTTTTTCAAAAACAACAGGAAAAAAGCCCCTCATGCCGGCATTTCGCCGAATGGAAGGGCTCGCTACTATAGGGGGCTCAACTATCACAGCATCTTCAAAAGTGCGTCCTTCCCGATCATGCCGGGATAGATGCCGGTCGCCTCCGCCTCGATCGTCACGGATTCAAGCGGTGCGTCAAGCAGCTGTTCAATCGTCTTGACGCCGACTGCGCGTCCTGCCAAAATGCGGCGGTCCGCAAGCTTGCTGTTCAGGAGCCCGACGTCCAATGCACCGCACATGATATACCCGTTATCATTCGACACCGTCAGCAACGTCGTCTTTGGCAGCGACACCGTGACGGCGGTAAAAGGGTGCCCCTGGATTTCTATTGTCTCGATTGTAACCAACTACCTCATCCTTTCCTCTAGGTGTCCTTGGCAGAAAGAATGGCTTCTGCCTTTTTTATTGATGAATGGAGAGGGCCTTCAGCCTAGCCAACACTCCCCGTAGGATGGCAGTGATGAACAAAATCGTCAGCAAGCCTGATCAGCTCCTCTATGTAAACATATGCAACAGGTGCAAAAGTGGTCCATAGTAGGAATGCATTGTATAAGAAGCCGGAAAAAAGTGAAACTTTTATAGAGGGTAAATCGTTACTAGAAGAAGGAATTAACAGGAAAGGTGATGTGACTATGTATAAATATGCCGTTCACATTATGGCGGGTTGCGCTGTATTTTTCGCCTCGGCATCTGCCGCCTTCTATGAAGGAAGTGCTCTGGCGCACAATTCATGGGAATGGAGCTATTCAACCCCTGTAACAAGCCTGATGGGAGGGGAAGTACAGGAGGCCTCGGATATAGCCAGACTTGACTACTTTTACTATGCCGCAAAACATGAGCCGGCCTTTCCGCTCATCATGATGGCGAGCATTCTATATATCATGATGATATGCGGACTTATACTGCTTAGATTCAAGAAACGCAATGCGGTCATGTACTTTGGGCTTATGGCTGCCTTTTTTATCGGAGGAGCAGGGATACTGATGGGGGCGACCTCTTCAGGGAGCAGATGGTTCGTCTCGCTTTTTGCTATGACGGCTGTCGTCGCGGGCGGATATGCTATAATAGCCTGGAGAAGCCTGCAGAAAGAGGCTGATATATAGACGGGTTATAATGGCGCAAGAGGTGAGGGCTTGGACAGGAACAGGAGAAAAAAAGAGCTGCGCGGCTTTGCTAGGACAATCGGTATAGCAGTGCTGGCCATCATTGTCGTCCGGCTTTTTTTTGTGACACCTGCTGCGGTGAACGGAGCGTCCATGATGCCGACATTCGAAGACGGTGATTATGTACTTCTGAACAAGATAGGACCAGTGATGTCTGGCTATGACCGATTTGACATTGTCGTATTTGAGACAGGTGAACATGAAAATTACATCAAACGCATCATCGGATTGCCCGGCGACCATATTGAATATGTGGAAGATGAGCTATGGATCAATGGCGAACGGATTGATGAACCCTATTTGGATGAGTACAAGCGGCAATTGACCGACGGGGGCCCGTTGACAAGGGATTTTGCAATCGAAAGAGCGCTCGGCCAGTCTGTCGTACCACAGGGACATTATTTTGTGCTGGGTGACAACAGGAGGGGAAGCCTCGACAGCCGTGATTCTAAAGTCGGCTTTGTGCCATCTGATGCCATCGTCGGAAAGGCGAGCCTCGTCTTCTGGCCGTTCGAGCATGCAAAATGGATTGCAGAGTAGAAAAGAGCTTTCTGGCACGGTACAAAAGCGCCCGGAGTTCGAAGAGGCAGCTGCTGCAGGGCTATGTCAATTGCATACATAATTACGTAAGGTGCTGCAACGAAATACTCGGGCAGCGCCTTTATTGGATGGAGGTTTTTGAATGAAGGACAGCAACACAATTATTTTTACCGACACGAATAAAGTCCATGCACATCCGTTTACCGACAAGCGCCTTGTATTCACGGGTGCGCTGTCCCGGATGACACGCTCCGAAGCGGCAAAGGGGGCCCGTAGCTGCGGTGCCGTGATACAGGGTGCCGTCACGCATGAAACCGACTTTCTTGTCCTAGGCAAGCAGCGGCGTGATAAAAGCACGAAACAACGAAAGGCCGAGCAGCTGATTGCCAGGGGATGTGATATTCAAATCATCGAGGAAGAGGACTTTTATTGGATACTTTCGTTCAGGAGGGGGTGAGGTTGGTTCTAAGATTTTGAATGACAGGAGAAATGGGGCTGGCGGTATCGGGTCAGCCCTGTAATACCTTCAAGCTTTTTCATTGCTCCAGTCGCTATAAGGCATAGAATAGCGGGAGTATTTCATGGCTAGCTGTGTCTTGCTTGTTACCTGAAGCTTGCGGTATAAATTTTGAAGATGCTTTTTCACGGTATTTTCACTTACATATAAGCGTTTTGCTATTTCTGCATTTCTATAGCCTTTACATACATAGTGTAAAAGCTCCTCTTCTCTCGCCGTTATATGTAATAACTTCTTTGGTTCAACATATTGATGTAATAAATATAGATTTTCAATGGTTTTTTTCAAGTAACTTAAAGCCCATACATCATGATGAGTAAAGTAACCCTCCCCATGTTTCCTCAAAAAGCCGATTGCTGCAGTCGGCATAGTATAATCATATAAATACATGACCATTTCGTCCTTGTACGAATTCGACCGTAAAAAAGATTCGGTATAAAAGGTTCGTGTATCAGAAGAAATATCTGTATTATGCTGCATGAGCTGAATTGCCGGCTGATTTTGCATATTGCTGGGGTGCAGAGGGTCGTAGTATTTATATGTAGCCAAATAATCGTTCAACGTACATTCCTCAACATTCAAATAAATCGGAGTCTCGTGCAAGTCGTCTTTCGATACATCCCAAAATAGTGTATGTCGATAATCGAAGCATTCTGCCAGTGCCCGCAAGACGTCCAATTTCAATTGATTTTTCTGCTGATTAGGTGGAATATTTGAAATCTTATACACAGCTTCTAAAATTCTCTTTAGCTTTTGATCTTTAGAAATGAAAACCACCTCCGCTTCTATATTTAACTACATATATTCTCCTTCAGATAATATTATCCTTTCGGGTAATGTTATTTTTTTGTTATCTCTTCTAGACTAAAAGTGTAACAAATAAACTTACATGAGGTGATTGAATGAATTTACAAGAATATGCTTCATATGACGGTCTTGGTTTAGCAGAGTTGGTCAAGCGTAAGGAAGTTACACCTACTGAACTTGCAAAGTTGGCTTTAGAAGGAATCGAGAAAGTAAATCCTTCAATCAATGCTGTAGTCAGTGTATTGGAAGAACAGGCAAACACGGCTATTGCTAATCTTAACGAGGATCAGCCATTTGCCGGTGTGCCATTTTTGATAAAGGAATTGGTGCTGCATGCAGAAGGTGTTCCCCATAGCATGGGAAGCCGGGTGGCAGAGAATACGGTAGTGCCTGTAGACAGCGAGCTGATGAGACGTTTCAGGCAGGCGGGGCTTGTATTGACGGGTACGACGACAACACCGGAATTCGGCTATAATGCTGCGACGGAAGCTGTCCTCTACGGCCCGACACGTAATCCCTGGAATGTAGGGCATAGTCCAGGCGGCTCTAGTGGCGGCTCCGCTGCAGCTGTAGCCAGTGGTATTGTGCCAATTGCCCACGCAAATGATGGCGGCGGGTCCATTCGCATCCCGGCATCATGTAGTGGGTTGGTAGGTTTAAAGCCTACTCGTGGAAGGATTCCTGCAGGGCCATATAATAGTGAACCACTGAATGGGATTGCAATTGAATTTGCCGTAACAAAGACGATTCGTGATACAGCTGCACTGCTGGATCAGGTTGCCGGCCCGGATCTCGGGTGCTATTCGGCATTAGAAATAAACCATGCACCTTATTATGAGGCAATTCAGCAAAATGTACGTCCATTAAAGATTGCTTGGACGACAGAAGCGAATTCAGGTGCCTTTGTTGACCCCGAATGCATAGAAGCAGTTCACCAAATCGCTAAATTGCTTGAAGATTTAGGGCATGACGTTGTGGAAGCCCGCCCTGTATATGAACAAGAGTCCTTTGCAAAAGCAACACTTGATATTTGGACAGCCAATATTTATAAAATGATTGTAGGAGCGGCGCAAGGCAGTGGAAAACAGCCTTCTCCTGAAACGATTGAAGCTGCTATCTGGAAATGCTATGAATATGGCCGAGAGTTAAAAGCGGGGGAACTATTAGCGGCTATTGATACGAATGCGCTCGTTTCGAGACAAGTCGCACCATTTTTTGAGGAATATGATATTTTACTAAGCCCGACACTCGGCACATTACCGGCTAAAATCGGTGAGCTGAACGCTAATAATCCTCATATTTCAGCCACCCAATGGACAGAGCAAATCTTCACATATGCACCGTTTACAAACCTGTTCAATGCTACGGGCCAGCCTTCTTTATCATTACCGTTAGCAATGAGTAAATCCGGTCTGCCAATCGGCCTGCAAATCACAGGACGCTTTGCAGATGAATTGACATTACTGCAATTGGGCAAGCAACTAGAAGAAGCCGCACCATGGAAAAATCGCAAACCGGCTGTACATGTGAGTGAAATGAATATGCCTGTCGTATCTCCTTGATGCAACTTGATAAGCTGATATCTTTCAGCTAACGTAAAGTGGATTGTCCAGTAGTTGGACAATCCATTTTTTTGTTAGGGAAGAATGATAAAATGAACGGAGTAATAAAATTAAACTGCTATTTTAGGAGATTGATACTTATGAAAAAGAAAGTAAGAGATATGGGAATAAAAATCGGTCAATTATCCGTTGGAGAGAAAAACTGTATTACTGACGTAGATGGTGTACGCGTAGGTCATGTAACGCTTCAAGAAGCCATTGGTCAAGGGGGCTCTTATGCATGTACGGGTGTGACAGCCATATTACCGCATGGTGGAAACTTATTTCAGCAAAAAGTGACGGCTGCTTCCTATGTCCTGAATGGCTTTGGAAAAACGACGGGGCTTGTGCAAGTAGATGAGCTGGGTGTGATTGAAGCGCCGATTATGTTGACAAACACATTTGGTGTACCTGCTGTAACACAAGGTACCCTACAATATATGCTGGACACCAATAAGGAAATAGGGGATACAACGGGGACAATCAATATTGTCGTCGGTGAATGTAATGATAGTCACTTGAATTCGATTCGTGAATGTCCTGTTACACCTGAACATGCATTGAAAGCCATCCAGAATGCAACGGAAGATGTAGCGGCAGAGGGGGCTGTTGGAGCGGGAACAGGAATGATTTGCTTTGGCTATAAAGGGGGAATTGGCTCTTCTTCTCGTGTTGTGACTGTTGAAGATGATGACACTTCCTTTACAGTGGGCTGCATGGTGTTAAGCAATTTCGGCCATAGCTCGGAATTTTTAGCCGAGCGTTACCGCGTTCCAAACACTCAACAGCCGTCTACATTATCGCCTACAGATGGCTCGATCATCATCGTACTTGCTACGGATGCACCACTTAGCAGTCGTCAGCTGAAACGTGTCATAAAACGCTGCGGTATTGGTCTTGGCCGGACGGGGAGCCACTTTTCGCATGGGAGTGGGGATATAGTGATTGGTTTCACAACAGCCCATACCATCGCTCATAAAACAAATGATTATCTTGAAACGCGCGTACAGCTGTGTGAAGACCATCCGATCATGAATCGATTATTTGCTGCGGCTGCTGAAGCAACGGAAGAGGCGATACTCAATTCCCTTTCCCAGGCTGAAACAACAGTGGGGCGTGACGGTCATGTGGTGAATGCTTATTTATTTGAAACGTAATCTGAAGCTATTAGGATACCTTGGTATCTTGATAGCTTTTTGATTTATATGGTTCAAACCAACTTTTTCTAGTCAGAAATAACGAAGTGTGTTAATATTTAACTAAATTACAGAATTATCTAAAATCATAGAATAGTTTGAAAGGTATAACTATTCGACACTGACCAATACTCAGTAGGGAATTGGGAAATTCCTCATGAAATGAAGTTTCACTTTATTCCCGCTATGAAATTGAGGTGATGCAAGATTGACGAAAAGTTAATACAACCAATACATCCTTTGAAACAATCTACTCAAGCATACACGCCAACGATACAGGACAACGGCGAGCAGCTTATCCAAATTCGAGCGGACCATCCTAGGATTTTCATTCACCCCATTTACTACATTCAAAAAACACCGAATAGCTTGCAATCTATTTATTTACGGAAAAGTGCTTACGAACGCCTTATGCAGGCAGTCTCTTTATTGCCTAAGAATTATGGTTTTATCCTATATGACGGCTTTCGGCCATTACAAGTACAGCAGTTTTTATTCAATCAGTTTTCAGCACAAATAAAAAAACAGGATCCAACCTTGTCAGAACAACAAGTAAAGCAAGAAACGCTCAAATATGTTGCGTTCCCTAGTTTAAATAGAGAGCATCCTGCTCCTCATTTAACTGGTGGCGCTATTGACCTGACTATTGGTGATGTAAATGGCAATGCACTGGATTTAGGCACCGCATTCGATGAGATGAGTGAAAAATCGGCAACCCGTTATTACGAGGAAAACGCAGAAGAAAATAAGGAAGCTCGTGATCTTCGCAGAATGCTGTTCAACAGTATGACGTCAGTTGGTTTTATGAACTATTCAGAGGAATGGTGGCACTACGATTTTGGCAATATTTCATGGGCAAGGCGTATAGGTGCTGAAAAGGCCATTTACGGGGCTATGGAAGCGGAAATTCAAAATAATCAGCTGAAGGGGTATCGCTTTATATGAAAGTATATATTAGTGCAGATATTGAAGGGATTACAGGTACGACCGTCTGGAGTGAAACGGAGTTGAACGCTCCTGATTATCAATTTTTTGCTCAGCAAATGACCAAAGAAGTGGAAGCGGCCATTGAAGGAGCCATCGCTGGGGGTGCTACAGAAATACTGATAAAGGATGCACATGATTCTGCACGGAATCTCCATATTGAAAACTTGCCCGTTAACTGCAAAATCATTCGCGGTTGGACGTATGACCCGATGTGCATGGTAGCTGGGCTGGATAAAAGCTTTGACCGCGCCATCTTCATCGGCTATCACAGCAAAGGCGGCAGTGAACGCAACCCGCTGGCACATACGCTTTGCACATTTGCGGATGTAAAAATCAACGGTGAATATGCGAGTGAATTTTTAATCAATACATACGCAGCTGCCCTTCACGGTGTACCCGTTGCATTCGTCAGTGGGGATGTTGGATTGACAGAAGAGATTAATAGTGTGAATCACAATATCATGACATTCGCAACAAAGGAAGGAATCGGCAACGCGACAATTAGCGTCAGCCCTCAGCTGACGATTGCAGAAACGAAGAAACTGGTCGAGCAGGCCATGCATATTGAACGTGACGCCTTACAAGTGCCATTGCCTGAGCGTTTTGTCGTTGAAATTATCTATCGTGATCATACACGCGCTTACCGCAATTCATTTTATCCAGGTGCGATATTCAAGCCTCATAACACGGTAGAATTTGTAACGGATGATTATTTTGAAGTATTACGTATTCTTCAGTTTTTGACATAACAACCAAGACAGTGGGTGACAAAATGATTATTAAGGATATCGTCGTGGCGAATGTCGAGGCACCGCTTATCACCCCATTTAAAACAGCGCTCCGTACAGTACATAGCATTCAAAATATAGCTGTTTATGTGCATACAGATGATGGACAGATGGGGGTTGGTGAAGCAGCGCCGACCGCAGTCATTACGGGAGAAACACGAGGCTCTATTACTTATGCAATAGAAGAGTATATCAAGCCTGCCATTAAAGGGATGGCTATCGAGGACATTGCTCAAATCATGGAGCGGCTGAACCAATGCATCTATCAAAATACCAGCGCAAAAGCAGCGGTTGATATGGCCATTTATGATTTATACGCCAAACGCTATAGCGCTCCCCTTTATCAACTATTAGGCGGCTATCGAAAAGAATTGGTGACTGATATAACAATCAGTGTCAATGAGAAAGAGGAGATGGTTAAAGATAGCTTGGCGGCAGTGGAAAGAGGTTTTAGCATTCTGAAAGTAAAGGTTGGCAAAGATCCACTTGGTGATGTCGAACGTGTGAAGGCGATCCGGGAAGCGGTCGGACCGAATATTACGCTTCGTGTGGATGCCAATCAAGGCTGGACACCGAAACAAGCAGTACGCATTATTGGTACGCTGGAAGATGCCGACACGAATATCCAATTAGTAGAGCAGCCTGTTCACTATAGTGATATAGCTGGCATGCAATATGTAACGAAGCATACACTTACGAATATTTTGGCCGACGAAAGTGTTTTCTCGCCAAAGGATGCCCTCACCATTATTGAAAAACGGGCGGCGGATTTCATTAATATTAAACTCATGAAAACGGGCGGCATCTACCAGGCGAAGAAAATCTGCCAAATAGCCGAGGCACATGATATCGAGTGTATGATTGGCTGCATGCTTGAAACAAAAATCAGCGTAAGCGCAGCCGCTCATTTCGCAGCAGCTGAGAAAAATATAACGATGGTCGATTTAGACGGTCCAAGTTTATGTATGAAAGACCCTATTGATGGCGGTCCACTATTCGATAAAGAGAGAATTACGATGACAGATGCTGTTGGAATAGGGTTTTCATTATAAAAAGAGAATAATAGGGGGATGGTTTGGATGAAGAAATATTGGCTACTTATGATGTGCCTTGTTGCAGTGTTCCTAGCAGCATGTAGCGATTCCTCGGATGGGGAAACATCGGAATACCGAACAGTGTATTCTGGTGAAATTAAAACGTTGAACTACTTGAAAACGTCAGAAACAAATGAATTTGCCGTTGCGGCTAACTTGGTTGACGGGCTGATTGAATACGATGAATATGGCATAGTCAAACCAGGTCTCGCAACAGAATGGTCGCACAATGACGATGCGACAGTGTGGACGTTCAAGCTGCGAGATGACGCTGAATGGGTATCGCATGACGGCAAAAAATATGCAGATGTCGTCGCACAAGATTTTGTGGATGGCTTACAATACGTGCTTGATGCAAAAAATGAATCTTCCACGGCCTGGATTGCAACTGTTGTCAAAAACGGGGATGCTTTCTACAACGGGGAAGTGACGGACTTTAAGGAAGTAGGCGTTAAAGCGGTAGATGAACATACAGTTGAATACACGTTGGAAGCTTCCACACCGTACTTCCTTTCTATGTTGAACTACGTATGTTTCTTCCCGGTGAATGGTGAATTTTTAGCGGAAAAAGGAACTGATTTCGGAACAACGCGAGAAAACTTCCTTTATAACGGTGCTTATATTTTAGATAAATTTGAACCGCAAAAAGAACGTGTCCTCGTAAAGAATGATTCTTATTGGGATAAGGATAACGTGTTGATCGACCGTATTCGTTATAAATACAACAAGGAAGCTGCTACTGTCGCACCTGAACTATTCTTACGCGGTGAAATTGATGGAGCAACGATTCCTACTTCTATTATTGACGAGTGGTTAAATAGTGAGGATAAAAAAGATCAAGTGCGTCAAGGCATGAATAATTTCTATACGTATTTTTATATTTTAAACTTTGATCCACAATTTGACGCTGAGTATGAGCCTGAAAACTGGAAGGTCGCTGTGAATAACAAAGACTTCCGTAAATCGATGTATCATGCGCTTGACCGCGTATCTGCCATGATGACGTTGGAGCCATACAATCCGCAAGACAAGTTAAGTAATACCATTACGCCGAAAAACTTCGTTGACGTTGAAGGGGTAGACTATACACAATTAGCACCATTAGCAGACATTACAAACAACGATTCATTCAATAAAGATTTGGCTGTAGAACATAAAGAAAAAGCGATGGCGGCACTAGAAGGAAAAGCAACTTTCCCTATTAAGGTGTTAATGCCATACAACTCCGGAAGTCCTGATTGGGCAAACCGCTCACAAGTTGTGGAGCAGCAACTTGAAAACTTATTAGGCAAAGAGTATATCGATATTATTGTGGAGGCCGGTCCTTCAACAGGATTCCTTGCAGAAGTACGTAAGCCAGGCAAATTTGCGTTATTAGAAGCAAACTGGGGCCCTGACTACGCTGACCCATCGACATATACAGATCCATTCTCTGAGGGCGGCACGTACAATAAACCGGAGCTTGCAGAAGGCTACACAGATAGCAATGGAAAATCAACGTATCAAAATCTAGTTGATGCTGCAAAAGCAGCAGTAAACCCTGAAGAACGTTATGAATTATTTGCAAAAGCAGAGGCTTTCTTAATTGATGAAGCATTTGTCATTCCTTATGGAGTTGGCGGCGATGGCTATGTTGCATCAAAGTTAAACCCATTTGAAGCACAGTACTCTCCATTTGGTGTTACAGCTGAAAAATTCAAAGGTCAAAAGGTATTGGAAAAACCAATGAGTAATGATGAGTTCAAAAAAGCGTTGGCTGAGTGGGAGCAGAAACGTGCTGAAGCTTTAGCAGAAGCAGCAAATTAAGAACCACAAAAATTGTTAGTAGCAACTAGCGGCTAATACTAATTGTTCATTACGAAGGAGATGACCGGGATGAGATAGACGGCATCTCCTTCATTGTTTCTTATTCTACTAATAGTTTGGAGGTTACAAGTGATGGTTGGCTACATAGGAAAGCGATTGCTGCAATCGATTTTGACGCTGTTTATTATTATCACGATTGTTTTCTCATTAATGCGCTTAATGCCTGAAGAAGGTTATTTAGGGGCCGCTGCAGAGAAAATGTCTGCTGAGCAGCAAGAAGTATATTTAACGAATCTAGGTTTGCGTGACCCATTAATCGTGCAATTGGGCAACTTTTACGTGGATTTATTTCAGGGGGATTTAGGAAAATCCATTACGTACCGTACAGATGTCCCGGTTACAACGATTATCGGAGACAAGATAATGTACTCCGTATTATTCGGTCTCGGCGCAGTTGCCCTGTCGCTTCTGATAGGGGTGCCACTCGGTATTCTGATGGCACAAATGAAAGGTCGCTGGCTGGACCGTCTAGGAACAGGCTATATCGTCTTTGTTGTCGCTGTACCGGCAGCCGTCTATTACTTATTCATCCAAATGTATATTACCGACATTTTGAAATTGCCTATGCTGTTTGACGAATACAATCCAATCAGCTGGGTTTTACCGCTTTTATCAATGGCATTAGCTCCTACTGCTTCTTATGCGATGTGGATGCGACGCTATATGGTGGATGAACTCAACAAAGACTATATTAAGCTGGCACGTGCAAAAGGGGTAAAAGAGCGGACGCTTATGTTCAGTCATGTATTAAGGAATGCATTCATTCCAATGGCACAATACTTACCCGCAACGATTTTATTTACCATTACAGGCTCCATCTATATTGAATCTCTTTATTCCATTCCCGGCATGGGTGGGTTGCTCGTTGATGCCATTCAACGACAAGACAATACCGTTGTGCAAGGACTTGTACTCGTCTTTTCATCACTTGGCATTATCGGCCTTATTTTAGGTGATATTGCCATGGCACTTGTTGATCCGCGTATTAAATTTGGTAAAGGGGAGAGTGTACGCTAATGGGAATCTTTACAAAAGAAATTAACAGCATTTCAGACAAATCAAGCGAAGAGTTATTCCAGTTTGCCGTAGCAGACGATGCGAAAGCGGAAGAAACAGCGTACTCGAATTACTCCTATTGGCGTTCGACATGGAAGTCCTTTTTGAAAAATCGGCTGGCTGTCTTTTTATTAGTGGCTGTTTTTATTATCGTAGGATTTACCATTTTACAGCCTTTCTTGCCAGGCCAAAAATCGCCGACAGAAATCTATTTGGATGCTGAAACGGGATCGCAGGCACGGAATATTGTACCAGGAGCTGAATTTTGGTTTGGTACGAACTCCATTGGGCAGGATTTATGGGCCCGTATTTGGGCAGGCACCCGCACATCTTTGTTTATCGGCTGTATGGTAGCGTTGGTGGAAGCAATTGTCGGCATTACAATCGGTACACTGTGGGGTTTTTCCCGTAAGCTTGAAGCACCTATTACACAGCTATACAACGTAGTGGATAATATACCGACGACGATCGTCCTGATTTTAATGTCTTATATTTTACGACCGAGCATTTCCACGATCATTATCGCGATGTGTATAACCGGATGGGTTGAAATGGCGCGGTTCATTCGAAATCAAATCGTCATCCTACGGGATCGCGAATACAATTTAGCATCGAAATGTTTAGGAACACCCAGCTATCGCATTATTCTGCGGAACCTACTGCCATACTTGATTTCTGTCATCATGCTGCGGATGAGCCTGGCCATTCCGTTCGCGATTGGCGCAGAAGTGTTTTTGACATATATCGGCTTAGGCTTGCCGATCAGCGAGCCTTCATTAGGAAATCTCATTAATGAAGGGCGAGTGCTGATGATGTCCCCAGACCTGCGTTATCAGCTCATCTTCCCAAGTATTGTGCTAAGTGTCATTACGATTGCATTTTATATTATTGGGAACTCATTTGCAGATGCGGCAGATCCGAAAAATCATGTATAAAGGAGAATGATGATGGAAGCAAATCATCCACAAGAACGTATATTATCCATACAAAATCTAGTCATAAAATTCACATTACGTGGTCAAGTGTTAAAAGCGATCCGTGACATCTCTCTCGACCTTTATAAAGGGGAAAGCCTTGCCATCGTTGGGGAATCCGGTTCGGGGAAATCGGTGCTCGTAAAATCCATCATGGGCTTGCTTGATAAAAACGGTTATATCGACCAAGGCCAAATACTGTACAACAATATGGATTTAGCCCAATTCAAAACTGAGGAAGATTGGTTGAAAATTCGCGGGAAAGAGATTGCCATGGTCACCCAGGACCCAATGACATCATTGAATCCATTGAAAACAATCGGTAAACAAATTGAAGAATGTGTCGTGTTGCATCAAGGCTTAAAAGGGAAGGAAGCTTATCGTGAAACACTGAAATTACTGACGGATGTCGGTATTTATGATGTAGAAAAGCGCTATAAGCAGTACCCGCATGAATTCTCAGGGGGGATGCGCCAACGTATTGTCATTGCCATTGCGCTTGCCTGCAACCCGAAAATATTGATTTGTGATGAGCCGACGACAGCATTGGACGTAACGATTCAGGCGCAAATTCTACAGCTATTGAAAAATCTCCAGAAGAAATACGGCTTGACGACCGTGTATATTACGCATGATTTAGGCGTGGTTGCGAAAGTCGCCGATCGGATTGCCGTCATGTATGCGGGGGATATTATTGAAGTCGGTCAAGCGCATGAAGTTTTTTTTGATGGTAAGCATCCGTATACATGGGCGCTCATTTCCTCATTGCCGCAGCTTGGCGCGAAGGGGGAGCAACTTTTTTCGATAAAAGGGACGCCTCCTAATCTATTTAAAGAAATAAAAGGAGATGCATTTGCACCACGGAATCAATACGCGCTAAAAATCGATTTCGTTGAACGACCTCCTTTCTTTCAAGTAAGTGATACACATTATGCGCGTACATGGCTGCTCGATCCTCGTTCGCCAAAAGTAGAGCTACCGGAAGTATTGCGGGCATTTTTTGAAGAGGGGAGAAGGTACGCGAATGAGCAATAAAGAAAAATTGATTGAAGTGAAAAATCTGAAAGTCGTATTTGGAAAAGGAAAAAATAAGTTCGTTGCCATTAATGATGTGAGCTTCGATATTTACAAAGGCGAGACATTCAGTTTAGTCGGTGAGTCAGGCTCCGGGAAGACGACGATTGGCAGGGCGATTATGCGGATCAATGAAGTGTCGGACGGTCAAATTTTGTTCCATGGCAGACAAATTAATGGTCGTATCCCGAAACAGTGGGACCGCGAAATTACGCAAAAAATTCAAATGATTTTCCAAGACCCGATGGCATCCCTTAATGAACGGGCGAAAGTCGATACGATTATTTCAGAAGGTCTTACGAATACAAAAAAATATAAAAACGAGGCGGATCGCCAGCAAAAAGTTCGTAATGCCCTGTTGAATGTAGGACTGTTGCCTGAGTTTGCCAGCCGATTCCCACATGAGTTTTCAGGGGGGCAGCGTCAGCGTATTGGCATTGCCCGGGCCCTCGTCATGGAGCCTGAGTTCATCATTGCAGATGAACCGATATCCGCACTGGACGTTTCGATTCGGGCGCAAGTATTGAACTTGCTCTCTAGCCTGCAAAAGGAAAATGATTTAACGTATTTATTCATTGCGCATGACCTATCCATCGTCCGCTTCATTTCCGACCGGACAGCTGTTATTTATAAAGGGAATATTGTTGAATTGGCAGAAACGGAAAAGCTGTTCTCCAACCCGATTCATCCGTATACGCGCACATTGTTGTCTGCTGTACCGGAGCCGAATCCATACAAGGAACGGAGTAAAATAGTCGAAGTCTATGATCCGACACAGCACCGGTATGACACGCATCCACCATCGTTTATGGAAGTAGAGGAAGGTCATTTTGTGCTGGCAAATGAAGAGGAAATTGAACGTTATCAAGCGACCAAAAAAATGGGGGTTTCTTAAATGCAAATACCGAAGCCATTACAACAAGGCGATACAATTGGCCTGATCAGCGCTTCAAGTGCTACACCACCTGAAAAATTGCAGCAGGCGATTGAAAGTGTTGAAAAACTGGGGGTTAACGTAGTCGTTGGTGAAACGTGCCGCGCAAGACATGGTTATTTGGCAGGCTCGGACGAACTGCGTGCAAAAGAAGTCAATCAAATGTTTCGTGATCCTGCAATCGACGGCATTTTTTGTATTCGAGGGGGGTACGGCGCCACAAAAATCTTGCCTCTTCTTGATTTCGACATGATTAAAAGAAATCCGAAAGTATTTGCAGGGTATAGCGATGTCACGGCGCTGCATATTGCCTTTAATCAACTAGGTAATTTCATCACGTATCATACGCCCATGCCTTCTACAGAATTTATCCAGTCGAAAATGGATGACTATACGTGGGATTCCTTTATTCATAACGTAGCAAACGGGGACTGGAGCGGGCGCCTTCTTGCCAATCCAACGGGTCAGCCCATGACGACATTGGTCGGTGGTGAGGCGACTGGTCAGCTGATTGGTGGGAATTTGACATTGGTGACAGCCTCTCTCGGCACGCCATATGAGATTGATACAAAGGGCAAAATATTGTTCTTGGAAGATATCGATGAAAACGAGCAGCGTATAGATCGCATGCTGACACAATTGCAATTAGCAGGCAAGCTTGACGATGCAGCAGGATTTTTATTAGGTGCTTGGACAAATTGCGGTCCTGAAAATCCAGACCATCCTGAACGCAGCTTACCATTACCAACTATTTTTAATGAAATCATCGTGCCACTGAACAAACCAACTGTAATGGATGTGGCGTGTGGGCATTGCCTGCCGACGATGTCTCTGCCGTTAGGTCGAACGATTCACTTGAACGCAGATTCACAGTTCATTAACGTGGTAGGGTAAGTGATGATGAACGAAATGCTGGAAACTTGCCCTTATAAAGTACACCTGATTGTGAAGGACGCAAAAACAGATGAGTACTTTCATCATCTGCGGATGGACGAAGTGTTTTCCAGTGCCAGCTTGATTAAAGTGCCCATTTTGATGGCCGTATTGGATCATATTGAACATCATGAACGATCACTTGATGAAGTCATTCCAATATCAAGTGAAAACCATGTGGACTTTAGTGTCATCACGGAGCAGCAGCTACATGAGAGCACCTTTTATGAACTTCTAGTATGGATGATCATTACGAGTGATAATACGGCGACGAATGTGTTGATTGATACTATCGGTATGGATGCGCTTAACACGTATTTTCGGAAAATTGGCCTTACGCATACAACATTGCAACGGAAAATGATGGACTTCGTCAGGCTGGAAAGCGGATTTGATAATGTGACCACTGCACGTGATATGGCCCATCTTTTTACCCGTATTTATAGGCAAGATTTATTATCGGCGCCTTTCAGTACACTAGCCATTGATATTTTAAGCCGCCAGCGTGTACATGAATCACTGAAACGTTATTTAGTAGAGGATACTCACATCGCCCATAAAACAGGGGGGCTTGATTCAGAAGATCATGATGTAGGCATTGTTTTTAATGATGTGAATGATTATATTATCGGTGTTTTCGTCACGGAGGTAACGAATAATGACGAAGCACGACAATTCATTGGCCGCGTATCGAAAGCGGTTTATGAACAGCTCGTTACACAGAAAGGGGTGCTCGAATGAAAGCAATTGTGAATGTGATGATTGCCAATCTACACGCTGAACCGAACCAATCAGCCGAACTGATAGATGAGGTACTTTACGGGATGACTGTACACATACTAGATGAACCTGATGACGATTGGGTACGAATTCGGACAGCTTACCGGTACGAAGGCTATTGCCAAAAGGCGCATTTATTGATGGATGAACCGCCAGTAAATGCGTGGACAAATGAAGCGACTTATGTCGTTGGGCAAAACTTTGCCGATATTCTGCACGAACCGCGTATTCGAAGTACAAAAATGGCAACACTCGTCAAAGGTTCTCTTATTCGCTACATACAAAATGATGAGATTGAAAAAGAGTGGGCGACAGTCCAACTAGCGACGGGGGAGATGGGGTATACACGCAAGATGTGGATCCACCGTAAAATAGATCATCATCTATCTGAAAAACAATTGCGTGAAGGAGTTGTTCAAACAGCTCTCAGCTATCTAAAGACACCTTATCGCTGGGGAGGGAAGTCACCTCTTGGCATTGATTGCTCGGGGCTATGTTCGATGGCCTATATGCTAAATGGTGTATATATTTACCGGGATGCGCGCATTGAGGAGGGGTTTCCAATCAAGGAGATTTCTTTTGAACACATACAGCCGGGGGACCTGCTGTATTTTCCAGGGCATATCGCCATGTATATCGGCGATAGCAAGTATGTGCATTCATCTCTCGGAGGCAATGAAGTGAGTATTAATAGTCTGGACGAACAGCATCCTGACTACCGTGATGATTTAGCGACAACGATTACAGCGGTCGGCAGCTTGTTTGCATAAGTAAGAAGTATAAGATGGACAATTTGAAAAAAGTCCGTATGCGTACCGTAAAGGTGCGCTATTTTTTATTTTGGGCTTACAATTCAAGTATATAAAAAAGAGTACGATTTTCTAATCGTACTCTCAGATTCGTTTTTGGAATTAACCTTAAACTAAT
>JAZUQF010000479.1:0-11669 GCA_045605545.1 Lysinibacillus sp.
CTATTTAAAGTTTTCTACCTATCAACCGAACGTGTTACCTCAAGATGTCTTCCTCTTATAAATAATCATTCCCTTTCTTGCTACAGCTTTCATAGGCAAAAAACCCAAGTAAATAGCCTATCCCCGTTCCTAAACCTACTGTGTATGCCATGGGAATTGGGGAAAGCATGCCAAGCAGTATACCAAAGGCACAGCCACAAAGCATTCCAATCGGCATCAGACTGTCCACTAAATCTTGGGCGCCTTTTGATTTTCTCTTAGGGAGGCTGCCCTGGTTATATTGATGTTGAAGCCTTTTAATCACATACACCACAATTCCTCCCATTATTACGACAAGCCCAATGGCTAAGAATAATTCCATATTGCCTCCCCTTTCATTTCTTACTCAGCCTATGCCAGCTCTAATAATTTCACCATGTTAAATCACTTATTTTTCACCATAAAAGCATCCCTTGGGCAATTCATATTCCAAAAGGGAAAATCGTGCACCTGCAATTTTTAAAAAGCAGATGGCGATACTGCATGCTCAACCACACTCTATATTTTCTTCTAATTTACTTTCAAAACTAAATATAGGTTATATTATATAGTAAAATGATTCGCTCATTCATATTTTTGGGGCTGTTCAACAGGGGCTGGGGACTTCTATTAATAGGCGTAGCTTCTCTAGTAGGCGTTTCACGCATTTGGGTAGGCGTTCATTATCCTGGGGATATCCTGGTTGCCGCTATACTAAGCATTATTTCAGCCATCTTTGTTTACAAAATCGTACCGATATTACATACGACTCACAAATTGCTCGATTTCTTTAGAATATGCGACCAAATGTTGCTTACCATTGTCTCGAAACCAAAGGGTAATTAGGTCCTGTAGTGGAAAGTAGGTTGCCACTACAGCCCACTTTCCACGTACTTCAAAATGATTTCTTTAGCGAGGTGGCTTAGATGAAAAAAGTGCTGATGATCTTTTTAAGTGTATTCCTGGCCGGTTGTAACATTACTGCCGCCACACCAGAAGATGCACTACAAAAACTGGACTCTAAGGAAGACACGTTTAAAATCAATAAGATAGTAGATTTAGCCTCCGATAACCAAAAGCAAGGCTTTTACGTTTTTGAAGGTGAAGTAGAAGGTGGAACGGAATGGTTCGTAGCGAATGTGGCAACTAATGATCTCTATTGGTATGTAAAAGAATTTGCTGGCATCGGTACACCAAGCAATGCAGGTGAATCCTCGCCTACAGAGACTGCTACTTTTATTGCAGGTTTAAGTAACGAGCCCAAAGAGAAAAAAGATGGCATATTTATTATTCATATCCCTGAGAGCGACTACTTTGTTTGGATTAAAGTAATTGAAAATCAAAAATAAGGTTTCGGTAAAGAAGTTGCAACGTATAAGGTTTCTCATTGATTTTCGCAACAGGCAGTCGATGCTTCCCCCGGGATGCAGGACGATTTTAGAATAGCTTATAAATGCTATAGACAATCAAGGCTACTATAATAATTACGATCAATCCCCCAATTTCTTTGGTGCTCATTCCAGTAGTATTAGGCATACCCGCTTGTGTACGGTTAAAATGATCATTGGCATTTCCAGCAGGATTCTTTTGTTGTTCTTCCCGATACAACCGCTCTCTTTCCTGCTCCGGTGCCTCTTTTCTTGTAGACATCTGCATACCTCCATAAATTGATGTAGTATTTCTAGAGAATTGTGGAACGTTCCCGAAATGCTTGGCACACTATATTCCCTTGTCATTTGAACTATTTAAAAGCTTCTTCACATTTACGGCTCGACGCGATTGTTCTTTTAAATTTGGATGTTCTTCCAGGTCAAATAATACTGCCTCACCTTTAGTTAGAGATTGAAACCCATCCATTTGGATGCTGCTGAAGTGTACCCATGCGTCATCCTGACCTTCAATTGAAATCCAGCCCCAGCCTTCTTCTTCATGATAAATTTTACATATTCCCCTAATGTTATATTTCATTTTATCCTCCCTTACTATAATTTCATTTTTCCTCCTAGTGTCAGCAACCGATTCCTTTGCATGCTATCCCCCTTAGATAAACGTCCTGTCATACAAGCCTAAAATCCATTGTTTGCTTTTAGGGAAGCCTTCATGACGCTGTAAATAGATGAATAATGTATTAGCAAACTTCTTCACATTCCAGTGCATACGGTGTTTTGCAAAATCATCTCGAGCATAGTCCGCTTCCAGTTCTTCTAGCCACGAAACGAGCGTCTGGTCATCCAGTCCTTTTTGAATCAGTTCCACGATGATCGTAAGAAGTCGTTCATCCTCTTCATCAATATAAGCATACTCAGTTAATAGACATGTCTGTACAGCTTGAAGGCACCGATTTATATTATGTATATCAAACAGATAGTGCTGGATAGCATTCGCCAATAAATCACTTCCATGTGCAACACTATGCGCCCAGCCCTTTTCCGGTATATACCCTCGGCGGTCTTTCTCTAAATGGAGATATTGGATACTTGCCTCCATCGCTTTTTCAATTAATGAGGCCTCTATTTTTTGTTGCATATTGTCTTTGTATAGAAGGTAGGCAATGACCAGTGCAGAAAAAGATCGGGTGAATACTTGGTCGGACTCCCCCTCTTCCCCTAACCCCAACAACAAATGCTGTTCATCCACGCACCTTTCGAGTAAATAGGTCTCCTGAGTAATCGTTAAATGATTGCCGTCAATGAGCTTCACAAATGCCTCATAAATACATTGATCCCGTAGGTAAGAATCGGTATTGCCGATGTCTACTAGCATCCGATTTAATAATTGATCCATATCATTAGCGGATAAATCAACACCGTCATTGTTTAATAGCACTTCTAACGCCACTATAAAATTGGACATATATTCCAACTCCTTTCTATTCAACGATAGCATAGGATGTTGCGTTGTCAACAAAATGGATAAATTTGTTTTTTCATAAAAAAAGACCTGACGGCATTACTTTCCGTCAAGTCTCCTCGCTTCACTATCGTTTCATATACCACTCATACGCATTTCGATACAAAATCTTGTCCGTGGCCTCCTCGTCAAAAAACTGCTGGATGAGTTCGATATCAGAAACCGCGAACGGCCTTTCAGCTCTGGTGGAAGGCAGGTCTGTACCGAACATGAGGGCATGGGGATTTGCCTGGTAAATAGCCTTTAAAGCTTGTGCTACATCCAGCTCCACACGTCCAAAACCCGTTGCTTTTACTCTCACGCCCGTGTCCACCAGCTTCAAGAGGTGCGGCAGCCCTTCTTTCGATAAGCCAAGATGGTCAATTGAAACGGTCGACAGTTTTTCAATGATAGAGGAAATGGCAGGCAACTCCCTGCTGTCTATGTATAATTCACTATGCCACCCGGCCAGATCATGTACCCTTCTTGCAAAATCGTCAAGCTTGTCCAGATCCTCCGAGCCGCCCCTTTTAATGTTGAAGCGCAATGCTCTTACACCCTTTTGATGGAGCGCCAGTATGTCTTCGTCCGTTACGGAAAAAGGCAATTGAGTGACCCCGCAGAAAGTCGGCCCCAGCTGTGCAAGTGCATTTTCCAGATAGCCTTGGTCAAAGCCTTGAAATGAGCCGGAAACAATGGCTCCGCCTGAAATATGTAAATCCTTTGTGACCCCTTCATAATCCTCTACCCTAAAGTTCGGAGGTAGATAGCCCTGATTTTCTTGAATCGGGTACCGGTAATCGATGATATGAAAATGTGCATCAAATATACGCATGGATGAACACTCCTTTCTTCTCTATGAGAATTGAATGGAAGCTTCAAAATCTGAAACTGTCACCTTGCCGTCTTCAAATTGGATGCGGAATACATGAGGGTTTTTCATTGCCTTCCACTCTTCGAAACCAAATTGGCCATCCAAGCTTTGCAGGAATAATGAAATGAGGTTGCCATGAGAGACAAGGAGCGTAGTTTCATCACCTTTTAATACGTCCTGCACGACACTGCTGATACGGGCCAGCGCCTCCCTGCTCGATTCCCCGCCTTGAAAGCGTAAATCAGGGTCGTCAAATGTCTGCGCCAGCTTTTTCAGCCAGTCGTCCATGTTGATTGTACTCAGCATTCGTTCTGCCAGTCTGTCATCAAGCTCGATATCGATTCCTTCCTCGGATGCGAAGGGGTGGATTGTTTGGATGGTGCGCAGAAAAGGGCTGGAAACGAGTCTTTCAATCCCTAATTCCTGCAGCTGCTCCATTAATTGAATGGCCTGAATCTGCCCTTCTACTGTAAGCGGTGCTATCGGCTCCTGCCCTTCCGCCTTCGCATGCCTTAACACATACAACACTTTGCCCATCACGATACCCCCTCTTCCAAACGAATAACAGCCAATTGGATGCTTTTCTTTACATACTCAGGGATGTCTTCTGATTCGAGAATCGCATCTGTATCCATATAGAGGACGTCCGCCACTTCGTCTTCTTCACCAATGCCGATTCCCCCAGACTCATAGGTACATAGAAAGACAACCGTCACTATCTGCTCCCCCTTTTTCGTCGTGATACAAGAGCTCCATAAATACTGCATTTTTTCCTGTATGGAAGCGTTGATTTCCTCCATCACTTCCCTTTTCAGCGACTGCTCGAGCACATCATGGGAGAACCCCGTTGTTTCGACCCTCCCACCAACAAGCGAGATTGCGCCGGGTTCATGTTCCTCCTGCATGCTTCTCTTAATCAATAACCAGCGACCATCCTTTGGGATGACCCCTTCCACTACGACCGTATACATTTTATTAACTCCTTTAGATAAATATCAAAATTCGTTTCTATTTTCCCTTTTTCAACATAAAACAAACCCGAATAGCCCTATATAAGGACAAAGCTATTCGGCCTTTTGAAGCGTGCATGCACTTATCTACTTTTTCTTATGTGTATGCAATGATAAAACGCATAGCAGCCATACCACGACGAGGCAGCCTGTCGAGAGAAAGAAGACCGAAGCTACGCCGTATTTATCCGCCATTAGTCCGAAGGCAAGGCTGGCAATGCCAAAGAGGGCTGTCCCTATAGCCCCTTCAGCTGCATACAATAGCGGCAGCTTCTCTTTTGGAGCTGTTTGCTGAAACAAGGTCACAAGCGGAATGCCCTTCAACTGTGTTCCTACGCCAACCAAGAATGAGCTGATTAGCGCAATGGTACCAAGTGTTGTAAAGCCGAATAAAAAGGTAGCAACGACCGTGATGGCGGCGCCTGTTAAGACAATCGCCCTTCTTTTCGCTTCCACGAATCGGTCGAAGCGATACATCAGCACGCTGATGCAGATCAATCCGGCAAAAAAGGCGGCGTTGATGAGCCCCCACCAGGCGCCGTCCTTCCCGATAACCTCAACAGCATAGACAAGAAGAATCGAAGAAATCCAAACCGCCGAAGCGATACTTTCCAGTGCATTGATCATCAGGAACTTTCTCAGCAACACATGACGAATCAGGATAGAAAAGCCCTCTGCTATTTGGGTGAAAAGCGGCGTTTTCTCCTGCTCCCGATTGGACGTTTCGATAGTTTGTAAAAAGAAGAAAGCAATCGTTGCAAGACAATACAGTACGAAAGACAAGAGGATGACACCACCCGAGGAGAGCCAGACCAGCAATACACCACCAATCATCCAGCTGCTGACCTGCATGATTTGATAGATGGATTCAGCGAGGCTATTCGCCCTCATCAGTTCTTCCTCTTTTACGTAGTGAGGAATGAGGCTTTGTTTAACCGGATTGGCAAAGCCGTCCAGAAATGAAATGACGATGACGAACCCTATCAGAACGAAGAAGGGTGGCTGATCCATGAACGCAATAGCGAGCCATAGCAAAAGCAATAAGGTGGTCTTTAGCAGCTGTGTATGGACCAGCAGGCGATTCAGCTGCATTCGTTGAAGTAAGACCGGTGCCACAATCCCTGCAGCAAAAACGGCCATCATCGTCACAAATGTGACAATAGAAGCGTAAAAAGCGGACCCGGTTGTTTGATAGACCAAATTGATGAGCGCTATAATATAAAGGACATCTGCCAGATTGGCAGTCGTCTGTCCGGAAATCAACAATACAAATTGACGATTTTTACTCATTTCTTTCCCCCATTATTTAAACATTTCTAAATAACAGGGCCGGCTCATACTGGCTGAATATCCATGCAAAGCTCCTTTCATGAAGGGAGGGTTTTTTCTAAAAATGGGGGTATTTAGAGAACTACCTTTCCCGAAATTGGCTGATTGGTTTGAATAGTGTAGACTTAAATAACAAAATTTTCTTACTTTTTATTGTAATCTATTTCTGCGTGGCTTGCACTACCAATCAAGGGAATCGTAAATGAAAGGAAACATTTATAGAAAGAGGTGCTTGTATGCCTAGGATTTCAAACGCATTTTACGGCTTTACAATTGGGGATGCATTCGGTGTCCCGGTGGAATTTTTGGAGCGCGATACATACAAAATAGAGGAGATGCTGGGCTATGGCAGCTGGGACGTCCCGGCCGGCACATGGTCGGATGACTCCGCGATGATGTTCATCACGATGGAGCATCTGCTGTACGGGGGTGACCTCAATCAGCTGAAGCAGGCATTTTGTGATTGGGCGCACCGGGGATATTGGACATATAACGATGAACCGGCCTTTGATGTCGGCATTACAATCAGGGAAGTAATCAACCGATGGGAGCGCAACGGCCTGCACGAAAAGGCAAAGAACGACGAATTCAGCAATGGCAACGGCGCATTGATGCGCATTCTACCTGTCGCATTATGGACGTATGCAAAGCAGCTTCAAGGTGAGGAGCTTTTCTTGTTTGTTAAGGACTATGCAGAGCTGACGCATGGTCACATTCGTTCTACCTTGTGCTGCTATCACTACACAATCGTCGTCCACCAGCTGTTGGAAGGTTCTTCTCTTGCCGAAAGCATGGGACACGCAAATGCTATGCTGGATGACATGCTGAAACAGTATCCCGCTGAAACGCCGCATTTCGAGCGACTGCGTACAATCGGTGAGCTTCCTCGTCATGACATCGCCAGCTCCGGCTATGTCGTCGACACACTAGAGGCTGTCTATTGGAGTCTAGTAAACAGCCGCGACTACTACGAAGCCATCCATATCGCTGTCCACCTCGGGAAGGATACGGATACAATCGGCGCATTGACGGGTGGTCTGGCAGGCCTTCTATATGACGAGCTGAATGTACCGGAGAGCTGGTTCGGCATGCTACCAAAAGTAAGCGAGATTCAGACGTTGATTGAACGTTTTGAACAGGCTTTAACGTAATGACATCTGCTTGTTTGGGGATATAGGAAATAACAGTTGAGAACAATCGACTGGTATACGAAAGCGGAAGGACAATAGGCTCCTTCCGCTGTTTTTTGCTGAAAATACGACTTTTCTTTTATTGCCATACACTATCTAGAAAATGGGCACTATTTCTATTGAGCGAAGACTTCAGCACACTCGATTATCTTTAAAACCCCCATCAAATCATCCAGAATATAATCCGCCTCGACTTTTTGTTCTTTCCACCATACATCTCT
Source organism: Lysinibacillus sp. (assembly GCA_045605545.1). GTDB lineage: Bacteria > Bacillota > Bacilli > Bacillales_A > Planococcaceae > Lysinibacillus_B. The sequence continues at coordinate 7,532 of JAZUQF010000479.1, forward strand.
TTTCCATATGCCTATCATCCCTACCTGTTTGGCTGCCTTCACATCGTTGAGCGGATGGTCTCCAACAAACACACTTTCTTCCGCCTTTACATCCAACTTGGCTAGGGCCCGTTGGAAAATAACCGGATCCGGCTTTTTCACCCCTTCCCATTGAGAAATGAGGATAGTCTCGAACTCCTTTTCAATACCTAACGCCCTAATATTATCCAACTGGAACTGCCCATAGCCGTTTGTAATGATGCCCAGCCTCAACCCCTTCGCTTTCAATTGTTGAAGCATACTATGCAAATGGTCGAATGGGATGCAATGATGCTTGAATTCCTGTAGATAGTCTGCCAGCAGCTTTTCTGCAGACAAAGGGATGTTGAATTCATCAATCAATTATCGATACACCGTATCTTTCCAAACATACCCCCGATTATCTAGCTCAATAAAGCGCTCTACATATTTTCTCATATCCGTATGTGACAATTGGTGCTTTAGACGATTGTACTGTCCCACAACGAAAGAATGGACAGAAGAGTCGCGATTCAATAAAGTGCCGTCCAAATCGAAAAGAACCGCCTTAATCATTTCATCTCCCCTTTTGTTCTAGAGAATGGTATTGAATTTTGATTATAATCAAGAAGCCATTATATAGTGCAGATTTATCTAAGTTGATTTTCAGCATGCCATATCTCTTCTAGAAAAACGCTTCAATTACAAAGCTTCTTATTTTCATTTAAGCTCTTGTGCTGGAGCTTATGTAGCCGGTCCCGTTTCTTCAGATTTCCGCTCTTCCTCCCCTTTCATGACATAGAGAAAACCAACAGCGGTGATGATTGTAATCGTCCATGTCACGATTTGCTTGAACACAATCCCTTGGTCAAATGCTTCTACACCATACTGTCTCAGAAGGTGGACATTCACCCCGGCCACAATAATCGAACGTAGACCGTAGCACAATGTAATGAGATGGAGCGCAACCATTTTCTTTTTTGAAGATAAAAACATTTTTACAGAGGGGCGCTCATACCCCATCATTTCTCCCCCATCCAGAGCGAAGTAATACGCTATTGGACGCTTCACCAGCATGCTGGCGATAAAAACGAAGCCAATGAAAACCCCATAATACACATTGTTCCACATCATTTGAAGGGCAGATCCGGACAAGATATCAATCACCGTTCCGATGACGAGCGTAATCAGCGTAAATAGCCCAAGAAAATTGATTCGTCCATTCTTGATAAAACTGAACACCGTATAGATAATCCCCGGTACAGAAGCCAGGAGCATCGTCGCATAATCTCCTAGACTTTCACGTAGCGTATTCCACATGATTAGCGGAATTACCATATAAAATAATAAGTCGAAAAATACCGCCTTCTTCTTCATACCCCTTTACCCCCGCATTCATGAACTAGCAATCATTCATCTTTTGTCTTACATGGCTCCCCTTTGTTTATTGGCCCCACAGGTGTTTCGAAAAGCTGGTATAGCCATCTCCCATGAAACGCTCAAAATCGCACCAGCAAATTCCATCCCCTCTTATTCGATAATTATTTCCAAAATCCTTTTTTAGCGATTCTGTCGGCTGATGGAGCGATTATATGCGCAAAACGAGGCCGGAAGCGTTTATTTCTTTTGCCCTTCTAAAACAATCAAAAAATTCTAAATTGACAAAAAGGAAAAATCGTACTATTTTATATTTATAAATAAAATCGTTTAAATATACAAACGGTGAGGGTGGGTTCTGAAAATGTTGATTAGAAAAGCAAAGGTAACCGATGTTCCGGGGATTTATCATTTAATTGAGCACAACGCTAAGAAGGGGCTGGTGCTGATTCGTACGCATGCCTCCATTTGCGAGGATCTTTTGAGCTTCTATGTAGCGGTAGAGGATGATGAGGTCGTTGGCGTTGGAAGCTTGTATATCTATGATGAGAGTTTGAGTGAAATCCGCTCCCTCGCCGTTTCTGAAAACCATATGAAAAAAGGAATCGGGAAGAAGCTTACGGAGAAAATTGTAGAGGATGCCAAGCAACTGGGCATTGGCAGAATGATTTCCCTTACTTATCAGGTCGATTTCTTCTCTAAACTTGGGTTCGAAACCATCCAAAAGGAAACAATTCCGCAAAAGGTTCGAAAAGACTGCCTAGGCTGCCCGAAATTTTTCGCTTGTGATGAGACAGCCATGGTCATCCCGTTGAATGAAACTGCAGTCTTCCAACTTTAAGTTCGTTGGAAGGCTTTTTTCCATTCCTTATTGCTTCCCGCAGTCAAGGCATCACCTATCCATATCAGCCTTGCACTATGTAAGACCCTTCTTCCCCATGATGCATGATTGCTGTTCAAATGAATTCTACGGATATGGGGGTTCTCTTGTATATCCAGGTGATAGGAGCAATGATTAATAGACGGCAACTGTTCATAATAGGCTGGATTATGACTTCTCTTCAACTCACTATTGAATTTGAGAAGAACTCCGAGCCGTTTTTACAATCAACGGCTCGTCTCCTCGGTATCGATGCTAATCAACTCTTCTGTCTTCGTCTCATACTTTATATATGCATATACACCAAATTCCTGGCTTCCTTCCCTCAGCCACAGCTTGAAGGTTTCGACTGTCGCCTTCTGCTCCGTGTCCCTTCCTACATACAAATAGTCGATGAGAGATGCGTTCGGATATTCCTCCTTAACATGTTCGACAGCAAGTTTCCCCCATTTTTCATAGCCCGGCGTTTTCTGCTCGGCATTCATCATCATTGGTATATAGGTGACCGCCAGCGCAGCTGCAATAAATAGCGCGATTACAAGCAAGATTTTCTGCATGATGACCATCCACTCCTTTTCAATAGCATGGGGAACTTTCCGCTAATCATGCGGATTGTTCCTCCTATCGGGTCAGCTTTTTGCGTTTTGTAAAACACAGAAAAAAGAGCCTCCCGCCAAACGGGAAGACTCCTTATTGCTCATGCATTCGCTATCGATTTCCTGAAGGTCGGCTTCACTTCCGCTATGATGATGGCCATGAAAATCAGGAAGCAGCCGAAAATCATTCTGCCTGTCAGGATTTCATTCAATATCAGTACGGAGAACAATGTACCGAAGATGGATTCTGTCGAAAGAATCAATGCTGATTTCGTAGGATCCGCATATTGCATGCCGATGTTTTGGCATACGTAGGCAATCAGTGTACAGAATACAGCCAGATAGACGATGGTTAAAATGCCTTCAGTGCTTGCGGACGTCGGCACCTCACCAAGCGCTATGACACCAATCCAGCTCAACACCGAAGCTGAAAGGAATTGTACAATCGTCAGTGCCAGCGCATCCTCCTTCTTCACAAAGACGTTCGTATAGAAAATGTCGAACGCAAAGGCAACTGCACAAAGGATGGAAAGCATGTCGCCGATGTTCATGGTGAAGGAATTCTGCAACGACAAGAATCCTATGCCGACAATTGCCACAAGGGCGGCAAGGATTTCAAATCGGTCGAATCGGCGCTTATATATGACGTACGCGATGATGGGGACAACGATGACGTTGATGGCCGTTAAAAATGCATTCTTGGATGGGGTCGTATACTCAAGCCCGAGCGTCTGCAGCGCAAAAGCCGTAAAGAGTATGGCCCCTAAAATCGATCCCTTCCAGAATACAGTTTTGGAAATGAGCTTCAGCTTTCGATTGAAGATGACAGCTAGTAAAAGAGTGGCCAATGTAAAACGGAGCGCCATCAATTGAAAGACCGTCCAATGCTCCAGCCCCATTGCCATGCCGACAAATCCGCTGCCCCACATCAGCGCCGTGATGAGCATCAGCAGTTCGCCCTTATATTTCATCATGAAAAAACCTTCTCTCTCGTGATGGCGATGAAGCACGAGGGCTGGTATTCCCCCCTGTTGTTCACCGGCATCACCTATGTATTTTCCTTTTGTAATTAATATACACACGGAAGTATATTAATTCAATGCTTATATTTCTTTCCCTAGCCTAACGAACTGTGAAATATCTGATTCACCCCTAAACAAAAAAGTAGATGCCTGATATCCAAGCATCTATAACTGTACTATATTCTTTTCCCGTCACCCCTTCATACTCCCCAGCATCAACCGACGCACAAGAAATGAGGGTGCCAGCTTTCCGAACAGCAGCATCC
>JAZUQF010000480.1:0-13404 GCA_045605545.1 Lysinibacillus sp.
GTTTATCAGGAAAATGAAAAACTCCCATCTGAATTCGAATTATCTAAATCACTTGGGGTAAGCCGGGCGACTTTGCGTGAGGCGCTAAGGCTATTGGAAGAGGAAAACGTTATCGTGCGTCGTCATGGGGTAGGTACATTCGTAAATCCAAAGCCGGTTTTCACATCGGGCATCGAGCACCTTTCGAGTGTCTCCTCCATGATTGAAAAGGCTGGAATGGAACCTGGAACAATCTTTATGAGTGCAAAGGAAGAAGAACCTACTGAAGACGACCTGAATCGATTCCAAACCGATATAAATGACAAAATAATCACAATTGAACGTGTAAGAACGGCAGATGGCGAGCCGGTTGTCTATTGCATCGATAAAGTACCGTCAAACTATCTGCCGCAGCAGTTTTTGAAGAATGAAGATTTATCAATCTTTTCGGCCCTTGAAAAATCGGGCAACCTCCGGGTGGCATATGCAATAACGTATATCGATCCGATAGGCTATCATGAAACGGTCTCGCCGATTTTGAAATGCGGACCTGAAACGGCATTGCTCGTACTGAAGCAACTTCACTATGACGACAATGACCAGGTAGTGCTGTATTCAAAGAACTATTTCAGGGCTGATAAATTCAGCTTCCACGTAGTTCGAAAACGGGTGTAGAACAAATCATCTTTCCTGCTAATCAAAACATTTTCTTTGGGGGGACTCACTAATGAAAAAACGTAAATTTGGTTTATTAATCTCATCTGTAGTGGCATCTGGTGCTATTTTAGCAGCATGCGGCAGCGATGAAGATGCAACAGACACTTCAAACAACGATACAGCTGGTGACAATGGCAGTGAAGAAGAAGCTGCTGGTGGAGACTTATCGATTGCCATGGTAACAGACGTTGGCGGTGTAGATGATAAATCATTCAACCAATCTGCTTGGGAAGGCGTACAGAAGTGGGGCGCCGATAATGGATTAGAAAAAGGCAACGGTGGATATGACTACCTGCAATCAGCTTCGGATGCAGACTACAACACAAACCTAAATGCGTTATTGCGTCGTGACTTCGACTTGGTATTCGGTGTAGGGTACCTGATGAACGATGCAATTCTTGAAATTGCTGAACAGCAGCCAGAGAAAATGTTGGCCATCATCGATTCTTCAGTAGATGCGCCAAACGTAGCTTCAATCCTGTTCAAAGAGCAGGAAGGTGCGTTCCTTGCTGGTGTCGTAGCAGCGACAATGTCTGAGACGGGCAAAATCGGCTTCGTCGGTGGACAATCCATCCCTGTTATTACACGCTTCCATGCCGGATATGTAGCTGGTGCGAAGGCGGTAAACCCTGATATCGAAATCGATGTATACTATGCAGAAGCATTTGATAAAGCAGAGCTAGGGAAAACAGCTGCCAACCGTATGTACTCTTCAGGTGTGGACATCATCTTCCATGCTGCGGGCGGTACTGGTAATGGTGTATTCACTGAAGCAAAAGAGCGTAAAGAAAAAGACCCGAATGCAAATGTATGGGTAATCGGCGTAGATGCCGACCAATACGAGGAAGGTAAAGTGGGCGACCAAAACGTAACGCTGACTTCTATGCTGAAAGGTGTAGGAAACGCGGTTATCGATATTTCCGACCGTGCAAAAGCAGGCAAGTTCCCGGGCGGCGAAACAATCACTTACGGTTTGGCTGAAGATGGTGTCGGCCTAGCTGATTCCCGCGGTGCAATCCCTAAAGAAGTAATGGATGTAGTAGAAGAATATAAAGCAAAAATCGTTTCTGGCGAAATCACAGTTCCAGAAGAAGTAGAAAAGTAATAGATTTGAATCATCATAGAGATTACGTGTAATCTCTATGATGATTTTAAGAGATTTTGTTTTTTGAAAATTCATTTAATTCAAAATGTAAGCGTTCTATTGTTGTTTAAATTAATAGATGAAAGAGTAGAAGGTCGCTTATGACTAGAGTTGGCAGGCTGCCCAGGCATATATGCCGGATGAGGATGCATATCCTTTTCTATTCTTTCTTGTATTAATTTTCATATTTTCATATAAATGTGCCTAAAGGAGTGAAACAAGTGGAATATGTGATCGAGATGCTAGGCATCCGTAAAGAATTCGGCGGCTTCGTAGCAAATAATAATATCACGCTCCAGCTTAAAAAAGGCGAAATACATGCATTGCTTGGGGAAAATGGTGCGGGTAAATCGACTTTGATGAACGTACTTTTCGGTCTTTACCAACCGGAAGCTGGTGAGATAAAAGTACGCGGGAAATCGGTGAAAATAACAGACCCGAATGTGGCAAATGATTTGGGAATCGGCATGGTGCATCAGCATTTCATGTTGGTGGAAAACTTCACCGTCACTGAAAATATCATTCTAGGAAGCGAGCCTACAAAAGCAGGTGTTGTCAATATCAAGGACGCGGCAAAGAATATTGCTGCCTTGTCTGAAAAATATGGCTTGGACGTAGACCCATACGCGAAAATTGAAGATATCTCGGTAGGGATGCAGCAACGCGTTGAAATTTTAAAAACATTGTATCGCGGTGCGGAAATCCTCATTTTCGATGAACCGACCGCTTCCCTGACACCGCAGGAGATAACTGAATTGATTCAGATCATGAAGCGGCTCATTGCTGAAGGGAAGTCCATCATCCTGATTACCCATAAATTAAAGGAAATCATGGAAGTATCAGATCGCGTGACGATCATCCGTAAGGGTGAAGGCATCGGGACGGTAGTGACGGCAGAAACAAATCCGGATCAGCTTGCCGAGTTAATGGTCGGACGTCAAGTGACTTTCACAACGGAAAAAGGGGCTGCAAATCCGTCGAAGGAAGTCCTGAACGTGCGCGACTTGGTTGTTGTTGATTATCGAGGCATAGATAAGGTAAAAGGGTTGAACCTTTCCGTACGACAAGGGGAAATTGTCGGAATTGCAGGAATTGATGGAAACGGACAATCCGAACTCATCGAAGCCATTACAGGGCTCCGCAAGGTAAAGAGCGGACAAGTAATGATGAATGGCGTGGATGTCACAAACAAAAAGCCACGTGACATTACGAAAACGGGCCTTGGCCATATCCCACAGGACCGTCATAAGCACGGGCTGGTATTGGATTTCACAATCGGTCACAATATGGCTTTGCAGACTTATTATACAGACGAATTTTCAAAGTTCGGGGTCATTGACTATAAAAAAATCTCGAAGAAGGCAAATCAAATCATTGATGAGTTCGATGTGCGGACAGGACATGGGGAATCAACGCCGGCGCGCGCCCTCTCAGGGGGGAACCAGCAGAAAGCGATTATAGGTCGTGAAGTGGACCGTAATCCGGACTTGCTGATTGCAGCACTGCCGACTCGTGGCCTTGATGTAGGGGCAATTGAATTCATCCACCGCCGCCTGATTGAACAGCGCGATAAAGGAAAGGCAGTATTGCTTATTTCATTCGAACTGGATGAAGTAATGAATGTATCTGACCGGATTGCCGTTATTTATGATGGACAAATCGTGGATACATTGGATCCGCGCGAAACGACTGAACAAGAGCTTGGGCTGCTGATGGCAGGGCAATCTCGTCGAGTGCAGAAAGGGGACGAATAATCCATGTCAAATCGCGTCATCAACATCCTCGTTCCTGTCATTTCAGTAATTCTAGGCTTAATTGTCGGAGCGGTTGTCATGCTCGTCTCCGGCTATAGTCCGGTTGAGGGATACATGGCCTTGTGGAACGGTATTTTTGGGGATGTCTATACAATCGGCGAAACAATCCGCCAGATTACACCATATATTTTAGCCGGTCTTGCGGTAGCGTTCGCCTTCCGCACAGGTTTATTTAACATCGGGGTTGAAGGCCAGCTGATCATGGGCTGGGTGGCCGCGACGTATGTCGGCTTTGCAATCGAGGGATTGCCAAAAATCATCCACTTACCGCTAACGCTGCTTGCAGCTGCGGCAGCGGGGGCTTTCTGGGCATTGATTGCAGGGATACTGAAGGCACGCTTCAGCGTCCATGAAGTAATTGCAACGATTATGCTGAACTATATCGCCCTCCATATCACTAATGCATTTATCCGCTATCTATCAGAGGGCGGGGACCGTACGGAAAAGATCCAGGAAACTGCATCGCTCCGTTCTCCTTGGTTAGAACAACTGACGGAATACTCCCGCCTTCACTGGGGAATCATCGTAGCCTTGATCATGGTGGTCGTCATGTGGTTCATTTTGGAACGTACAACACGAGGCTTCGAGTTGAAGGCGGTGGGCTTCAACCAGCACGCAGCTGAATATGCAGGAATGAATGTGAAAAAGAATATCATTTTAGCGATGACGATTTCAGGCTTGTTTGCCGGTCTTGCCGGTGCCATGGAGGCTCTGGGTACGTTCGGCTATGCTTCCATCAAGGGTGGTTTCACGGGAATCGGCTTTGACGGGATTGCCGTAGCCCTTCTCGGTGCGAATACGCCACTTGGGGTTGTATTTGGTGCATCACTGTTCGGTTCCCTGAAATTCGGTGCGTTAAACATGCCGAATGAGGCGGGCATTCCAGTCGAACTTGTAGAAATCATCATTGCATTGATCATCTTCTTCGTAGCGTGTGGCTACGTGATTCGAGTATTACTAGAAAAGTTCGGTAGCAAAAAGGAGGGCAAATAATATGAGCTTTTTAGAAGTATTATATTTCATCGTCCCTTCTGCTATTTTCTACGCAGCTCCATTGATTTTCGGCGCGATTGGCGGCGTATTCTCTGAGCGTTCAGGTGTAGTAAACATCGGAATAGAAGGAATCATGGTTATCGGTGCCTTCGTAGGGATTGTATTCAACTTATTTACAGCAGATATGCTTGGCGACTTCACGCCTTGGGTAGCGTTGGTCGCTGCGATGGTAGTAGGCGCAGTATTCTCGCTATTCCTAGCTGTGGCGGCCATTTCCTTCCGTGCTGATCAGACGGTGACAGGGGTGGCGCTGAATTTATTAGGGATTGCGGTTGCACTGTTCCTAGTAAAATTAATTTTTGACGGAAAAGGCCAGACGGATTTTATCACGGAGCGCCTGGCTCGTTTTGATATCCCGTTGTTATCGGATATTCCGTTCCTTGGACCACTGTTGTTCCAAGATGTATATGGTACTTCTGTTTTAGCGATCGTCCTTGCTTTCGTTGCTTGGTTTGTCATTTACAAAACACCATTCGGCCTTCGCCTGCGTGCAGTTGGGGAGCATCCGATGGCGGCGGATACAATGGGAATCAATGTAACAAAAATGCGCTATATTGCCGTGATGATTTCAGGTGCCCTCGCAGGAATCGGGGGTGCGATTTATGCGCAGACCATCACGAATGATTTCGGTCATGCGACGATTAATGGACAAGGCTTCATGGCCATCGCGGCGATGATTTTCGGTAAGTGGCATCCAGTGGGTGCGATGGGTGCAGCACTGTTCTTCGGCTTGGCGCAGGCATTGGCGATTGCAGGCGGAAACATTTCATTCATCAAGGACATTCCACCGGTGATTTTAACGATTCTGCCGTATGTATTAACAATCTTAGCGTTGGCTGGGTTCATTGGTAAGGCAGCAGCTCCAAAGGCTTCGGGTGTGCCTTATATTAAAGGGAAGCGTTAAATTCCGTTTCCTTGCATACAAGGCTGAACGTGCAAAACAACCTACGTGCATGAAAAAGGTCGCTTCGAAACGAAGCGGCTTTTTTTTATGCCGGCAACGTTTTCCAGAAAGTCGTATAATAACTTTGCATTATGCACATATTCACCTGTATAGTAATAGGGTATAGAACTGTATTTAATAGGTAGTCAGGAGGAGTTTTTTTGTTTTTAACGACACAATTAGCGAAAGGCGTTTCCCTGCATATTCGACAAACGGCCCAGTTCAAAACGGTCAATTTCTCGATTAAATGGAGACGCCCGCTTACAGAGAAAGATGCAGCAGAGCGAACGGTATTGACGAATGTACTACAACATTCGAATGAAAGATTCAAAACGTCAGCAGCATTCCGCAGCTACTTGGATGATCTGTTTGGCACAATTTTATATTTCGACACAGCCAAGCGCGGGAATGAGCATACTGTGTTGATGAATGTGGAAACGGTCAACGACAACTATCTAGCGGATTCGAATGTGCTGAATGAGCTTCTTGAACTGCTTCATACAGCCATTTTCAAGCCGAATCTTGAAAATGGTGCATTTGTACCGGCTATTGTCGAGCGTGAGAAGGCAATGGTGAAGCAGCGCATCCAGTCCGTTTTCGACGACAAGTCGCGCTATGCCCAATACCGTCTCCAGCAGATCCTTCGTCCGAACCATCCTGCCTCCATTTCCGCTAATGGCACGATAGAAGAGGTAGAGAAGGTGACACCTGAATCTCTGAAGGAGGCATACGACTCGATGTTGGCGAACGATACAATCGACATTTATGTCGTAGGAGATATCGATGTAGAGGAAATGCAGAGAAAACTAAGCGAAGCACTTCCGTTCGGGGACCGCGAGTTGCATGAAAAGCAGGCGCCGGTAAAAGTGGACACAAAACCGGAACCTTATACAAGAGAGCGTCAAGATACAAAGCAAGGAAAGCTGCATATCGGCTTTTCAACACCTGTTTATTTCGGACATGAAGATTTTGCGAAGATGCAAATCTTCAATGGCATATTCGGGGGCTATGCACATTCAAAGCTGTTCATGAATGTACGTGAGCGCGAAAGCCTCGCCTATTATGCCTCAAGCTCCTATGCTTCCCAGTACGGCCTCGTCTATGTGGTTTCGGGCATCGAGCCTTCAAATGAGAAAAAGGCGCTCGATGTCATCAATGAGCAGTTGCAGGTAATGCAGAACGGTGAGATTTCAGATTTGGAATTAGCGCAGACGAAGGCGATGCTGACGAATCAGTTGAAGGAGGCGCTTGATTCTGCACGGGGCCAGATTGAAATTTATGACCAATACAAGGATTTGAACGAAGCGTTTACGGTTGACGCATGGGCGGCCCGCTGGCAGGACGTGACAAAGGAAGATGTGCAAAAGATGGCACAGCAAGTCAAACAGGAAGCTGTTTATTTCCTAAGTGGTAAGGAGGACTAATTTTGCAGACGATTGAATTTCAACAGCTAGATGAAACATTATATTATAAACAGCTGGAAAACGGCTTGGATGTCTATATCCTGCCTAAAAAAGGGTTTTCCAAAACATTTGTGACGTTCACGACGAAGTACGGATCCATTGATCGTACATTTGTACCGATTGGTGAAGAAGAGCCGATTACTGTTCCTGATGGGATTGCCCATTTTCTAGAACACAAAATGTTCGAAAAAGAAGAAGGGGATGTCTTCCAGAAATTTAGTGAGGTAGGAGCGCAGGCGAATGCCTTTACATCCTTTACGCGTACAGCCTACCTGTTCTCTGCAACAAATCACATTTACAAAAGTACAGAGACACTGCTGGATTTTGTACAGCAGCCCTACTTTACAGAAGAGACTGTAAATAAGGAAAAGGGGATCATCGGACAGGAGATTAGGATGTACGATGATCAGCCTGATTGGCGCCTGTACTTTGGAGCCATCGAAAACATGTACCACAACCACCCTGTGAAAATCGATATCGCCGGAACGGTTGAATCGATTGATAAGATTACCGCAGAGCATCTTTATACATGCTACAACACGTTCTACCATCCCTCCAATATGCTGCTGTTTGTCGTCGGGGCAGTCGATCCGGTGGAGATGATGGCTTTTGTTGAGGATAATCAAAATAAAAAAGAATTCCCGGAACCGGCGCCGTTAACACGTATCTTTGAAGACGAGCCGATGGGAGTGGCTGTTAAAGAGCGGGAAATGAAGATGGATGTACAACAGCCGAAAGTATATATGGGCCTTAAAGCTAAGGAAGTAAACCTCACGGGCGACGCAATGATGAAGCATGAACTGGCGATGTCCATTGCGCTTGAATGCCTGTTCGGACGTGCTTCCGAGTTCTATACGAACCTATATGAAAATGGTTTGATCGATGAATCATATGCATTTGACTTTACATTGGAGAAAGGCTACGGCTTTTCACTGATTGGTTCGGATACATCAAAACCGGATGAGCTTGTGCAGGCGATTAAAGGACGATTGGCGGAAGCGGAGGATGAATCCATCTTCAAACAGGAGGATGTAGAGCGCCTCAAGCGTAAGAAAATCGGCTACTTCCTGCGTGTGTTGAATTCCCTGGAGTTTATTGCAAACCAATTTACACGCTATAAATTCAACGACATGAATTTGTTCGATGCAGTACCAATCATTGAAAAGCTGACGGTTGAAGATGTGAAGGAAGCCTTCAAATCGCTTCAAGGTGAGGAGCAGCAAACTGTATTCAAGATTATGCCTGTGAATGAGCGCCAAAAATGAAGAAATTTGCATTAGTATGTGGGGCTTCTGGTGCAATCGGCCGGGCCATCTGTGATGGCTTGGCTGCGGAAGGCTGGTCGCTGTATCTTCATTACCACCTGGGGAAAGAGCGTGCACTGAAGATGGCGGCGTCTTATGCAGACGCCTATCCATCCCAGGAGTTCATTCCCATCCAGGCGGATTTTGCCGATACGAACGGGGCAGACCTGCTGGCTAGCCAGATTTTTTCGCTGCATGCAGTTGTCTTTGCGAATGGACATGCCTATACACAATTGCTCGAGGACACTCCGCCTGAAGAGATGGAAAAGCTTTGGCGGGTCCATGTGCAAAATCCGATGAGGTTGCTTGCGTGCGTATCGCATAAGTTGCGGTCGAACAAAATAAGCTACGTACTCTTTATCGGCTCGATCTGGGGTGCGGTAGGAGCGGCGGGAGAAGTGGTCTACTCATCTGTTAAAGGGGCGCAGCATGCTTTTGTAAAAGCCTATGCCCAGGAGGTTGCTTATAACGGCATCCGTGTCAACGCGATTGCACCGGGCTTTATCAATACACAGATGAACGGTCATCTAAGTGAAGAGGAAAAGCAGGAAATCATAGAAGAAATACCATTGCGGCAACTCGGGACGGTAGAGGATGTTTCCAAGCTGACGTGCTTTTATCTAAGTGGCGCCGCTGATTACGTCACAGGGCAGATTCTTCACGTTAATGGCGGTTGGTACATATAATCGTTTCCCTCGGACATACTATCGTCGAGAGGAGGCGAGAACATGGGTTTACTTGAAAGCTGGAAGCAATGGACGCACTTTCTAGGCGAGAAGGTTGAAGATGCGAAAGATAATGGCGTTTCATCAAAAATGATCGATCAGGCGGCTCTTCAAATTGGGGAATACTTGGCAAAAAATGTGGAACCTCAAAATGAGCAAGAGCGTGTCCTGGCCGACTTATGGTCAGTAGCGTCAGAAGATGAAAAGAAGGCACTTGCAAGCTGTGTTGTTAAACTAGTGGAACATAAAGTGTCGTAAGTGCTGTAAAAAGCATTGAAAAGGGAGCCTTTTATAGGTTTCCCTTTTGATTTTTTGGTGAATAAGTAGGAAGGGTTCCATTTCGTTGACCTTTTTTTATTATTGGAGTAAAAAAACAACGGTTTCAAACTTTTCAATACATATAAAATCCGCTATCATGGAACTTATAGACGTTTTGAGCGTTTCTAAATAGAGGGGACGGATACATTCATGGGCGAATGGTATTTCGAATATGAGATTCAGGTAAATCGACCGGGATTGCTGGGTGATATTGCTTCCCTACTGGGGATGCTGCGCGTAAATATCGTGACAATCAATGGCGTCGATGAAGTCCGGCGAGGCATGCTCGTCAAAGCTGAAAAGGATGAATCAATCGAGCGCTTCATTTCCATCGTCTCGACAATGGAGCATATCAACGTCACGAAGTTTCGAGAGCCGAAGCTGCGCGACCGATTGGCTGTCAGGCATGGTCGTTATATTCCTAAAGAGGCGGATGAGAAAAATACATTCCGCTTTGTACGAGATGAGCTCGGGATTTTGGTCGACTTCATGGCAGAGCTTTTCAAAAAGGATGGCAATAAGCTGATCGGCATACGGGGCATGCCGCGCGTCGGAAAGACGGAGTCGGTTGTGGCCGCAAGTGTCTGTGCCAATAAAAAATGGATATTTCTATCCTCTACGATGATCAAGCAGACAGTCCGCAGCTCATTGATCGGTGATGAGTTCAATGGGAATAACATCTTCATTTTGGACGGGGCTGTGACGCGGAGGTCGAATGATGAGCGCCATCAACAGCTGGTGCGTGAGATGATGCATATGGATACGATTAAAGTGATTGAACATCCGGATATTTTCGTACAACATTCCGAATACAAGATAGAGGATTTCGATTATATTATAGAACTGCGTAATCATGCGGATGAGGTAATTACGTATGAATTGATCGAAAAAAATAATATGATGTCTTCAGTAAATGATTTCGGAGGATTTGGCGGATTCAATTTTTAAATAAAAGTAGGTGTTAGTGTTGACAGAGTTAGGAGCTCGCCTAAAAGAAGCGAGATTAGCGAAAGGATATAGCTTAGAAGATTTACAAGAAATCACAAAGATTCAGAAACGCTATTTGGTGGGAATAGAAGAGGGGAATTATTCAATCATGCCCGGTTCCTTCTATGTCCGGGCGTTCATCAAGCAGTATGCAGAAGCTGTGGGCCTGGATCCTGAGGAACTGCTTGACCAGTTTAAGAAAGATGTACCGGGGACGCAGAAGGAAGAAGTAGTGGAATCATACAAGCAGAGCCCAAGCCGCCGAAAGCTTGCGAGCCGTTCTTCCAACAAAACGATGGAAGCGATGCCGAAAATGATTGTGGCTTTATTCATCATCGTAATCATCGCCGTGATTTCGATTCTATATTGGGCAAAAACGAAGGAAACGCCCGATATTGCCGACGAGGAATCACCGGCGGTAGAGTATGTAAAGCCTACAACGGATGAAAGTCAGGAAGGCTCTCTAGACGGCGTTGCTGGCGACGGTGCGGAAGATGCTGCCGGGGAAGAAGGGCAGGAGGAAGATGAGGAGTCTGTTGAAACACAATCTATCTCTGTAGGGGCGGTAAACGGAGAAGATGTGAACTTCGAAGTTTCTGGTGCTGAGGAATTGAAGATACGTGTTGAAATCGTAAACAGTGCGAGTTGGATTGCCTTCCGTAATACACAAGGTGTGGACAATCTTGGGAAGATGTACAATCCTGGAGAAACGGTAGAATACGATGCTACTGCTGATGGATATGTACGAATCCGCTTAGGCAGCGCAGCAAGCGCAAAAGTCTTCGTAAATGACGAAGAAGTGACTTCTCCATCGAATGGCGTCACACAAAATTTCATCATTCGATCAGTTCAAGAACAACAAGCTCAGTAGTCATCTTTTAGATGGCTACTTTGTTTCAAATGAAAGGTGTTTACTAATGAATATTCCTAATAAGATTACAGTCTCTCGTATTTGTTTAATCCCATTTTTTGTGATTGTAATTATGTTCGATTTTGGGTGGGGTGAGATGGAATTGTTCGGTGCTGTGATGCCCGTCAACCATTTCGTCGGTGCCTTGATTTTTATTATTGCGTCTGTAACCGACTGGGTAGATGGTTATTACGCCCGGAAATACAATCTTGTTACGAATCTAGGGAAGTTCCTGGATCCGTTGGCGGACAAATTGCTTGTGTCTGCGGCACTCATTTTGCTTGTAGAAATCGGTCTGGCACCTGCCTGGATCGTCATCATTATTATTTCCCGGGAATTTGCTGTAACGGGTCTTCGCCTGATTCTGGCGGGTGAAGGAGAAGTAGTTGCAGCAAACCAGCTGGGAAAAATCAAGACGTGGGCCCAAATTGTCGCGATTTCGGCATTGTTCTTACACAATACCATTTTTACGATGATGGGCATTCCATTTGATGATATTGCGCTTTATGTAGCGCTGTTCTTCACCATTTGGTCCGGTTGGGATTATTTCCACTTAAACCGCCGTGTGTTATTAGACTCCAAATAAGAGAGGTTAATTTATGAAGGCAGAAATCATCGCAGTAGGTTCAGAATTACTTTTAGGGCAAATCGCCAATACGAATGCCAAATTCATTTCGCGCCAGCTTTCCGAGTTGGGCATAGATGTCTATTACCATACAGTAGTGGGGGATAACGCACTACGGTTGAAGGAAGCAATCTGTATAGCGGAAGAACGGGCGGACTGCCTCATCTTTTCAGGAGGACTGGGACCGACAAAGGATGACTTGACGAAGGAAACGATTGCACAGCACTTAGGTGTGGAGTTGGTTTTCGACGACAAGGCGCTTTCATATGTGGAAGATTACTTTGCCAAGCATGGGCGTGAAATGACGGAGAATAACCGTAAGCAGGCGCTGGTTCTTAAGGGGAGCCATGTATTGGCCAATAATAGTGGAATGGCACCCGGTATGCTCTTTGAACGAGGGAAGCATACATATATCCTGCTTCCGGGGCCTCCAAAAGAGCTGGAGCCGATGTTTCAGCATGAAGCGAAACCGTATTTGGCAAAAAAAATGGGGAAAGGCTCGAATATCATTTCCCATGTCCTTCGTTTTTATGGCATAGGCGAGGCCGAGCTGGAGGTTCGATTACAGGACATTCTCGACCGGCAGACAAACCCTACCATTGCACCGCTAGCTGCAGATGGGGAAGTAACGCTGCGTATCACTGCCAAGGCAGACACGAAAGAAGCGGCATGGTCGATGATTGAAGAGAAGAAACAGGAAATCTTGTCGGTTGTCGGTGAATATTGCTATGGTGTCGATGATGATTCACTTGCCTCGAAGCTAGTGGAAATGCTCCTGAAGAACAATTTGACGATTGCTGCAGCCGAGAGTTTGACTGCCGGATTGTTCCAAGCCCAACTGGCTGAAATACCTGGGGTAGGCGCTGCCCTGGCTGGTGGAATCGTCACTTATACGGAACAGGCGAAAATTGAACAGCTGGGCATATCGGTTGATATTATCAAGAACCACAGTGTGGTGAGCAGTGAATGTGCAGCGGCCATGGCCTTTAATGTGCGTGAGAAATTCGGCACGGAAATCGGCATAGGTTTGACAGGGGCAGCCGGTCCGGATGCACATGGCAATGAGCCGGCTGGCACTGTTTGGATCGGCATCAGCATCGGTCAGGAGCCGCCGCTGACATACCGACTGCAGCTGTTGGGCTCACGTAATATGAACCGCATGCGGACTGTAAAATTCACATGCAGTTACCTTATGCGCAACCTGATTGAAAGAGGATATAAACAATAGGTGAAATGATAAATTTGGGTATAGTATTTATACCCAAATTTTTATTTTGCCCCAAAAACGAAAATATGTTCGCTTTTTTCTTGTGGTTTGTCTCAACAACAAGTATAATAGAGACATAACGAAAAGAGTTCGTATTTAAAGGAGGAAAATATACGTGAGTGATCGCAAAGCCGCATTAGATATGGCATTAAAAC
>JAZUQF010000481.1:0-2320 GCA_045605545.1 Lysinibacillus sp.
GCGCCTGGTTCAATGTCCAGCGCATTTCAAGCTGTGGCCAGTCGAAGCTCTTCCCGTTATAAGAAACGATGGTCGCCATCCGCTGCCATAGCTTCGATTCGAACAGCAGGGCCGCTTCGTTGGATGGATCGGCAAGGACATGCTGCGTCAAGGTGAACTCTTCCCCGTCCGTCTCTAGGAAGCCCAGTAGAAAGATGTGCGTGCCCACCCCTTTCAAGCCCGTCGTCTCCGTATCAAAAAATACGAGCGTCTCGTTAGCAGTGACGGCATAAGGATGCTCATGCTCCGCCTGTTCCCATAATTTGATGGCCTCAAACAGCTCCTGCAGCTCGTACGTTCCGTGCCTGTAATCAAGCGGATACGTTACGACACGTTTGAACAGCACCCCGAAATCATTTTCGACAAGCGTAAGGCCCGCTTGCTGCCAGTCACCGGTATAATGCGGCTGGTCCGGCTTCACAAAAGCAGGCTTTTCTTGTTTCACCTCTGTCTTTTTGCCGAGCATCTTCTTCATTTGGAGTATTTTATTTTCGTAACTCATGGAAGCCACTCCATCTCTTCTTTTAAAATAGATAGCACTTTCAATACCTGCTTTTTGCCGTCCCCGATGCTGTCCTGCGCACCGATGCATGAAGGGCAGCCCGATTTGCATGGACAGCCCTCGACATGCTCAATCGTCCTCTCCAGCAGGGAAAGCAGGATGTCATACACTCGCTCACTGAGCCCGATTCCGCCCGGATAGCTGTCATAGATGAAGATGGTCGGTCTTTCATTATGCACGGCCTTCACCTGCGGCACCACCGACAGGTCGCTCCGGTCGCAGTGTAAAAATAACGGGATGAAGCCGCCCATTGCATAGGCCGCTCCGTTCAGCGCATCCGTCAATTGCTCCTCCGACCAGTTGTCCGGCAGGTCGAAGCTCATCCAAGTGGCGCTCGTATGCATTTCCATCGGCGGAATTGAAATTGGGCCCGAGCCGATATTGTCATGCGTATTGAAACGGATTTTTTTGAAAATCGTCGGAATCGCCAGCAGGCTGACATCCCCGTAGCTCACAGTGGCGGACTTGTACTGTGCTGACTTGTCCTCGCTCAGTACCTTCAGCTCGACGGCGAGGTTCGCGTCAGTGAAATAATCGACGTCCACTTCACGTACATACGCCTTCTTTTCCTCCCAGTCGAGCTTCTCCACCTGAAACTGTATGCCTTGATGCATATAAATCGCTTCTTCATGAAGTAAAGTCATGGCGCTATATGTATCCATTTCACCGATGACTTTGTTTTGCGGCAGCGTCATATCGATGATGACGACGTTTTCCTGTGCAGCCGACCGCAGGCTGATCTCATGTGCCGGGAAACGGTCGCTCATCCAGTGCCACTGGGTGCTCGTTCTGACAAGTACGCCTTCTTCCTCCAAATAGGCCAGCAACTCCTGGACGGTGAACTCCCCGTACGTATCCGTCATAGAAAACGGCAGCTCGAAGGCGGCGCATTTCAAATGGTCCATTAAAATGATGATGTTGTCCGGGTTGATGCGGGCCTCTTCCGGATGCGTCCCGAAGAAATATGTCGGATGGTTCACGATGTACTGGTCCAGCGCTGTCGATTGCGCGACGTAGATGATCAGCGCCTCATCCTGGCGGCGGCCCGCACGTCCGGCCTGCTGCCAGGCACTTGCAATATTCCCCGGGTATCCGGTCATGATGCATGCCTGCAGCTGGCCGATGTCGACCCCAAGCTCCAGGGCATTCGTCGAGACAACCATCTGGATTGAGCCGTCCCTCAAGCCCTTTTCGATGGCTCGCCGCTCACTCGGAAGATAGCCACCCCGGTAGCCCTGGATGGACTCGTCCTGGATTTTCTTTGCCGCGAGTGATTTTAGATAAGTGACGAGCATCTCGACCCGCACCCGTGATTTCGCAAAAATGATCGTCTGGATGCCGGCTTCAAACAATCTTCTTGATAAATCGCGCACTTCTAGCACCGCACTCCGCCGTACACCGAACGTCGTATTGACAATCGGCGGATTATAGAAGATGAACGTCTTCTTCCCGACTGGAGCCCCGGATTTTTCAATCAGCTCATGCTTTTCGTTTGTCAGGGCTTCTGCAAGCTCCTTCGGGTTTTTAATCGTAGCCGATGTGCAGATGAACACTGGATTTGAGCCATAGAACGCACAAATCCGCTTCAGACGCCGGATGACATGCGCCACATGGCTGCCGAAGACACCTTTATACGTATGCAGCTCATCGATGACGATAAACTTCAGGTTTTCAAACAGCCACACCCATTTTGTATGGTGTGGCAGGATGCCGGCGTGC
>JAZUQF010000482.1:0-3970 GCA_045605545.1 Lysinibacillus sp.
CCATACGTATTCGGTGCAAAACAGTCAGTTGGGGCGTGAATGACGAATTGTGGGGAATGAGGGAAATGGAAGGATTACCCGGGAAATAAATTTCGTCAAAATTTTCATTCCGTGCATTTTGCAGGAGCCTTGGAGTGGATGACGAATGAGGAGTCCCGGAATTATACAGGCGTCCAATCGGCGGATTCTGCAAAACGGCTGCTCCAGGCACTGAATGTTACATCTGAAGGGGAGAAAAAGGGCAGGCGCTACCGGATTGCCGACTTATTTGAAAAACGCCGATAAGCCTCCCCAAAAACGCTGATATAATCGGAAAATCATCGATAAGCCCCGGCAAACCCCATAAAAAAACCCGCGCAGCGAAACTGCGCGGGGAATCATCTATACCAGCAGCCCGAAAAGGGTACTGTCATTATTCACTTCTTTATATTCAAAGCCGTTTGCCTTCATTCGTTCGAGGAGCTCCGGATAGTCTGAGCGGTTCAGCACTTCGATTCCGACGATTGCAGGGCCGCTTTCTTTATTATTCTTCTTCGTATATTCGAAGTGTGTGATATCATCTGTCGGGCCCAGCACTTCCGTCAGAAACTGGCGCAGGGCTCCGGCACGTTGCGGGAAGTTGACGATGAAGTAATAGAGAAGACCTTCATATAACAGGGACTTCTCCTTGATTTCCTGCATGCGGCCGATGTCGTTGTTTCCGCCCGAAATGATGAGGACGACGGATTTGCCGCGGATCTGGTCCGCGTAGAAATCAAGCGCCGCCACAGGTAAGGCCCCGGCCGGCTCGGCAACGATGGCATGCTTGTTGTACAGGTCCAGAATCGTTGTGCATACTTTTCCTTCGGGAACGGGAACTATATCATCCAGATACTGCTGGCAGATGTTGTATGTTTCCTTGCCTACACATTGCACGGCGGCCCCGTCCACGAATTTGTCGATGCCGTTAAGAGCAACTGGTCCTCCGTTGGCCAATGCCGCCTTCATGCTGGCCGCTCCGGCCGGTTCTACACCGACTACCCGTGTTTTCGGGGATAGGTTCTTCACATAGGCGGAAACCCCCGCCATCAGGCCGCCCCCGCCGATGCTGCCGAAGATGAAGTCAATCGGTTCTTCGATGTCGTTCATGATTTCCACAGCTACAGAGCCTTGCCCAGCCATCACATCAAGGTCATCAAATGGGTGGATGAAAATCATGTCATGCTCATGGCAATAGGCGGATGCACTGGCTGCTGAATCGTCGAATGTATCGCCAGCCAGAATGATTTCCACATAGTCGCGGCCGAACATGTGCACTTGGCCGATTTTCTGTTTCGGCGTCGTTTTCGGCATGAAGATCTTAGCCTGAATCTTCAAATGGGCGCATGCATAGGCGACTCCCTGGGCATGATTGCCTGCACTTGCGCACACGACTCCTTTTTCACGGGCCTCTGCTTCGATTTTTTTAATTTTATAATAAGCGCCCCGCAGCTTGAATGAACGCACATGCTGCAGGTCCTCGCGCTTGAAGTAAATTGTTGCGCCATACTTTTCGGACAGGTAATCATCTTTCTGCAGTGGGGTATGGACGACGACATCCTTCAAAAAATGATGGGCTATCAATACGTTTTCCACCGCCACGGTTTTTTGTTGAGCGACTTCTTCCATCTATGCGTAACCTCCAATAATAAAAAACATTGACTCATTTTATCATAAAATTCAGAAAAAAAGTCCTGGAAATGGTCCGAAGTCGAAAAATTTGAAAAATGTTCATAATGAAAGCGCTATACTTAGACAGGAGCGGTGTTACTGGTTTCAAAGAACGGTCATTTATGGATGAGGTGATTCCACAGAGGAGGAGTATCGGGTTGTAGGAACCCCCTTTTTCACATAAATTGAATCATTGGACATGCCAGTACAGTTCTTTTCCATGGGGAATGGGTTTCTTGGAAGGGAAGGCTAGGGCAGAGTAATTCATACTACTTGAAATACAAAATAAAGTATAATTTAAATATATTCGTTAATTGTACGATGCATCGAAGTAGAGAAAACGTGGATTGAGAGCGCCGTAGAAAACAACCGGTAGCCAGCTGTTGACCACACGCCTCGGGAGCGGAAGCTTTTAATATGAGACGACAGGGTGTGGGAGCCGGTCTGTCATCGGCTGTCGCAGTGCGTGAATCCGTTTTCGCTACGAAAAAAGGCAGTTCATCTCAGCCGTATCCATGGGGCTTTGCCTTATACATATTTGTGCTGATGAGTATTCTAGCCTAAATGATAAAAGAGGTGAGCTTAGTGATCAGATTTCAACCGATCGATTATAATGACCCGTCGGCACAGCAATGGGAGAGCATCATTACGCAACCGTTGCCATCGAGGCCTGCATATACAAAAAGCGACACGGCCATCCAGTACACGAGGGTTGCCCAGGTGATGCTCGGTATTTTCGACGATGAGCATAATATGAAGGAATATCTGTATAGCCTGAAATCGCTGCCGATTGGCTGGACGATGCTGTTCGATTCCCTACCGAAGGCAATCGAGCCGGAGACGCGCACAGAAATCGTCAACATCCTGCAGATACATAAGCAGTCGGCCCTGTCCCTCAACCGCATGCTCGCTTTTTTCACCGCAAGACAGCTGCTGCCGCTGACGAATACCCCGTACAAGCAGCACATTGTGCAGGCCTTTAAAAGCTGGCTGGAGCTGATGGACAAAAGATACCCGAAATTGTCGCACCCCAATCTGCAGCGCATTTTTCTTGACCTGGCGAAATGGTCGAAGCATTACTTCCCCCTTTGGATGAAGGAGGCGCCATTCGAGGAACGGATGCCGAAAATCCTTTGGTACGGGGAAATGACGGAAAGCGAGGCGTATTTTATTCACTTTCTGTATCTGTTCGGATGCGACATCGTCATTTTCGAGCCGACAGGGGAGAATCCATTGGAGAAGTACGGGCTTTCCGGTGTGCCGGCAACAAAGCTTGCTTCCACAAGCCCGCTCTTTGAGTTCCCTTATGAAAAGCCGCTGCAGGTACAGACGGTCACGGCCCGGACGTACGAAACGATCAAGCAGAACTTTTATGAGTCCTCAAAAATCAATTATCCGTGGAAGTACCTGGATCATGAGACGCGGACGGTGATGCTGAATACGACGTATGATGAAATGTTCATTGTAAGCGAGGGCAAGATGGAGCACAGGGAAGGGTTCGATGCGGATGACGAGCATGTCTATCTACCTGTCATCTTCGGGAAGATCGACGGGGTCTCGGCGAACTTGCAGGAATATGCGGACCAGCTGAAACGGCTGAAGGATAATCCGCTTTCCCAGATGGTCCATGCGTTCCCGCTTATCGAACCGCAGCGTGCGAACATGCAGTACTATGTGCAGGATGCCAGCACAAATGGGGAGCTGGACGCCGAGAAAATGATCCAGATGAGGAACTGGCCATACAAGGAGCTGCCGGTTGCGAATCAACGGAACATAGCGAAGACGATCATCCGTCTGATTGATTTGAAGATCATCGAGCGGCTGCCGCACGAGACGGATGTCGATTATAAGGGCTACATCATGGGGCAGCTCTTCAAGCTCCAGGATGAGACGCTCCGGCTTTATCGCCAGTTCGATTACAGCTATGAAAACCCCAAATACATCCTTTTCATCGAAGAGGAAGCAAAGATGCAGAGAGGCGACGCTGTTCTGCTTACATTTCTGGCGTTTCTGGGCTTTGATGTGTTCATCTTCTCGCCGGGTGGCGGCATGAACATCGAACTGTTCTTGACCGAGCGGATTATCATGACCCATAGGCTGGAAAAAATCGAGTTCCATTTGAAGCTGGAGGACATCCTACATGAACAAAATGCCCCACAGGAAAATAGGCGTATTTCTTTAAAAAATATCCTGAATCGTATCAAAAGAAGGGATTTTTAAAAGTTGGCGCATTTTTTGGCAATCAGTTAGTGAAAATGATAGTATTTAATTGTTGAATAAT
>JAZUQF010000483.1:0-17551 GCA_045605545.1 Lysinibacillus sp.
AAAAGAATCATCGTCAGAATCGGGCTGATGCACAGTAAAGGGATTGCCAGGCCGGACTCTGATCCGATGAATGTGAAGAAGAGTGCAGAGTAGGCAGCCTGCAATGCAAAGGCGGACAAAATGACCGTTAATTGCCCTTTCAGAAAACAGCCTCTATAAGCAAAGATCCAAACACCGAATAAAATAAGAGCGGCTACTTCAATTAGTACAAACAAAGACGAGTTGATGGCTGCAAATCCTAGTGCTGATAGGATGACGATGCCGACCAATTGGGCCTTGGCGGTATTTTTCATATTGGCGGATGTCCAGAACAACAGCAGAACCATGGACAAGAGGGGAGATAGCAGTAGCGAATAAAAGGCAATAGCCTCTAAAAGTGATATACCGTCCAAAAAAAACACTTCCTTCCTCATCCATCATGGTTACGGGGGGATTTCCGTTCTTTTTTTCATCTTCACCATTCGCGTACCCACCCGCACTCCAATTATAAACAAAAAAGGAGATAATAGCTTCAACTTTTACAGCTGCACGTCCTCCCTTCAAGGCGTCCAGTCAGGGAACATGGCGCCTGTATCGATTGTACCTTTCCCGATTGCCTTCCCTCGAAAGGTATCTCCTGTATGGAGACGGAATATTTTTTCGTCATAAAATTTACTGTTCACACTTTCCCGCAGATGTTTTTGCTATAATAAAGGTGGAGTTTTTGAGAATACAGGGGGGACACAGGACATGTTCATATTGATATCAGCGGCGATTGCGCCTGGCCTGGCCCTCCTTAGCTATTTCTATCTGCGGAACCAGATGGCCACGGAGCCTCGCCGCACACTTCTCCAATCCTTCATCTACGGGGCCATCATCACGTTCCCAATCATGTTCATCCAATATGTATTGCATGAGGAGGGGGCATTCGCCAATCCGTATGTAGGGAATGTTCTTTTTACAAGCTCCATTGAGGAGTTCTTCAAATGGTTCATCATTTTCATCGCCATTCTGCGGCATGTGGAATTCGACGACCCATATGACGGTATATTGTACGGTGCGGCCGTTTCGCTGGGCTTTGCAACGGTTGAAAACGTCCTTTATCTGCTGTCATATGGAATCAACGCCGCCTTCATGAGAGCCATCCTCCCCGTGTCGAGCCATGCGCTGTTCGGCGTCGTCATGGGCTACTATTTCGGGAAGAGCAAGTTTTCAAAGAATAATAAACCTATGGAGTATCTGCTGCTCGCCTTGATAGCCCCCGTCCTCCTTCACCTCAGCTACAATACAATTTTGACGCTGGAGGGCAATCTAATCTACCTGATGGTACCGTTCATGCTGTTTCTCTGGTGGTTGGGCCTGCGGAAGGTCAAGTTGGCGCACAGGCATCTTGTGCAGCATCTATATGAAAATAATAAAATCTGATTGGCTTTTGTTGCGGAATTTTGTCAACAAAAGCTTTTTTTTGTGTATAAAATGTGGCCATTTTTCCATCCTACGTAAAAAGGAGTGATAACCGGTGATGAAAAAATGGTGCTCATTACTATTGATGCTGTTTCTATTGGTCATTTCAGTCATCCCATTGCATACGAATGCCTTTTCCTCCCAAATCATCGAGCGGGGGGCATTTGGTGATGACGTCATCGAGCTGCAGGCGAGGCTCCAGTATATTGGCTATTACGAAGGCAATATTGACGGCGTCTTTGGCTATGGTACGTACTGGGCATTGCGAAACTTCCAATCGGACTACGGGTTGGACGTTGATGGGATTGCAGGGACGACAACGAAACAAAAGCTTGTTAATAATTCGGAATACAACAGGACGTGGGTGATGGAGCAGATCAACAATGGCAACCGCTTCACCCATTACGGCGGCACCCCGCTTGAACAGCAGACGCAGCAGGGCACCAAGAACAGCCAGGTGCAGCTGCCCGGTAAATACTCAGAGCAGGATCTGCAGCTGATGGCCAACGCCGTTTACGGTGAGGCGCGCGGCGAACCGTATGAGGGGCAGGTGGCGGTGGCGGCCGTTATTTTGAACCGGCTTGAGTCCGATCAATTCCCGAACACGATTTCTGAAATAATCTTCCAGCCCCGTGCCTTCACGGCAGTAGCCGACGGGCAGATCTGGCTTGAGCCCAATGAGCGGGCAAAGCAGGCGGTGCTTGATGCAATGAATGGGTGGGATCCTACTGAAAACGCCCTCTATTATTTCAATCCACAAACGGCTACTAGTAGCTGGATATGGACGAGACCACAAATTAAACAGATTGGCGAGCATATTTTCTGCTACTAGAGGTGGATGATGAAAAAATATTTATATCTAATCGGTATTTTGCTTGTTGCAGTCGCAGTGTATGCGGTGAATTTGACAAACGAAAATAAGGAACTGAAGCAGACGATGCATGCGTATTATACGAATGAAATGGCAACCGCCTCTGCACAGATGACCCAGCTGTCAAGGGCTGTCCATCAGGCGCAGCTTTTCCCGGAAGGGGAGGCGCGCGCGAATGAAATGCATGCCGTCTGGCGAATCAGCAATGACCTGCGCAATTCAATCGGGAAGCTCCCAATCCATAACGGGGTGGCCAACGACATGATGAGCTATCTCGGAAGGATGGGTGACCAGGCAAAGAGCGGGGCGCAGGGCGATTGGCAGGCGATTGCCAAGAATATGAATGCACTGCAGGAGGATTGGAATGTTGCGACCTCCAGATTCTTTGCTACAGGGAGCAATTATGATACTTGGGCGGACGGACTGCTGGAGGATGAAAAGTCCCCATTCCGGACAGTCTCGACCAACCTGAAGAGCTACCAGGAAGCTAATTTCCCCCTTACGGCCAGTGAATCTGACTATGAGAAGAAGCGCGACCTCATCCATTTGACGGACAAGGAAGTGACGAAGGAGGAGGTAGTGCAAAAAATACATGACCTCTTCCCTTCGACGGAAGGAGCGACGCTGACTGTATCGATGAATGCCGATGATGCAGCCTATCCGTTCTATCATGTTCAATTTGCACGCGGCTCACGTTTGGGGTATGCAGATGTCACGCTAAAAGGCGGACATGTGCTGTCCTTCCTGCTCGAGCGGCCGGTCAATGATTCGAAAGTGACGCAGCAGCAGGCGCGTGATATGGCGGCAGACTTTTTACGCGAGGCAGGCTATACGGATGTCGTCTACGCAGAGGCTCGCGAAAACCATGAAGCGTGGCACTTTGTCTTTACACGAAAAGTGGGTGATGCGCTCGTCTACCCGGACAGCATTCAAGTGAAGCTTGCCAAAGATACAGGGGAAGTGCTTGGGGTCAATGCAATGGAGTATATCCAAAAAGAGACGCTTCCGGATACGGCTGCAAAAGAGCTTGATTTGGAAAACTACTTCGCCGATGGAGTCGATGTAGAGGAGACGAAGCTTGTCTATACGGAGAATCCGGGCTATGAGCTGGTGCTCTGCTACGAAGTAATCGCAAAGTTAAGCAATCAGTCCAACGAAACGTTCCGTGTTTTAATAGACGCTAATACCCATAAAGTAGTGGAGGTTGAGCCGTTAGTCTGATAAAAAAATCCTGTTTATCTAGAAAAAATTCCAATTTCATGCCATAATATAGATACAATTAAGGAATATAAGGGGATAGGTATGGAACTGAAAATTGGAACGATTTTGATATTGGAGCCAACTTATACAGATAGCGTCGAAAAGCTTCGTTGCAAGGTTGTAGAACAGAATGAAAACTATATCTTCATTGATTATCCCGTCAACACTGTGACGAAAAAGACTGCCTTTTTGTTGGACGGCGCACAGTTCCGGGCCATTTTCCTCAATGAAGCCAAGCAGAGTTTTGCCTTCAATACAGAGGTGCTCGGCAGAAAGCTGGGAAACATACCAATGATTATGATGGCCGGCCCTCAGGAAGATGAAGTCATCAAAATCCAGCGCCGGGAATATGTGCGTGTAGAGACGCCGGTGGATGTTGCAGTGGAGTATGAAGGCCAATTCAGCCAGTACGCCACAGTAGACATCAGTGCAGGCGGCCTCTTATTGAACCCCATCTCCCCGGTCCGGTTCACAGATGGGGAGATTGTCCAGCTGACCATCGTTTTACCCTATACGAGTGGTGATATAAGGTATGTCATGACGGACGCAACAGTCATCCGTATTTTCGAGCGGAATAATAAACAATATGTGTCCATGCAGTTTAAGAATATGGACAATCTGGATAAGCAATATATCGTCCGCTTCTGCTTCGAGCGTCAATTGCAGCTCCGCAGAAAGGATACGAATATGACAAACTGAGCCGCCGGCAACGGCGGCTTTATTCTTTTTTACCGGAACCTCTTCCGTGCAGCCGCATTTCATCCTTGCCATCACCCTGCGGGCCGGAAATACAGGGGGTAACAGGAGGGGTAAGTCATCCGTACATCTTGGGTCCAGGCAGGTGAATTTCCTTGCGGATATGGTACAATAGGGAGGGAAAGTAGGGATTATTTATGGCAAAAAACATTCAAATTGCAATCGACGGTCCGGCGGGGGCAGGAAAAAGCACAATCGCAAAAATCGTAGCAGAAAAATTAGGCTACACGTATATCGATACGGGCGCGATGTATCGTGCTGTAACGTATAAAGCCATCCGTACAGGCATACAATTAGAAAATGCAGAAGCTCTAGAAACTATGCTTCGGGCGACAGATATACGTCTGCAGCCTACGAGTGAGGGACAACTTGTCTTCCTGGACGGGGAGGACGTTTCTTCTCCAATCCGCTCGAATGAAGTGACGGCTAACGTATCACAGGTGGCGGCCCATGCGAATATCCGTGCGATTCTTGTCGCCATGCAGCAGGCGCTGGCGGCCCAGGGTGCTGTGGTGATGGACGGGCGTGATATCGCAACGCATGTACTGCCGGAAGCGGAGCTGAAGATCTTCATGTCCGCATCAGTGGAGGAGCGTGCACGCCGTCGTCAAATAGATAATGAGAAGCGAGGCATCCCTTCGACATTCGAAAGCCTGGTAGAGGAAATCGCGCTACGGGATAAAAAGGACAGCGAACGGGAGGCGTCCCCTCTGATTCAAGCCGAAGACGCGCTTCTTTTGGATACGACTGAGCTGTCCATCGACGAGGCAGCAGAGGCCATTCTGCAATTAGCGGAAGAAAAAATGGCATAATCTCCTGAAAACGAGCATGAAATTCTCAATTTGGGGTAATGTGTAAATAACGGCACCCCGTGTGTGAATCGCGCGGGTTTACCGGTGCATATGTAGGTTAGGCAGGCGCGGAATATCCGGCACTCTGCAGGCACCAAAAGGGAAGAAAACAGATTTTTCCCCTTGAATACATGAAATTTCTGAAAAAACAGGGGGATTTTTTGTTTTTATATTTGTTTTCGAATAAAATAAAAGTGGAAGATGCGAAGGAGGGTTACATATGTCTGAAGAAATGAACTTGAGTGTAAACGAAGGATTTCAAGAAGGAGATATCGTAAAGGGTGTTGCTGAGCAGGTAGATGAAAAATCAGTAACAGTTACAATAGAAGGTGCTCCATTCGATGGGATCGTCCCAATCAGTGAACTATCTAGTTTGCACATTGAAAAGGCTTCTGATGCTGTATCGGTGGGTGATACGCTTGAGCTGATGATTACAAAGGTTGAAGAGGAGAACTTTGTGCTGTCCAAACGCAAAGTGGATGCATTGAAGGCATGGGATGACCTCGTTCAGAAGTATGAATCGGGAGAAGTATTCGATGCCGAGGTGAAGGACGTAGTGAAGGGCGGCTTAGTCGTTGATTTAGGTGTGCGTGGCTTCGTTCCTGCATCATTGGTAGAAGATTATTTCGTAGAGGATTTCGAAGACTACAAAGGGAAAACGATGAGCTTCAAAATTACGGAGCTCGACCAGGAGAAGGGTCGTTTGATTCTATCCCACCGTGCCGTTGTAGAGGAAGAAAAGGCTTCGAAGAAAAAGGAAGTCATCCACAACATCAAGGAAGGCGATGTCCTTGACGGAAAAGTGCAACGCCTGGCAAGCTTTGGTGCTTTTGTCGACTTGGGCGGCATTGACGGTCTTGTGCACATTTCACAAGTGGCGCATGAGCATGTAGATGACGTGTCTTCTGTCCTTTCGGAAGGACAAGAGGTGAAGGTGAAGGTGCTTTCAGTCGATTATGATAATGAAAGAATCGCCCTATCCATCAAGGAGACGCTACCGGGACCATGGGCTGGCATCGAGGAAAAGGCCTCTAAAGGCTCTGTCCTGACAGGCAAGGTCAAGCGCCTCGTATCATTCGGTGCCTTTGTGGAAGTATTCCCAGGCATTGAAGGGCTTGTGCATATTTCACAAATATCGCATAAACACATCAACACACCACATGAAGTACTGAAGGAAGGCCAGGAGGTTCAGGTGAAGGTACTGGATGTCAATGAAGCGGAACGCCGTCTTTCTTTGAACATCAAGGACTTGATTGAAAATCCGGATAAGGAAGAGGAGTTCGACTACGAGCTTCCGCAAGAAAATAGCGGTTTCTCATTCAGTGATGTGATTGGCGATCAGTTGAAGAAGTTCACAGGAAAATAATCTTTCAATGGAACAGGCGAGCGATACGGCTCGTCTGTTTTTATATATAGTGGGGATTTATACAGTTTTGCCTTGTGGATAAAGTAGCGAGCGGCTAGACGGGCGCTTTAGCGCTTTTATTTGTCTAGGCTAAATCGCCAGCCCCTCGAGGTCGCTTCGGTGCCTTCCCACGTGTGCAGGGCACACTCGTCAGGCCCCTCCAGCGCTTGTCGGGGCTAAACGGGCGGTTTAGCGCTTTTATTTTTTGTCCTGAGGGGGATAAACGGTTTTCTCAGTTTTGAATGTTGCGAAAACATGCTATACTGGCAAGATTGATGTATAATACACATTTGAGAAGAAGTTTGGAAGGATGATAACAGATGACAAAACCAGTAATCGCCATCGTTGGTCGTCCGAACGTAGGTAAATCGACAATTTTCAACCGTATTGTTGGAGAGCGTGTATCCATCGTGGAAGATATTCCTGGTGTGACACGCGACCGTATTTATAGTTCGGCAGATTGGTTAGCACATGAGTTCAACATTATTGATACAGGTGGAATTGAAATCGGGGACGAGCCGTTTTTGGAGCAGATCCGCCAACAGGCAGAAATCGCTATTGATGAGGCGGATGTCATCATTTTCATGACGAATGGTCGTGAAGGTGTGACGGCTGCCGATGAGCAGGTTGCCAAGATTTTATATAAGACGAAGAAACCGGTCGTCCTGGCGGTCAATAAGATTGACAACCCGGATATGCGTGAAATGATCTATGACTTCTATTCGCTCGGTTTTGGGGATCCGTTCCCGATTTCAGGGTCGCACGGTATCGGCCTGGGGGATCTACTGGACGAGTGTGCGAAGCATTTCCCGAAAGAGGACGAAGTGCAATATGATGAGGATGTCATCAAATTCTCACTTATTGGACGCCCGAACGTAGGGAAGTCCTCATTAGTGAATGCATTCCTTGGCCAGGACCGCGTCATTGTATCGGATATCGCCGGTACGACGCGTGACGCCATCGATACACCGTATACGTATGATGGTCAGGAGTATGTCATCATCGATACGGCCGGCATGCGTAAAAAAGGGAAGGTATATGAAACGACGGAGAAGTATTCCGTGTTGCGTGCTTTGCGTGCGATTGAACGCTCCGACGTTGTATTGGTTGTACTGAATGCGGATGAAGGCATTCAGGAGCAGGACAAGAAAATCGCAGGATATGCACATGAGGCAGGGAAGGCAATCGTCATCGTCGTCAACAAGTGGGATGCCATCGAAAAAGATGAAAAGACGATGAACTTCTATACACAGCAAATTCGTGAACATTTCCTATTCCTTGATTATGCGCCGCTTGTGTTCGTATCTGCGAAAACAAAACAGCGCGTACATCAGATTTTACCGGTCATCCAGCGTGTAAGTGAAAACCACGCGATGCGCATCCAGTCGTCCATTCTGAATGAGGTGATTGAGGATGCGGTGGCACGTAACCCGGCACCGTCCGACAAAGGACGCCGCCTGCGGATCTATTATGCAACGCAGGTAGCTATCAAGCCGCCGACATTCGTCGTGTTTGTCAACGATCCGGAGCTGATGCACTTTTCCTATGAACGTTTCTTAGAGAACCGCATCCGTGAGACATTTGACTTCGAGGGAACTCCAATTCGTTTAATTACACGTGCGCGTGATTAATTTTCGTAAGGGGGAGAATGTATGAAACAGATAACGGTATTAGGGGCTGGATCCTGGGGAACGGCGTTAGCGATTGTATTGGCCGAAAACGGTCATGATACACTTTTGTGGACAAACCGTCAGGATCAAGCGGATGAAATTAATTATAAACATACGAATAAAACATATTTGCCGGAGACGGTGCTGCCTCAAAATCTGCGCGCTACATCATCGCTTGAAGAGGCGGCGGCGCACGGTGCGACGGTTGTCGTAGCGGTACCGACGAAGGCAATTCGGGAAGTATGCGGCAATATAGCGGAGCTGCTGACGGAGCCGAAGCTGTTCGTTCACGTGTCGAAGGGCATCGAACCGGATTCCTTGCTGCGCATTTCCGAGCTTATTAGGGAGACCGTCAAAGCGGAGCTGATTGAAGAAATTGTCGTGCTGTCGGGCCCGTCCCATGCCGAAGAGGTCGTACTGCAGCATCCGACGACCGTAACGGCTGCCTGCAAGTCGCTTGAAGCGGCGGAAAAGGTGCAGGATTTATTCATGAGCAGCTATTTCCGCGTCTATACGAATGATGATATTGTCGGCGTGGAAATCGGCGGCGCCTTGAAAAATGTCATTGCGCTTGCTGCCGGCATTACGGATGGATTGGCTTATGGTGATAATGCAAAGGCTGCGCTCATTACACGCGGCCTTGCTGAGATTACGCGCCTTGGTGTGAAAATGGGCGGCAATCCATTCACGTTCGCCGGACTGGCAGGCATGGGGGATTTGATCGTCACGTGTACAAGCGTCCATTCCCGCAACTGGCGCGCCGGCAATATGCTTGGTAAAGGTATGAAGCTGGACGAGGTGCTCGAACAGATGGGAATGGTCGTTGAAGGCGTCAGGACGACGAAAGCGGCCTATCAATTGGCGCAGAAATATGATGTGCCGATGCCGATTACGACGGAGCTGTATGACGTCCTGTTCAACGGCAAGGAGCCGAAGCAGGCTGTCGATGAGTTGATGATCCGCATGAAGAAGTCGGAAATCGATGAGCTCGGATAAGACGGAAGTTTGATTGCCTTCCGCCATGCCTGCTTCTTTTAAGGGAGCGGTTCGTGGTATGAAAGAAGGAATTTTAATAAATTGTTCACAAATGTAGGAGGCACAACCATGTGCCTCCTATTCTTTTATGCAAGAAAACGGTATAATGACAAACAGTGGAAAGTTTGAAATATGAAAGGCGGTTTTATCTGTGAATCCAGTTTTGGGAATGGATTACTCCACGCTTGTATTGAATGCGCGTGGTCCCCTTGCGGCCATGCCAGCCATGGATGTCATGTGGGTCTCCTTTTATTCCATTGGACTGATGGTGATTTCCATCTTCATCATTTCTGCAGTTCGTAAATGGGTACATAATGGATTTTTATCGCTTATTTTTCGGTTGGTTGCATTTGGGTTATTCCTGATTGGGACAATTTTAATGGTGCTAGTTGTTGCAACATGGCCGGCGTAAGGAATGGAAGGGGAGTAAGATGAAAAAGTACCTGATGATTGCCCTGGCAATGGCAGTATCGTTTGTACTGGCTGCATGCGGCAGTTTATATAAGGATGAGGAGCAGGAGAGGGTGCAGCAGTCCCCTGACCTGGAACTTTTGAATTCAGTGCAGCGGGCCGTGGATGCATATCGGCAGGATACAGGCGTGTTGCCGATTAAAAATAGTGAAGAGGATACCGATTTATTCATCAAGTATCAGATCGACTTCTCCAAACTGGTGAACGGCGGCTATCTTGTCAAATCACCGGACAATTCGTTTGAACAGGGGGGCATTTTCCAATATGTAATCTGGAATGCCGAGGAGAAGCCGACTGTCAGATTGGTCGACCTCCGGATGACGGAGCGCCTGCGGGAAGTGAACATCCGCTTCATGGCGACGACATACCCGCAGTTTAAAGAGCGTGTGGCTGATTATGTGTATACCATCAATTTTGACAACATCGGCTATAAAACGGATGTAGCGGTCGACAGCCCCTACTCGAGCGACCTGTTGCCGCTCGTTGTCTCAAGTGACGGCGAAGTCTATGTGGACTATTCCATCGAACTGCAGCGGTTCATCAACGATAAGGACGTGACGCCTGCACCGCGGGAGGAGATCCGTCATCTGCTGGCGGATGAATATCCGGTGGTGCCTGCCTATTCTTTGCCTTATACAGTGAATGACAAAAATGAGATAGTGTTCATGTATGATCCCGTAACTGAAAGGGAGCAGCTAAAAGAGCAACGGCGCCAGCAACTACAGCAGGACGAGCAGGAAGATAGTGGAGAATAATGGGATGCTTCTCGTAATTTACGAGAAGCATTTTTTCATATTTTAGTACAGGAATCATATTTTAGTACAGGATTCATACAATGATAGTACGTAAAGGGGGAGCCGTATGTCAGAACAAGTATTTAAACAGTTGGCTGAGCGCACAAACGGAGATGTATATATCGGTGTAGTTGGACCTGTGAGAGTTGGGAAATCGACGTTTGTCAAGAAGGTAATGGAAATGATAGTGTTGCCGAACATCGAATTTGACGATGACCGGAAGCGTGCATTGGACGAGCTGCCGCAAAGCTCGCCCGGTCCGGTCATCATGACTGCCGAGCCGAAGTTCGTCCCTGCCCAAAGCGCGCAGATTGCTATTGGGGACAATGGATTGTCGTTCCGCATCAGGCTGGCGGACTGCGTCGGTTATGTGATTGACGGGGTGAAGGGATATCAGGATGAAAATGGACCGAAGTTTGTCCAGACGCCATGGCATAACGAGCCAATTCCATTCCAGGAAGCCGCTAAAATCGGTACGGATAAGGTCATCCGCGACCATGCGAACATCGGGGTCGTCGTCACGACGGATGGAACGGTCAACGGCATCCATCGTTCGGCGGCCGAGGTCGCTGAAAGGCAGGTCATCGAAGAACTGCAGGGTATTGGGAAGCCCTTTGTCATCGTATTGAACAGTACGATGCCGGCGCATGAAAACACGATACGTCTGCGCAATGAATTGCTAGAACGCTACAATGTGCCGGTTCATGCTGTGGCCATCGAACAGCTGACGAAAAAGGACATCACCTATATCCTGCAGGAGGCGCTTTATGAATTCCCTGTAGAGGTCATTGATGTAGAAAAACCGGATTGGCTGGATGTGCTGGATGAGGCTCATCCGATTCATCTGACACTCGGCGAGGCAATCCACCACATGACATCCGCCATCAGAAAAATCCGGGATGTGGAACATGCGACGAACGTGCTGTCGCAGATCGACTTTGTGGAAAGCTGTGAGCTGCAGGAGGTGGACCCGGGCCTTGGTGTTGCCACAATCCGCCTGGACATTACCAGCGATATGTACAAGGCCGTCTGCAATGAATGGCTGACGGAGCCGATTGATACGAAGAAAGAATGGCTCCTGTTCATCAAGGAATCCGCCCAGGCGAAAGAAGAGCAGAAGCGCTTCAAGGATGCCATTGAACAGGCAAGGAAGGATGGCTACGGGGTGACACTGCCGACGATGGAAGAATTCACGCCGAGCGAGCCCGAGCTCATCCAGCAAAATAACTTCTACGGCGTACGGATGCAGGCGAAGGCCGCCTCATACCATATCGTCCGGATTGATATGGGCTCTGAATTTTCACCGCTCATCGGATCGGAGTTCCATAGCCAGCAGCTCTTGAAGGATTTGAGATATGCCTATGAACATGACCGGGAGGCACTCTGGAATACACAGCTATTCGGCACGCCGCTGCATGAAGTAATGAAAGAGAGTATACGATATAAAATGGAAGCAATTCCAAAAAGCGCAAAAGAGCGCATGAGACTTACAATTGAACGGATGGTAAATGAGGGTGAAAGAGGTATTGTTACATTTGTAATATAATAACAATTTATGAAAAAAGAGATGTAATTTTGCTGGGAACAGTGGTGGAATTGGTAATTCCACCCTGTTCTTTTTCATTTTCGTCGAAAAAAGGCCAGGAACCTGAAAAAAGCGGGTAATTACAGTTGCAGAGCGGTTTCTCTTATGTTAATCTTTTTACATGATTTAGGTTCATGACCCTTTGAGAGGAGGTGAATGGTGTGAATAAAACAGAATTAGTAAACTCTGTTGCTGAAGCTGCAGGTCTTTCAAAAAAGGACGCTTCTAAAGCAGTTGAAGCTGTATTTGATACAATTCAAGAAGCTCTTGCAAAGGGTGACAAAGTACAATTAATCGGTTTTGGTAACTTCGAGGTACGCGAACGCGCAGCTCGTAAAGGTCGTAACCCACAAACAGGTGACGAAATCGAAATCGCTGCGAGCAAGGTACCTGCTTTTAAACCAGGTAAAGCGCTTAAGGACGCGGTTAAATAGTCCTTTTAACCCTTACATATCAAGGGTTCAGGCATTTTTATGAATTCAATAAAATTTGTCTGGATAAAAACCCCCCGGTGAAAACCGGGGGGTTTTTGATTGTTGGCTGTTTTGAATTGATTGTTGCTTTATGTTGAGATGTACGGCTGACGCCTTCTGTAGCTCCGTACAGCCTATTTTAATGGTATGAGGTATTTTTGCCGGCAGGTAGCCTTAAATCGAATTGAGAGCCTCTGCTGAGCTTAAGAAGTGCTTTTTGAGTTGAGGATGGGTTGGTGATTTTACCTGAATTGTTCCCAGTCGGTTTTCCTTTCTTACGTCCTATGTTGAATGATGAAAAAGAGAATAGAATGTACTTTTTAGCTTGAATTCTGTATCTTTACCATTCATGGAGATGATAGGTGGGTTTCAGATAAAACGGTCTGATTATCTATGATGGGAGACCATGTGTTTTTTGTAATCACTCTCTTCGGCGATATGGGTGTTTGAAGTGTTCAGGTTCACGCCAAACAGTAGAGGCAGCTAGGAATCATCCGTATAGCGGAAAAATGATGCAATCAAAAGTGGGTATGGAGGTTGTCGATTGGGCAGGTGGCGTAACAGGATGAAGGCGCGTGCATACAATCGTTCTTCTACTGTGACCGTCTTCAAAGCCTTGTGATGACATATTTGCGAAAAAAAGAAAAAGCAGGAACATATTCTGTATGTCGAATATGTTCCTGCTTATCATTTTATGTGTTTTGTTACTAAAATCTACCGAGGTAGTATTAGTCTTCTTCGTCCTTTAACATAAACGGCTTGTTTAAGTAATGGTACATGGATGCCATGCACAATGTTCCCCCAATAAGGTTTCCGATTGTGACAGGGATGATGTTGTGTAGAATGCCGCTAATCGTAACCGCATCTGGGTGCTGAGTTGCCATAGAAATAGAAAAAGTAACGAAGTTGGCGATACTATGTTCGTAACCTGAGATGAAGAAGCAGAAAACTAAAAACACCATGATGAACATTTTTGGACCATCGCCCTTGGCACGATAAGGTAGGAAAAAGGCAAGGCACACGAGCCAGTTACAAAGAATTCCGCGGAAGAATAATTCAGCCGTCGGTGCTTCGGTTTTTCCTTGTGCCACGCTTACTAAAAAGCTATTCACCGAAGGATCGCTGAAAAGCCCAGTAGCATAAATCAAAAGCGCAAATAAAATGGCGCCGATGAGATTTCCGACATAGCTGTATCCCCACAGCTTTGTTACATCTCTCCATCCCATCTGCTTCCGGATGGCAGCATACGTATAGTAAAACGTATCCCCTGTGAACAAATCGCCACCGCCATAATAAATCAAGATAATGGCAACACTAAATGTAAATGCTGCAGCTGGATATGCGAATGGAGAATGTTCCGCGTAAAAGAAATTGCCCGTTTTAAACGCTACAATAACGCCAAAACCAATGAATAAACTTGCAAGGATAGCTCGTAAAAGATAAATGCGCGAGCTGTTTCGATGAATCGTTAATCGTTTTAAAGCCAAGGCTTCAATTTTGGTTAATGCTTCTCTTTCCAATTAAAATCACCACGCTATTTAGTTTAGATTGGGTTTACCCCATCGTCTTAAGTTGCCCTATATTTATCTTTAAATACATGGCATTTGGTATACAACATGCCGCTGCAATTAGGGCGACACCTGTTTTGATAGTACTGTTTTTCAGGCATATCATTTGGATTCATTTGGTTTGATTGTATTTGTTTTGGGTTTGGTGTTATCCGAAGAGTTTTCTGGGTATTGCCATTACTTGAAGGGGAGAAAGGCTTAGCGTTTTTACAGCTAAGTGAATTACTATTTGCAGTATTCTTAGAATTCTCATTTCCATTCTGCATTGCCTTTGTATGGACCACACCAGTCATAGCGGGATTTTCATTGCTGCTTGTTCCTCCCGCATCTTGAGAAGTGTTTCTGCCAGCCAGTT
Organism: Lysinibacillus sp.; assembly: GCA_045605545.1. Taxonomy (GTDB): domain Bacteria; phylum Bacillota; class Bacilli; order Bacillales_A; family Planococcaceae; genus Lysinibacillus_B. The sequence continues at coordinate 14,538 of JAZUQF010000483.1, forward strand.
GTTCAAGCCTATTACTACTCGCCGGCAATGATTTCATCGCTTTTAATGAGCAAAATTTGTTGCACGGTCCGCTGCTTTCATTGAACCTAACAAGAAGGGTATTCGCCCACCCTGCTTTCCAATTTGAGTACAATTCACGCTGTACTGGATACAGGCATAGCTGGACCCGCCATGAAGCCGGCAAAGGTGTTGCTTAGCAATCGGTTTTATGTATGTTTCATCTGTATGGGTCCTCTTAACTGCATTTTCGGTTAAGAATGAAATCTTAAAGACACACCGCTCAACTGAGGTGGAAAAGTATCTGTCCTAGAAGGTGATGTAAAAAACATATTCCTCCCTTCAGCTTTAGAACCTCCTGGTTTTTTTCTTTTTAACCGCATTCAGTATAGGTATCAGACTTCCGACAGCAACTTATTTTAAGAGAAATTTGCAGAAAATAAAAGCTAAAAAATAGGGAATTTTCATGGTCTGAGTACCAATATTATCCTAGAAGAAATGTTCGTATTAGTGGAAATTTATATGAGGTTAGCATAGTGAGCAAGTTAATGAGTAAGCGGAGGGGACAACGGGATGGATGGTTTAAGGGGGAGAGAAGAGAGGATTGGAAATCGACAATTCCATGAAGGCGGTATTATTTACCGCAAAGTATGGATGACAAAATCGTTTTAGTGAGGAGTTGACTGGAGGGGCGGCAAAACGGATGCGAATGCACTTTTCTTATGCGAATTTCTACATATTTTTTACGAATAGAGCAAGCCGTTTTGAACTTGTAGGGCGAATGTGCTACGATTCTTGTATTATATGAATGGCCTGCACCTGTTGCCGGACATCCGGTTGAAGCAGGGTGCAGATGCGTTTTAAAATATGGTTACAACTCCGCAGGGGCGATGTAGAATTTTAGGAGGCAATTATGTCGAACGTTGATTTAAAGAAGATAGAAGAAGCGGTAAAAATGATTCTAGAGGCGGTAGGGGAAGATGTAAGCCGTGAAGGCCTGCTTGATACACCGAAGCGGGTGTCCAAAATGTATGCTGAGATGTTCAGCGGCCTGCAGGAAGATCCGCGGGATTACTTCAGCACGGTATTCCATGAGGACCATGAAGAGCTTGTCCTTGTAAAAGACATTCCCTTCTATTCGATGTGCGAGCATCACCTCGTGCCTTTTTACGGCAAAGCCCATGTTGCATACATACCGAAGGATGGAAAAGTAGCGGGACTGAGCAAGTTGGGAAGATGTGTGGAGTCGGTGGCGCGCCGGCCGCAGCTACAGGAACGAATTACATCGACAGTAGCCGACACAATCATGGAGATGCTCGATCCCAAGGGCGTCTATATAGTCGTTGAGGCGGAGCATATGTGCATGACGATGCGGGGCTTGAAGAAGCCGGGCGCGAAGACGGTCACTTCAGTAGCGCGGGGCGTCTATGAAACGGATGATGTGAAGCGTCGAGAAATCATTTCCTTTATTCAAATGTCTTAATTTGTCTATAATTATGATATGATGGGGAAAGAAACTGTGGTATGAGGAGAGAGCTGGAAATGACACAACCCGATTATATAATCATAGAGGCGCTGGAGGATGGCGTGCATGTCATCGGCCTGACGCGTGGAACGGATACGAAATTCCATCACTCGGAGAAGCTGGATGCCGGTGAAGTGATGATCGCCCAGTTCACAGAGCACACTTCTGCCATGAAAATCCGTGGGAAGGCAAAGATTCATTCGGCCCATGGAGTAGTGGAGAGCAACGGGAAAAAGTAACAGCCCGTTTCCCGGATTACGATACAACACCAAGTCGGCTGTGCTATAATGGAGCATAGTTACTTTAGTGGAATGGAGCACTATTTATGGATGCAACAAAGATTGGCCAAGCTGTAGGCCGACTGAAAACATATATACTGGATAACATCCGGCACAATACGCTATTGAAATACACTGGCACACCGCTGTTGAATGAAAAGCAGCTATTTTTTTTGCTGCTGCCAAAGTTGAACGGGGAAGCGTGGTCGGATGAGACTACGACGAGCGCCATGACGGTCGGTATCATTCAGGCATCATTGGCAGAGCACGATAGGATTCATGAAACAGATGCCACTTCCAAGGAGCAGCAGCTGACGGTCCTATCAGGAGATTACTATAGTGGTCGCTATTACCAGCTGCTGGCACAGACGGGCAATGTCGAATTGATTCGGAAATTGTCGGAGGCGATTATTGAACGCTGCGAGCATGAGATAACGGTGTACGAAAAAGACGGCCGTGATTTTCAGGACTGGGTGAGGGTGCTCGCCGTCATCGAAACAGCCCTGATTGAACGCTTTTTTTATGTGTATGGTTTTGACGACTACCAGGAGGTCATGCAGCAGACGTTGACGATTGCCAGCTTGAACAGAGAGCTGGAAGGGCTCCAGCAGGGAAAGCCGTCCGTCTATGTGGACTGCATGCAGCATAGCCTCGGAAGTGATATGGCCGAGGAAGCACTGAAGCAGGAAGTGGGCAAGCGCAAGCAAGCACTGAACGCAACACTTGAAGCAAGCACGTATAGCGAGGCGCTGAAGCAGGCAATTGTCGATATGGTGTCTTGACTGGTCGTGGACAAAGAAAGGTTTTGAGAAAATGGCAAAAGCGAAGGAACAACGTGTACATGAAGTATTTGAACAAATTTCAGACGGTTATGACAAAATGAATTCGGTCATCAGTTTCCGTATGCATAAGTTATGGCGCGACGATGTCATGAAGCGCATGGATGTCAAAAAGGGATCCGTTTGCCTGGACGTCTGCTGCGGAACTGCGGATTGGACGATTGCCCTTGCAAAAGCGACAGGCGGGGACGGTATCGTAAAGGGGCTCGACTTCAGTGAAAATATGCTGAGCGACGGCAAGAAAAAGGTGCTGCCTTATGACTTCGTCGAGCTGATTCATGGGAATGCCATGGAGCTGCCGTTTGAGGATAATACATTCGACTATGTAACAATTGGTTTTGGACTACGTAATGTGCCAGATTACATGCAGGTGCT
>JAZUQF010000484.1:0-4461 GCA_045605545.1 Lysinibacillus sp.
GATTTTCCTGACGATTTTCAACTTCGGACTGATTGCAAACATCAGTTATTTCAATATGGAGTTACGCGATGAAAAAACAATGCATCTGGCGAACCGGATTCTAGATAGAATCGAGCAATTGGATGAATACGAACAGATTGAAAAAATTACCGTGTTCGGTGAAGTGTCCATGTACTCGAAGTTGAATACGGAAATCATTCCGAACAGAATCCCGAATATGATTGGTTCGACGGGAGAAGTGTTCATATCGCAGCCGTATCATTTTAATGCACTGTTTGACAGTCACTTCGGCTATTCCCTCGATTTCGCCAACAAGGAAGAAGTGGAACAAATCCGGGGAAGTCAGGAATATAAAGAAATGGCTACTTGGCCTGCACAGGATTCAATTAAAGTGTTTGATGATATTGTCGTTGTGAAATTTGAGGATGTCTGATGTTTTGTAATGTAATTGGCGGTTTGCACAACAATCCTCCCAATTACAGAAAAGGCGCTAAATCATCTTACTTACAAGGCTTGAAGATTTATTTGAAAAACATGATGTATATGATAATAGTTGTTTTCCAGCAAGGTTGAAGCATTTAATATAGAAATGAAAGAAGAGCATTAGCCCAAGGAGGGTTAATGCTCTTTTCTATGGAAAGTAGGGTTCTTTTATTCTGGAATGTAGGGTAGCTCCAACTCATTCGGCAGATTAATGACATGTGTTTCTGTGTAGGATTTGATGCCGTCTATACCATATTCGCGGCCAACGCCTGATTGCTTCACTCCACCAAATGGGAAGCGAACGTCCAGCCCCTGGACGGCGGCGGTGTTAATCATCGTTGTACCTGCTTCGATACGGCGTGCTACTTTGATGGCATGTTCTTCTTTGCCCCAAACAGAACTTGTTAGACCATAGATGCTTTCGTTATGCAATCGAATGACTTCTTCTTCATCATCGAATGAAAGGATTGGTAACGTTGGGCCGAATTGCTCTTCTACTACAATGCGGTCGTGATAATCTGCACCCAGCACAAGTGTTGGTTGCAGGAAGTATCCGTTATCCATTAACTCAGGGTTCAGGATTGTTCCTAACGGAATGATCTGCGCTCCTTTATTTTTTGCTTCTTCCACTAAACTTTTCACGTAGTCTACTTGGTTTTTATTGTTCACTGGACCTACTGTAACTTCCGGGTGGAATGGATCGCCTACTTTAATCCATTTATTGGCCGCTTCGATGTATTTTTCAACAAAGGCATCATAGATTGAACGGTGCACATAGACACGTTTGGCAATCATGCAAATTTGGCCTGTTGTCAGGAAGTTGGAAATCACCATTCGGCGCATTGCACGTTCGTCGTTCACATCAAAGTCATCGAGTACAATCGCTGCGTCATTTCCTCCCAGTTCCAGCGTCATGTTCTTAATTGTTTCAGATGCCGCTTTCATGATGTTTTTGGCTGTATTTGTCCCGCCTGTGAAAGCGATTTTTGCAACCTTTGGATTGGATGTAAGCTCGATGCCAACCTCTGCACCCCCATTGACGAGGTTCAGCACGCCGGCTGGGAATTCGTCGGCGATGATTTCAGCTACACGACTTACTGCCAATGGTGCAAATGGGCTTGGCTTCAGCACCATTGTGTTGCCTGTTAACAAGGCGGGTGCAATTTTAATAGTTGATAGAGAAATTGGATAGTTCCAAGGTGTAATGGCTGATACGACACCGATAGGGTCACGCGTAATAATGGTGCGGCCTGTTTCGTGTTTCGTATCCTCTGGAGTTGTCACCTTTTTCACGTTGTCGACCGCAAACTCCATCCACATAAGAGAAATGGCGATTTCTCCTTGCGCATCATAAAGCGCTTTCCCATGTTCGGCTGATAATAATTCCGCGATTTCTGGAGCTGCATCTTTTATTTTCTGTATGGCTCGCTTCATTCTTTCAATCCGATCGTCAACATCACTCCAGGCCCAAGTTTTAAAGGCTTCATGTGCTGCATCAATTGCCTGGATTGTTTCCGCTCTCGTATTATCTAGAGCGTAACCAACAATTCGCTCAGGATGTGTTGGGTTTTCACGTGGTATTTTTTTATCTGTATATATCTTTTCGCCATTAATAATGGCGCTAACTGTAATCGGTTCTTTATTCATATAAAACCCCTCCGGTTAGTAAGTTTTACTTACATTAATTATCATAATCCCATATAAATGTAAACACAAGATAGATGCTCGAAGGGGGAAATGACCTGCGAAGTGGGAAGTTTTCCTACTATTTGAATATCAAAATTCTACAAACAATGGGTCGCCAAAGTAAGTGCAGCAGGCTTTTCTCTAAACGAAAAAAGGAACTGTTCAGAAGGGAGAAACCTTCTGAGCAGTTCCTTGTTGTGTTTTGAAGCAGCCTTGTGTTTAGGTGCCCTCCATCAATCAAGAGGCATCTTGGGCCGGGAACACAGGTGTGACTTTATGCATCGGCCACCTCGTCTAGACTGTTTTTATCGTTGTAGATCTTTTCGTCGAATTCTCCTGTCATTTTGCCTGTCAAAATGCCGGATGTCATACTGCCGCTGACATTCAATGCGGTGCGTCCCATATCGATAAGGGGTTCGACGGAAATCAGCAACCCGACGATTGCTACCGGCAAGTTCAGGACGGACAGAACGATTAAAGAAGCGAAGGTTGCGCCGCCACCCACACCGGCAACACCGAATGAGCTGATCATGACGACCAATACGACTGTCAGGATGAAGCCGATGTCTAATGGATTGATGCCGGCAACCGGTGCGACCATGATTGCAAGCATGGCGGGGTAAATGCCGGCACACCCGTTTTGCCCGATGCTTAGGCTGAAAGGTCCGACAAAGTTTGCGACGCTTTCAGACACGCCGTAGCCATTCGTCTGTGTTTTGATGTTGAGCGGCAAGGTGCCTGCGCTTGAACGTGATGTAAAGGCGAACGTGAGCGTAGGCAGCCCTTTTTTCATAAATGTGACCGGGTTTAATTTTGCCAGGCTGATCAGGATAAGATGAACCAGGAACATGGCAATCAGCGCTACATAAGAGGCGAGTACAAACGTCCCTAAATCCAGTATGGCCTCGAAATCGCTCGTGGCGGCAACCTTTGTCATGAGGGCCAATACCCCATACGGAGTGATGCGCAATACTAAAGTGACGATGCGCATCGTGATGGCATACAAGGCATCCACGATTTTAGCGAACAGCTCCGCCTGTTCCGCCTGTTCCGGCTGTTTTCGTCTGATGCCTAAATAGGCGATGCCGATAAAAGATGCAAAAATCATTACAGCGATTGTGGAGGTTGTGCGGGCCCCCGTCAAATCAGCGAATGGATTGGATGGGAGGAACGAAAGAATCTGGTCGGGAATCGTCATACTCTCAACCGTTGCCGCTCGCTCCACCAATTCCTCGTTGCGTGCATTTTCGGCTTCTCCAGCCTGCAGTTCGATGCCGTCCAAGCCGAAGCCAAGCGCAGATCCGATGCCGATGAGCGCTGCGATGCCCGTTGTGACAAGCAAGATCCCGATTCCTAGGAAGCTGATTTTCCCCAGATTCTTTGTGATGTTCACCTTTGTAAAGGCCCCTACAATGGAGATGAATACTAATGGCATGACAACCATCTGCAGCAGCCTCACATAGCCTGAGCCCACAATGTCGAACCATTCAATCGTCGTTGTCGTTACGTCGGATGCCGTACCATACAACAGGTGGATGATGATGCCAAATACAATCCCTATCCCTAGGCCTGCGAAAACACGTGTCGAGAATTTTACGTGTTTCTTCTGCATCATGTACAATCCATAAATCAATGCCAGCAGAATGATGATATTCACTGTAACAAGTAACGTGTTCAATAAAGCTCCTCCTTCAACAGCATGTTGTAGGTGCAAACCGAGGCGCTTGCAATCAAAAAACGGAATTTTGTCAAGCGTGTTGATTCACTATATTCTTATCATTTTAGTATTGGGGCATATTCCGTTCTGGGCAGTGCCTTCCACTGAGGCTTCAGCTTATGTTTGCCTGGTAGTGGTCGCACCTTGCCCTCCCTGCCTCTTTATATCCGCAAAGTAGAAGTAATAAACAAAGTCCTGCCATAAAAATAATGAGCTAACTCATGTGCCGCACCCCGCCTGTACAGCCGGTGATAGTCCCTCGCCAGATGATTGAACCATTGATGCTACGCTCGCATATCTCCTCCTACTTCTTAGTTTCGAACCGTTTATAAATGCATATTTTCAATCAACAAGGCTATTTCATTATATAGTTGGAGATTTACATGAGGATGTCTGTTTTGATTTCCCAAAAGCAGGACTATGGGGAAACTCCTAAGCATTTTTATTTAATTTTCTAAAAATTCAACAAATTAGATAGTTATCAGTTTATGATAATTGTATGCGAGATAATTCGTTGGACAAGGAGGCAATATTGATGAAATTAACAGTCGAACAAATGCTAGTTAGCAAAGGTA
>JAZUQF010000485.1:0-1843 GCA_045605545.1 Lysinibacillus sp.
TAACTCCAGCGATTCGCGAGTATGTAGAAACAAAAATTGAAAAAGTTGAACGCTATTTTAATGAGGATATGGATGCAACAGCCAATGTCAATCTAAAAGTGTACAACGACAAGCAGACGAAAGTGGAAGTAACAATTCCGATGAAAAATTTGACGCTTCGTGCAGAAGAAGGTCATGACGATATGTATGCTGCTATCGATCTTATCGTAGATAAACTGGAAAGACAAATTCGCAAGCATAAAACAAAGGTGAATCGTAAATTCCGTGAGCGTGAAGGAGCAGGCACTTATTTCGCCAATGTGGCGCTGGCTGAACCGGAAACGGAGACGGATGAAGAGTACCAAATCGTGCGTACGAAGCAATTCAACCTAAAACCGATGGATCAGGAAGAGGCGATTCTGCAAATGAATATGCTGGGCCATGATTTCTATATCTATACGGATGCAGAAACGGATGGCACGCATATCGTCTACAAACGAAAAGACGGAAAATATGGTCTGATCGAAACTGAATAAAACGATATATGACGAAGCTCCTGCTAATGGCGGGAGCTTTTCGTATGAGGAGGAAGAGAAGTTGTATTTAGCGTATAAATTCCAAGTTGTACTAGAGGACGTCGAGCCCATGATAAAACGGACATTCATCATACCGGGGGAGACGACGTTTGAACGGTTGCATGATACACTGCAGTTTGTCATGGGGTAGGAGGATAGCCGCGTATATGAGTTCGTAGCAACCAACAAAGACAAGACGATACGAATCGTCTGTGATGCGGAAATGATGGAGGATCAGAAGGGCCAGCTTGCATATTACGAGCATCTTCTCCGGGAGGGAAAGGAACTCGATCCGTTTGATATGAAGCGGTTCGAGCGGTTGAAGAAAATGATTTATAAACGAGCCGGGTCCTATAAACTGCCGCAGATTTTCCGGGAATGTCAGCAGATAGAATACCTGTATGACTTCGGTGATGGTTGGACTCATAGCGTCACGCTACTCGAAGTGATTGAAGATTATCCACACCCTCATCCTGTACTGCTGGATTGGGAGGGGCCTGCCCACCGGAAAATGTCGAGGGTCCCGGTGGCTATGCTTATTTTTTAGAGGCTTGGCATGATGCGAAGCACGAGGAACATCAGGAAATGCGTAAATGGGGAGAAGGTCTTTTTAAGGAAACGGTTGACCTGGAGCGTATTAACTGGCTGATGAAGGAAATCCTCAGACTAAAGAGAGTGAAGAAGTAATGAAGTGTCTATAAGTCATTTCTCGCTTTTCGCCTGTCAGTTTGCACCACCATACTACTAAATGATAAAATGGAAGTTGATACTAAACGGGAAGTGAACAATACATGCTAAACATCTTAAATAAAATGTTTGATTTCAATAAAAAAGAAGTAAAACGTCTTGAGAAGGTGGCAGACCGGGTGGAAGCGCTGGCGAGCCAGATGGAAGGGCTTAGTGATGAGCAGCTGCAGGCGAAGACGCCGGAATTCAAGAGCCGCTATGAAAATGGCGAGTCATTGGAAGACCTGCTACCGGAAGCGTTTGCCGTGGCACGTGAGGCGGCAAAGCGCGTATTAGGTTTGCATCCTTACAAGGTACAGGTGATGGGTGCTGCCGCCCTGCACGATGGCAACATCGCGGAGATGAAGACCGGGGAAGGGAAGACGCTGACTTCGACGATGGCGGTCTACCTGAATGCCCTCACTGGTAAGGGCGTGCATGTCGTGACGGTCAATGAATACTTGGCGACGCGTGACGCGACGGAGATGGGCGAGCTGTACAGCTGGCTCGGTCTGTCGGTTGGACTTAATTTGAACAGCCTGGACAAGAATGCGAAGCGTGAG
>JAZUQF010000486.1:0-1691 GCA_045605545.1 Lysinibacillus sp.
ATTGGCGAGATTGCCTATATGCTCTCGTAACTGCTGTAGCTCGCTATCTATTTTTTTTCGATCATCCGCAGTTGCTGTATCACTTGAGGCCTGTACCATTAATTCGTTCGCCCGTTGGAGAGCAGACCCTACCTTATCGAACGTATCATCCGTAGTATCAAGCCAGTTGTATGCTTCCCCGATATTACGTGAAAACTCTTCCACGTTGTTTAACTCGGCACGGTAGTTGATTCCCTTCATCGCCGTGACCGGATCATCGGATGGACGTGTTACCTTTTTTCCTGTATTCACCTGCTCCTGGATTTTCCCAAGCTTTGCATAGCTGTTCGATAAGTTACGCAGCATGTTTCCAGAAAGCATCGATTGTGTGACGCGCATCGTTTAAACCTCCTTATAATCCGGCACGGCCCATGCCGTTGATGATTTTCTCCAGTATTTCGTCAATGACGGTAATCATGCGGGCGTTGGCATTGTAGGCCTGCTGGAATGTAATCATATTCGTCATCTCTTCATCCAAGGAAACCGAGCTCACGGAATCACGACGTTCCCTTACAGCCTGTTGGAGCGCTCCCGCATTGTTTTGAAGGCGAACTGCCTGCTGGCCATCCACCCCAAGTTGCCCGATGAGTCCTTCGAAATAGGTTTGGACGCTGACATTCTCTAAATCGCCCAATGGCGCAAACTTCATTTTAGCTAGCGCAAGGGCGTTTTTACCGTTTCCTGGTTCTGGAATTATAGTATCTGGGTCTTCGTCTTCATCTCTGTCTGCCGCAGCAATCAGATTCGGATTACCGATTATCTCATTCGCCACATAGATGTTCTGGGCATTAATCTCCTCTGCATTAAGCGTATCTTTATTGATAAAGAATGACTTTCCTTTCACCCCTGCCAAATCCGTTCCACCTTCATGAATTCTATTAAATTCTGTCGCAAATGCTTCTGCCATTTCATTTAATTTCCCGAGCATCTCCGGGAAAAGACCTTTTTCTGTCCCTAACGCGCCACTATTATTCGCTGAATAGCCGTAGGAATCGACAAGAGATTTAAATTTACCTACATTGTTAAAATTAGATATTCCATATTTTGCAGATGCATCAGGCGCATCAGACGGCGTCGCCGGTGACCAATCACCTTTTATAAAAACATCTTCACCAGCACTACCCACTTTTACAATATGAAGACCTGTTATCATGCTCGTAGGTGTCACGCCATCTGGTGATGCAGTTCCTGAATTTCGAAGCTCTACATGGTCCTTCCCATCGACAAGTTTGACCTTCGTCCCGTCTTTTAAGGTTAATGAGACCTTGATCGGCCCTTCAGCAATCTTCAGAGCATTCCCTCCGGATTGTCCGCGCTCTATATCGATAGGAAAGTGTGTTGACAGCTGGTCTAATAGCGTGTCACGGGCATCATACAAATCATTCGGCATATAGCCATTCGGTTCGACCGACTGGATTTGGGCGTTCAGGTCGGCGATTTGTTTTAAGATGGAGTTCGTATCCTTTAATAAAATACCGATTTCCGCGCCGGCATTGTCTTTTATTTGTTTAATAGAGTTATACATGTAGTTGAAGGAATCCGCTACTGCAATGCCTCGCTGTACAACCACCGCACGGGCCCCGCCGTTTTCCGGTCGTACATTCAGGTCCTGCAGGGAATTCCAGAACTGATTCAATGATTCCGCCAATCCA
>JAZUQF010000487.1:0-2093 GCA_045605545.1 Lysinibacillus sp.
CTAGACAATCCAGGTGTCAGTAAAGAAAATGTCATAAATGCAGAAGCCGCTATACGAATTGCTTTACCAGAAGAACTTTTCCCCTTCATTTTCTTGCCCCCTTTGTTTTTCTCCTTTTACCTCCCATCGCGTTATAAATCTTTCGAAAAAACGAAAAAAGCCCTCTACCTCCTTTCCAACGCTCACTCTAGGTAAAAAGAACTTATATCGCTTTTATGTATTTTCTAGTTGTAAGCACTATAATATAGAACGTTATAATATTTTTCTGTCATAATATGTCGGGTGAGAATGGGATATTGCTTTTCAGGAGCTCTATCCTATTCACCTGTAGGTAAATAGTAAATATAATATTCAACCAAAACTGATAAATTGTTGTTTTTAAGGGGCGTTGTATTTACTAGCATAGTTGTTTTTCATTTCTCTATTAGTAAAAAAGAATATTTTAGACTAATAGAAAGTAAACTAGCGAAGGGGAAAGAAGGAAAAAATCCATTGGTAGGTCTTTTGTGACGGGCACCGTTTATTCATCCAAAACACAATAGCAACCACGTTTTTAATTAGAACAACGTTTTTTTCATAAAGAATGTTTAATCAAAAAGACTCATCCTCTAGTGGACTGATAGTACGGTTTCATCGGATGGCTCGGTAACAGGACGAAGCCCGCCCCCTACACAACGTTCTGCCCGTCCAGGTATGTTTCGACAAAGTCAGAGCCGCCATCTTGCCGCGATTCTAAAAACAGGCGGCAACAGAAGGTCCAGAATAGACTTCCATTTGCCACCTGTTTTTTTGCCATGCGTTTCTGTCCTACGCCTTGCCTTTTTTACGGGCTGCGATTTCATCCTTCATTTCTTCTTTCAACTCTTCGATCGACTGTCTACGGCGTTCGTTTTTCTCTTTCATCATTTCGCTCTGCATAGGATCTGCAAATTCCATGCTGATTTCGGCTTCATGAAGATTTTCTTCCGTATTTCTGACAATGTCGCGTATCCGCTCCACGTTATTCGATCTGTCATCAGGTTTTGGATGCTTTGAATTGGACATGTGGACCTCCCTGAGCTTTATTGTTTTCTCCATTAGATTGGGCGTTTTTATTGTTTGTATGCATACGATTTCCTGGTTGAAAAACGCCCCTTCAAGCCCGGCCTTTGGATACGCCGGTAAACAAAGCATATTTAAAATGAACAGCGTGATCGGCGTCCTGCGCTCCCCCGAATCGCGAGCTATCCATGTCCGCAGTACGCTTAGCCCAAGGCCATTATATTTTTCTTTTTTTTCGAGAAATGACAAGTGGCTGTTACATATATCCCTACTCTTCTGATTTCTTTACATATAATGAACTGAACAAGAAATAAAGGAGGTGTTAGTTATGGGCGCAGTAGGTTGTCAAGGAGGTTATGGCGGAGGCGGAAGCGGTTACGGCTTCGGTTCAGGCTTTGCTCTTTTGGTAGTTCTATTCATCCTGCTTATCATCGTAGGAGCTTCCTTCATGGGTGGAGGATACGGCGGTGGTTACGGCGGTGGTTGCTAATATAAACTCCAGGATTGACATAAAAGCAATATAAGTCGTTGATCCATATCATCCATCCCACCTCGCCTCGTCTATAAAGGCGGCGTATATTGATGAGACCGTTATTGGAGCAATGCTTCAATACGGAGGAAAAGGGGCTGGTCCATATTGGGCCGGCTCCTCTTTACTATGCTTTTCATCACCTACCCTACACCAAAGGGTTGGCACAGGATTGCATGCTGCAAATATAATCGACGTCATTGACATTTGAAAGACCACCAATCTATTCCCCGATAAAAGGTCCCCTCTCCATGAAACATGTCGGCTTGTTTCAAATCCTTCCCTCCTGTTTTACCATATCGTTTTCCAACGGCCTCCATATAGGAATTGCTGATTTAAGATTAAAAAAAGCGACCTGGGGTAAACGAATAGGGAAACCAATAACCAAACCAGGAGGTAATGACATGGCCGCAAAGGAACTTGCATTACACGAGCAATTGGAAGTACATGAAGTGCTGATTTTTAAAACAACATGTGTGACGAAAAGCAAAATGTTTGTAGATTTGGTCCAGGATAAAAAGTT
>JAZUQF010000488.1:0-5308 GCA_045605545.1 Lysinibacillus sp.
GATCAAGGAAGATGTCGTAAAGGCAATCGGCGATATATCGCATGTAGCAGGCGAAGTCTCACAAAAGACCGAGCTGATCAACACCTCCGTCGACCACCAATACGAGGCGTTCAAAAACCTTCAGAAGTCGGCTGAAATGCTGCATGACCTGAGCGAACAAGTGAACACGATGATCCATAGCTTCCGAATCCAATAATACAAGGACCAGCCCTGTATCAAATAGGGCTGGTCCTATTTTTTCATCGTCCTCTTTCACCTCGCCAGCCCCCTCCCCTACTAGCCCCACTCTCCACATGCGCCTTAACCCATTCGATTGCCTTCATCTTACTTCCTCTCATTGCTTGTCGTACTCATTTCAGCAAGTGACCCGTATCCATTTCATCCGGATTCCAAAAGAAAAGAGCCGCCCAGAAAATATTACTTTCCGGACAGCTCCTTCTCTCATCTATATGCTCATTACTATGATAAAAGACTGTTGCTTTTTCAATTATTCGAGTGAAATTAAGGTACAACAGAATTACTGATTATAAGCTTTCAGAATCATACTACAACTGTTTTACTCTTTCACCCTTGAAAATTCACGTAAATCCAATTACCTCTTTCCTTTGTCATAAATCTCACCCAACGCTCTCGGCGCACGATTTGACTTAGAGAAGAAAATTAGTAATAACAACGTTAATACATACGGCAACACCATGAATAAATCGGTAAAGCTACTTGGCAATGCCATCGTCTGCGCAATAAAGGCGCCCCCGGATTTTGCAAAACCGAATAAAAGGCAGGCAGCCAGCGTAGGGAGAATGCGCCAATTACCGAAAATCAATGCGGCAATGGCCAAGAATCCATATCCCATGTAGATGCTTGAAGAAAAGTTTGCTGAAATGGAATAGGCAAAGCACATGCCACCAAGACCTGATAATAGGCCCGATATCAAAACAGCTGAAAATCTGATTTTTGATACATCCACACCCGCTGCATCAACCGAATGAGGGTTTTCCCCACAAGCTCTTAAGCGCATGCCGTATTTCGTTTTATATAATAGATACCAGGCGAATACGGCAATCACTACGATAATCACTTCAAATGGATATACATTTGTGAAAATCGCACCGATCAGCGGTATATCAGCTAACCATTCAATTGTAAATCGCTCCGATACACCTAATTGGAATTTGTCTGAAGCCGCGCCGAATACAATTGCATTTATTTGTGCCGTCAAGAACGTCGTAAGTGCCAACGCCAGAATATTGATGACAACACCACTGATTACTTGGTCTGCTTTGAACTTAATGCATAGTACGGCATGAATAATGGAAAAAGCCATGCCCCCGATCATCGCAAACAGTAGCGCCACGTAAAACAGATTTTCAACAGCCGTCCCAAAAGCATTTGCGATCAAAACAGCCGACAGCGCACCGATGAATGCCCCAAAACCTTGAAATCCTTCAAGCGCCAGATTGGTAATGCCGCTCTTTTCACTATAGATACCGCCTATGGCAATGATAAAAAGAGGTAGGGCAAAGGATAAACCATCAATAATTATTGTATCCATTATGATTCATTCTCCTTTCGATCCGCCACTTGTTCCTTCAAGCGATTAACTTTATATTTCATGTACACACCACATGCGCTGAACAAGAGGATTGAACCGATTATGACAGAAGATATTTCCTGTCTGATTCCAGCCTGCGAACTCATGTATGTGCTTCCCTGGTCAATAATAGAAACTAGGAATGATGAAAAAATAACACCAATCGGATGAGAGTTTCCTAGCAGCGATACAGCAATCGAATCAAAGCCAAGGTCTGATAATACTTTTGGTTGGATGGAAGCAAAATACCCAAGATAATACGTGACACCTGCAAGACCAGCCAAACCACCTGAAATCACCATGGCTAACACTGTATTTCTTCCTACATTAATACCGGCATATTTTGCTGCCTTTCGATTGGAACCTACCGCTTTCAATTCAAAGCCGACCACCGTCTTGTCCATCATAAACTTGATCAACACAGCTGTAAGGATGGCTAGAATAAAGCCTAATGGAATGTCCATTTTCAAGTTACCTACTTCAACATTCACCAGCGTCAGCCTTGCTGCATCCGATATATATCGTGATTGTCTTGAGACAGGGTCGATATAATACATCTGAATGAAAAAGCTGATGACATATTGGGCAATATAATTCAACATGATGGTAGATACGACTTCATTGATGTTGAATCGATGTTTGAGCCATCCTACTAATCCCCCCATCAATGCCCCGGCGACTACACCTATTACCAATACTAGCGGCTTTGCGATGAAGGCATCCAGACCACTGTAGCCGACGATAATCGTCGCCAAAAAGCCGGAGACCAGCATTTGACCGGCAACCCCGATATTGAATAGGCCCGCCTTATATGCAACAGCAACTGCCAAACTAGCAAACACAAGCGGCGTCATGGCATTCAGCAAACTCGTAAAATCGGTAAGCATGCTCTTATAGCCGGCATAAGATGGCTTCGGCAGGATACCTGCTCCTTGGAACAAATTATAAAACGCCTGCAAGGGATTTTTGCCGATCAAAAGGATAACAATAGCTGCGGCGATGAAACTGATGAGTATGGCCATTAACGGAATTGAAATATGCTGCCACTTCTCATTGCTGATTGGCCGAAGAAGACTATATCGTAAACTTTTTTTCTTTTTATCTTTACTCATGCTTTGCCCCCATCATATATTCACCGACTTCATCCGTCGTTAATGATTCTCTACTAGCAACCTTTTGAAGTTGGCCATTATAAATAACGCCGATGGTATCCGCTACATTCATAATTTCATCCAACTCCAATGAAACAAGCAGAATTGCTTTTCCTCGGTCCCGTTCCTGAATAATCATTTTGTGGATATTTTCTATCGCCCCAATGTCTACGCCCCGCGTTGGCTGGACGAAAATCATGAGTGGCGATTGCAATTCAATCTCGCGGGCAATAATCGCTTTTTGCTGATTTCCCCCACTCATCGAACGGACTTGCGTGTTGATGCCTTGTCCACTTCGGATGTCATATTTATCAATCATCTCGGAGCCGAATTGCTCAAACTCTTCGTGCTTCAGGATGCCTTTTTCGGAGAAAGGCTGCTTGTAATACTGCTTTAAAGCCAGATTGGTTGATAAATCAAAATCCAAAAACAGTCCGTAGCTCTGTCTATCCTCAGGGATATAGGAGATGCCGGCTTCCGTTCTGTTCCTTATCGTTTCATTCGTGATGTCCTTGCCTTCAAGCAGTATGCTGCCGCTGCTGACCTTTGTCAATCCGGCTATGGCATCCGCTATTTCAACCTGGCCATTATCCGCTACACCAGCAATGGCGAATATTTCACCGCTGCGTATCGTAAAGGATACATCTTTCACTACTTCAAATCCATCTTCATTTTGAACAGTCAGATGTTCCACCTTCAATACTTCCTCTTTGAACTGGGCAGGTGCTTTTTCAGCTTCAAAGTTAACCTCTCTGCCCACCATCAATCGTGCCATATGATTAACGGATGTCTCCTTCACATCCAGCACATCAATCAATCTGCCCTTGTTCAATACCGCACACCGGTCAGCTACTTTCTTGATTTCTTCCAGCTTATGCGTAATTAATATGATTGTTTTACCAGCATCTCTCAAGCCTTTGATGACATTGAGCAGGAAGTCGATTTCTTGCGGTGTCAAGACTGCCGTCGGTTCATCAAAAATGAGGATTTCCGCTTCACGGTATAGCACCTTTAAAATTTCCACCCGTTGCTGCATAGAGACAGTCAGGTCAGCTATTTTTTTAGTAGGGTCAACTTCCAAAGCAAACTTTTTGGACAGTTCTCCAATTTTACGATTGGCATTTCGAATATCCACATACGGGAAGAGGCCCGCAAATTTTTTGATTGGTTCAATTCCTAAAATGATATTCTGTGTAATCGTATAATCAGGGACTAACTTAAAATGCTGATGGACCATTCCTATATTCAGTCTGGCCGCATGGTTGGGCGAGCTGATTTCCACCTTATCCCCCCGGATATATATCTCTCCTTCATCCGGTTCGTACATACCGCCAAGCATACTCATCAATGTTGACTTGCCTGCCCCATTCTCTCCAAGTAAAGCGAAGACTTCTCCTTTTTTTATACTGATGGATACATCATCATTCGCCACTATTCCGGGGAATCGCTTGGTTATATTCTTCATTTCTACAATATAATCAGACATCGTTCTCCACCTTTATCTTCTTAATCAGTAGGGAAAAATATAGAAGTTCACCACTCCCCTCATCTAAACCCAGGGAGCGATAAACTTCTAAATGTTCATTTCGTTATGATATTTCTATTGAATGTTACAGCCCTGGGAACTTCTCTGGCGTATGGCCATTAAAGTTGGATGCAGGCACGATTGTACCAGCTTTCATTAACTCGTAAGCTTCATTCATTTTAGTAAGTGTATCTTCTGACAACTGATGGCGGCCTTCTTCTTTAATGAAACCAGTTGATTCCGTATCTGCATGAAGGACTACGTTTTCGCCTGTAAAGCTTCCGTCAACAATGCTATTCAGTGCCTTTTCAGTGTTCATGCTCATGAATTTCACTACGGACGTTAACACGATGTTTTCAGAACCGTTAACACCGTCATCGAATTGGTCTACATCGGCGCCGATTACTTTTACGTCGCCTTTCGCTTCCTTCACCGCTGTGAATACACCATTGCCTGTACCGGCTGCTGCAACAAAGATCTGGTCTACACCTTTTTTAATCAATGCATTCCCGATCACTTTACCAGTCGCTTCATCCTCAAAAGAGCCTGCATAGTTGCCGCCTACATTTTCACCTTGTACATCAGTACCTGCATAGCCTGATAATTCAACGACTTCAACCTTTTTGCCGTACATCTTATTCACATAATTTACACCTGACTCAAAGCCAAATTGATAATTTACATTTGAAGGATAGGCAATTCCATTTACAACTGCTACTTTGTTCGTTTTTGTTTCAAGTGCTGCAGCCATTCCTGCAAAAAAACCACTTTCTTCTTCAGCAAAAAGCATGGAATAGATATTGTCAAATTCCGTTTGATCACCTACAGGCGTAGGCTCAGAGTCAATTAGAATGAATTTTTTATCAGGATTTTCTACAGCAATGCTGGAAACCCCAGCAAACTGGAAGCCTGGTGTTACGATAACGTCGTAATCCGCCACGATATCGGCAACAGCTTGTACGCCTGCAGCAGGATCACCTGTTTCTTCTTTAATAGCTTTTACAGTGGCAGTTGAATTTTTTTCAATAAAGTTCAAAATGC
>JAZUQF010000489.1:0-4962 GCA_045605545.1 Lysinibacillus sp.
CTGATGGAGGTGCTGATCGACGGCTATCTGGCATCGTGGACATCCCCGTATGGCCAGGGGCTCCTGGTCAAGCACCTATTCATCATTCCCCTGCTGTTCTATGCAGGCGTTAATGGCATCTGGATGAACCGAAAGCTGAAAAACGACCCGCACTTCAATCCAAAACCGTGGGCCCGTCTTGAAAGTACAATTATCTTCATCATCTTTGCCATCACCGCCGCCTTCAGCCAGCTATCCCCTCCATCAGGGGGAATCGTCGATGATCCGTCCAAGTTGTTCATGCTCGTATACGAGGGGGATATTCCGCTTGGTACAACTGTTCAGCTTGGCTGGAATGTAATGGGCATCGTGCTCCTGTTGCTGGGGTGTGCATGCATAGGACTAATGGCCATGGCATGCGTGAAACAGGCTCCGCGCTCCATGGCGCTCCTGCTCAGCTGTGCGCTTGTACTGTGTCTGTATTTGGCAATGATGACGAGCGTTGTGTTTGTTTGATAAACGATTAACGGCTATCCAGCATGCTGGATAGCCGTTTTATCTTTATTAGGAAAGACTTATCTAATTACCTTGCTGTGTCAGCACACCGTCTTCCATGCGGTATACCTTGTCGCAGAACTCCAACATCCGCTCATCATGGGTAACCATGACGGCAGCTTTATTGCGATCCTTTACTTCCTTGCGGATAAGCTTCACGACCTCAAATGCCCGGTTCGAGTCGAGGCTGGCTGTCGGCTCGTCGGCAAGAATAATGTCCGAGTTGTTGACGAAAGCGCGGGCAATCGCTACACGTTGCCGTTCACCGCCTGACAGCTCATTCGGAAACTTGTTCAGCTTGTCGCCAAGGCCGAGCTCCGTCAGCAACTGCTTAGCGAATTGCGTATCCTGTTCTCTTACTTTCCCCGCCATTTGACGAACGAGCAATAGCTGATCCAATACATTTAAATACGGAATGAGATTGGATGTCTGCAAGATGAAGCCTATCCCCTTCAGACGGAATTCGGATAGCTCCTTATCCTTCATCTTCGCAATATCTATATCATTGACAAGAATTTCGCCGCTTGTCGGCTGCAGCAGTGCCCCTGCAGTAGAAAGGAGTGTACTTTTCCCTGACCCGGAAGGCCCAATGATGGCGATGAATTCACCCGGCTTCACATCCAAGGAGACATTTTTCAATGCCTGCACTGTCGAACCGCCCTCTTCAAATGACTTAGTTACGTTTTTCAATACAAGACCTGTCATTATTCTACCCTCCCTATTGCAGTAAGCGGATCAATTTTTGATACCTGGCGTGCCGAGATGACAGAGCCAAGCACAGATATAATCAATAACAGAATGCCGTACAATATGACAAGCTTCATGTCCAGATCAAATGGCATGCCTTCTGGGAAGACAAGTGCTGTCAAATACGTCAACACCGCACCGATGATGATGCTGATGGCCGATAAAACAAATACTTGAGAAATGATTGATCGCTTAATAAATTTGTCCGATGCCCCAATTGCTTTCATCACACCGAACTGCTGTGTTTTTTGCAGAATGAATACATAGAAGAACACCGCGATAATAATTGCTGAGATGGCCATAAGGAAGACAAGCATCATGTAAATCGTGCCACTTTCCTCCATATAACCCGGCATCCCCATAACTGCTGCCGATTTCTCGACTGTTTCAATTTTGTCAAACGTTGCATCAATCTTCTCTGGATTGATGTCAGCACCCTGTAATGCAATGACGCTCACCGGGTATTCATAGCCATTGTCCGATCCAGGTGCTGCAAAGGCATAGGACTGCCATACCTCTAGATTCGCAAAGACGACAGGTAAATGGTTGAAGGTTTCCCCTTCCACTATCCCGACGATTTCCAGCTCCAGATTGTCCGAGCTATTGACGATTAATTTATCGCCGATTGCAAAGCCATCATCAAGCATTGATTCGTTGACGATAACGCCAAACGGCTTGTCCACATTTAATTGTTCCCCTTCTATGATAGTCGGCTCAATGAATCCGCCTGCCTCGATTCCCATGAAGGTTATGTCCGTTTTTCCTTCTGTCGCGTCCTTACCGGATAAATAGACGGCTGTTGAGGACTGGCCCATCAGTGTCGCGTCCTCCACCTCATCCACAGCCAGCAAATCTTCCTTGATGGCCCCGGATACCTTCGTATTCATGATTTCTCCATCAGAGCCTTCTTCATATATAAAATAATCGGCATCGATATTTTTCATTGTCGCTGCTGCGAGTGATGTCAAGCCGTTGCCAAGACCCGATAACACAAACACGAGCCACGCAATCAGCATAATAATTGTGCCAATCATCATAAAACGTGCCTTTGCATGTTTCATTTCTTTTAATGCTAAGAACATTCTAATTCCCCCAGTATCTTGTTACTGAAGTTTAGTATAATACAAAGTTATATACGTATCAGCAAGGGCAGTTTTTCTTTTTCATTTTCTTGCCAAAATTTGTCCAAAACATGATAAACGAGAGCCTTTCTCATTTACTATATCAATATATTTTCATTTATAAAAAAAAGCACTCTTTCACCGAGCACTTCATAACCATCATCTCGTTTTATCTTATATTAGAATACTAAATTTCTTTATTCCATATAGAGGAAGGCTACTAAATGAGCGCGAGGAGGCCCCCCTCTTTTTCCCCCGTCAGCCCGTGTATAAAAAAAGGGACTCCACCATGGAATCCCCGTCTCTATCATCTGATTCATTCTTCTCAATAGTTTTCGCTGATCCGCCTGCCGTCACGGCTGATGCCCTTCGCATTGTAGCCGCTCAAGTTATAGCCTTCGCGGTCGTAGCCCCGGCTGTCAAATCCAAAAATATCATACCCATCCCGGTAGCCATGCGGGAAATATTCCTTGTAGGGGTCGCCGTCCACCGTCAGCCATCTTTTCGTCAGGCCATTGATATCAAACCCCTGCTCATCATAGCCCCGGATATGCGTGCCCTGACTGGAGTAGCCCACCTTATTGTAGCCATCTCTATTGAAGCCCTGTTTATCGAAGCCGAAAATATCATAGCCGCCCTCGTAGCCGAGGATGTGCAGCCCTGTCGTCGGGTCATAGCCATATGGGTCGATGATATGGGTCAGCTTGATTCCTGTCCGTTTCTGTGGATCAAATGGAGCCGGTCCATCACCGAATACCAGATACTGCATGGCAGCATGTTCCCTTTCGGAAATCTTCACGCCCACCGGCTGGTCGTATAGGTAGTGCCAGCTCTTATGGATGCCAAATACATTGTAGCCGAACTTATTGTAGCCTGTCAGACCGATGTAGTCATCATCATAAATGTTCATCGCAAAACCCTCCTTATGATGCTAGTATGAGTCAACAAGATTGAATTTTCAAACTATACAACGAATATACCCCATTTTCTCCAAATATAGCGAAATTTATATTTTAGACTGTTTTGTTACTTGTCTGGAATGCTTTTTGTAGAATATGATTGCGGAGGTGAAAGGATGAGGCATCTTCAACTTTCTGCAGTTGTCAGGCGGCTGCCGCAAAACCATGTACAGTTCCTGTATTGGGAAGAACTGAACAGCCGTGCAACAGCAGGACATGTGGGGGAACAACAGGTTGTTCGGTTGTTGGGAGAGTTAGGTGGTGGCTGCCAGTGGATACAGAGCTTTTCGTATAATCAGCATGAAATCGATATTCTACTTGTGACAAAGCACTGCCTTTTTTGCATCGAGGTAAAGAATATTTCCGGCCGGCTGGATATCGAGCAGGAGAAATCACAGCTTCTCCGCACACGGAATGACGGCATACAGGACAGCTTTAACAACCCAACCGAACAGGTAAAGCGGCATGTCCGCCTAGTAGAAAAGCTTGTTGCTGGTATACCGGTTGTCGGACTGGTAGTTATTGCGAATCCTCAAACAATCATCGGTACTGTTCCAAATGACGTGCCGGTGCTCCATATGAGTGGGCTTGTCAGCATGATTGCCCATTGGATGAAGGTGCATGAAGCCTGTCATGTGGATGTGGATGGTGTCTATCAGTATGTCAGTGAGCTTCACAATCCTGTCCTTAGGAAACTGCCGTTTTCCGGAATGGATTTCATGAGCGGTGTGCTGTGCCCGGCTTGTAGCTTTAAAGCTAGGATGCTCTTTCAGCATGGCACGTTTATTTGTCCGTCCTGTCGATTGAGAGACAAGCTTGCCTATGAGTATGCCCTTGCTGATTATCGGCTACTGATTGGGGAGACGATTACAAATCAGCAGTTTCGCCGGTTCTGTGAGGTTGATTCTCGGGATGCAGCGACCCGGCTGCTGCGAAACCTTGAGCGAACTGGTGATACACGTGCGGCTGTGTATGAAATACCGGAGCAGATAGTTACGAGGCACCAGGACTTATTGTTCAATTCGCGCAATAGGGGGCGAAATTCGCGCAATTGAGCCTCTAATTCGCGTAATGAGGACCTGTTTTCGCGTAATAGACCTCCAAATCCGCGCAATCCCCCGACCCTAAACAGAAAAAAGGCGGATGTGCATGCACATCCACCTCTTCCTTGCTGATCGCTGCCTCACGGGACAGCATTAATCAAAGATTTATTAAAGTAATTCGCTTGCTTTTGCCAGTTGGATCTTCACCTGCTCGAAGCCTGTGCCGCCCAGTGAGTTGCGGCGTCGTACTGCCGCTTCCGGTGCCAGCACCTCGTAGATATCCTCTTCAATCAAATCGGATTCCTTTTTCATTTCCTCAAGCGGCAGGTCCAGTAGGTAGATTCCCTGTTGGATGCATGTGAAGACGAGTTTCCCCGTTACCTCATGCGCCTCGCGGAATGGCATGCCCTTCGTCGCAAGGTAGTCCGCAAGCTCCGTCGCATTGGAGAAGTCGGAGTGCACTGCACCATGCAGACGCTGTGTGTTGGCCGTCATCGTACGCACCATGCCCTCGTAGATTTTCAGTGATCCTAGAACCGTCTCCATCGTATCGAACAT
>JAZUQF010000490.1:0-1834 GCA_045605545.1 Lysinibacillus sp.
GTCCATTTTGAAGGCCCTCTTTTTCCTGAAAGTAGAATACTTACTATAATAATACTATAAGTTCTTTTGTAAAGGAATGAGTTGGAATGATGAAAAGTGTAGCGGTTGGCACGTTACGACCATTGCAGGGACAGTGGGCGAAAAGTGGAGTGCTTTCAAGTAGAGAGCTGTCCGGAAAGTCGAAACTTTCCAGGTGGCTCCTTTTCTAGTTGAGCAGGGATATGGAGGCTTTTGTAGAATAAGAAATAGTAAAAGCTGTTCTGCTCATAGTAGATGTCGGAGGGGATCACAAATGATGATTCGTAGGGCGAAAATGGCTGATGCGGCCGGCATAGCCAAGGTGCATGTGGATAGTTGGCGGACGACGTACAAAGACATCGTCCCGCATGACTTCTTGAAGAACATGACATATGAAAAGAAAAAGAGGCTGTGGGAAAACGTTCTGCTAGAAGGCTGCGTCTTTGTAGCCGAGAATGGAGAAGGGCAAATCATCGGTTTTGTAACAGGCGGCAGGGAAAGAAGCGGGGAGTATGAAGACTTCCAGGGTGAACTGAGCACATTATATATATCGGATTCCTACCAGAGCCGGGGACTAGGAAAGCGTCTAGTCAAAACGCTGATTGAGGAAATCGAGACATTGGGCTTCAGTTCAATGGTCGTAAGCATCCTGGAGGAAAATGAAGCGAAACGTTTCTATGAAGCGCTCGGCGGCCAGGTGATTGATACGGTAGAGGTGGAAATCGGAGGGAAGAAGCTGAAAGAGCTTGTCTACGGATGGCGGAACATCAGTAGCATTCATGAGAGGATCGGCTAGTATTATCTAAGTTTGGAAAAAATCGTACTCTGGCTTTCGGCAGGAAAGGCGAGCTGAAGCACTGAAAAAGCTCTTTTATTCGAAAAATACCAATCATTATGAAGCGTGCATTGACTATTTATTTTTGGTTTGCTAAAGTATCCTCTAATAAAAGCATACAAATTCGTTGATGAGAAAGAGTAATGTTCCTATTTGTTCTACAGAGAGCCGACGTGCTGGTGGAAGTCGGTGTGCAAATGTTACATGAAAATCCTCTCTGAGAAGGTTGGTTGAACTATAGTAAGCTGACCCGGGTGTCTACCGTTAAAAAGATCGCGTATGATTGTACGTTGCTGAGTGCTATTGAGCGTTTTTTCAATAGAATTAGGGTGGTATTCGCGGTTAACCCCGTCCCTTTTTTGGGATGGGGTTTTTTGTATGCCTTTTTTGATGAATGTACAGGAGGATGCTGAAAGAAAACAAACAACTATTTAAGATGATGCGAAGGAAGAAGTCCTGCATCTCTGTGGGCGACCACCTGCAGCAACAAAAACAGCTTAGGAGACATAGCACAATGGAGAAGAAGGTATCATTTTCAACTTATGCAATTATCGGAACAATGCTATTTGGGATGTTCTTTGGTGCAGGGAATTTAATATTCCCGATTCAGATGGGGCAGCTTGCCGGGACGAATTATTGGTGGGCGTTGCTCGGCTTTTTAGTGACGGCGATCGGCCTGCCATTTTTAGGCATACTGGCAATCGGCCTATCTGGCAGTAATGGCCTGCGGGATTTGGCGAGTCGTGTGCATCCGGTGTTCGGTGTCGTCTTTGCGATGGCGCTATATTTGACAATCGGCCCATTCTTTGCGATACCACGTACGGCGACCGTTCCGTTTGTAGTAGGGTTCGAGCCGTTCATCGATCCGGCAAACGTTCAACTATGGCTAGTAGTATTCAGCTTCATCTTTTTTGCGGTCGTCTTTTATTTCTCGTTGAACCCAGCAAAAATCATGGACTACATAGGAAAATATTTAACACC
>JAZUQF010000491.1:0-10696 GCA_045605545.1 Lysinibacillus sp.
ATGTATTAGGCACGCCGCCAGCGTTCGTCCTGAGCCAGGATCAAACTCTCCATAAAAGTAGTTTGAGTTAAGCTCAAAATTTTGCTGACTAATTTATAGTCAAATTGTCTCTTTCCATTAAGAAAGAAAATTATTGTTAACGTCTTGCTTGTTCAGTTTTCAAAGTTCATTTCGTCACTTTAACTGCGACTTCATCATATTAACTTATCCTTAAGTTGATGTCAACACTACGCAAAAGTTTTTTTCTTCACTTCCGAATATTGCCCGTCTCGTTAAGGACAAGTAATACTATACAACGACATTTAAAATTACGCAATAGTTTTTTTGAAAAATGTTTTCATTTTTTTAATGTCGATGATAAACAGCGCTATTCCCACTACTATTACTAGTCCCCCTACTATCTGAGAAACCATTAATTTTTCCGCAAAAATAAAATAAGCCAATACAGCAGCACCCACAGGCTCAAATAGTATCGCTACTGAGATTGTATTTGTGCTTACCCATTTCAAAGACCAATTGAATAACGTATGCCCCAATAGATTAGGGACAAGCGCCAGCATAATAAACCAAAACCAATCGGATGTTTCATACGGTCCAAAAGATTGTCCCATTATTAATACATAAAAAAACAAGCAGACGGTACTTACGCTGTAGACGACCATTGTATACGTCATGAGGGATAAGCGCTTCCGCACATCTTGTCCAAATAATAAATAACCCGTTATAAGCGCACAGGCGATTAATGCGAGCATATCCCCGTAAAGGGCAGAGCCGCTAATTCGGAAATCCCCCCAACCGACTAGGAAACTCCCTACAATTGCTACAGCACCTGCTACAATAGACTGGAGGGACACCTTTTCCTTAAAAAAAATGTATGTACCGACAAATGCAAATAGCGGTTGTAGAGTAACCAATACCGTAGAGCTCGCCACAGAAGTGTAATTCAAAGACTCAAACCATAGAATGAAGTGAAAAGCCAAGAATACCCCTGCAACGGTCGAGTAAACCCAATCTTTTTTATGTAGCTGCTTCAGTTCGCTTCTATATTTCATGAAAAATATCGGACTCATAATAAGCACCGAGAAAAACATACGATAAAAAGCAATGACAGCCGATTCTGCATTTGCTAATTTCACAAAAATTGCCGACATTGAAACGGAGACTACTCCGATGACAATCGCCATATAAGGACCTGCTTTTCGACTAACCATATAATCACCACCTTTATTCCCTTTACCATACATGAATGGACAGGCATTTATCTATATAGAAAGCATTCGTTTACATAGAGTGAAAAGCATATTGCTCATACAGACAGTTACCCACATAGCAACTACAGGCTCCATATGTGAGTTCTAGCAGGAGAAAGATCTACCGGAATCCCGCACATCAAAATGCTCACCCAATGAAGCTTCACTTTATTTTACACCACACATTTTCATTCGCAAGTCGAAATACAAGGAAGGATGATATTGAATGGATTTTCTACTAATTGATTCGTTGTCTATTGAAATATTAGTGAAATTAGTGATTGCCGGTACCTTAAGTTTAATCATCGGGATAGAAAGGGAATTAAAAAAGAAGCCGGTGGGATTGAAAACGAGTCTGGTCATTGCAACGTTCAGTTGTTTACTTACAACCATCTCCATCGAAACGGCCTATATGACACCGCCAAGGGATGACATCAATATCACGATGGATCCATTGCGCCTAGCCGCCCAGGTGGTGAGCGGCATCGGCTTTCTAGGGGCTGGGGTCATTCTACGTCGAGGGAATGACAGCATAACTGGGCTGACGACAGCGGCAATGATATGGGGGGCTGCCGGCATCGGCATCGCCGTCGGGGCCGGATTTTACTTCCAGGCATTCGCAACGGTGCTTATTGTCGTTATCGGTATTGAAATCATCGCGCCTTTCCTCATCAAAATCGGCCCGAAAAGACTGCGCATGCGGGAATTGTCATTGAAGGTGATTATCGCCGATATTTCGAATCTACCAATCTTGACTGAGAGAATGACAGAACACGGTATGGTCATTGAACATGTGGGCATACGGGATTTCCCAGTGAAAGATAATGTGTATAACCACGAAATACATATCCGTTTCTCTACCCTCATTCCAGAGGATACGGTATGGATCTACACCATCTTGCAGGAATTAGAGTTCATCGAAAAAATCGAAATTGATTTTTAAGTATTGGTGAAAGGTTAATGAAGGCAACATATTTAAGGAGGAGGAATTATGAGTCAGCTTATTTTACTATTAAAAGGCGGGAACAAACCCTCCCTCATCGCAGCATTTGTCAATTCATTTTTAGGCATCATTAAAGGGGCGGCCTTCTTCTTCACAGGCAATGTAGCCATGTTTGCAGAAATGATGCATTCATTCGGGGACGCAGCAAACCAATTCTTCGTTTACATCGGTTCAGCTTTATCCAAAAAAGCACCGACACCCCAATTCCCGAACGGCTACGGCAGGGTCGTCAATCTTGTATGTCTCGGTGCCGTACTCATTGTCGCAATTCTTTCCTATGAAACTATTAAAGAAGGTTGGCATCACTTCATGCATCCCGCCACTGAATCCAACGGTGTGTATATCGCTCTTGGTGTACTAGCAATCGGTATTATCCTGGAGAGCTTTGTGCTACATAAAGCAGCAAAGGAAATCCTGCATGAAGTTGGAGTTGAGCATGCCGGGCTTATGTCCATCCCACTATCAGCCAAGTACTTAAACCGAGCAAAGCCGGCTACCAAGCTTGTATGGATGGAAGATTTAGTCGCGACAAGCGGGAATATACTTGCTTTCGTCGCTATCGTCATCGCCCATTTCACAGGATTTTATCGCATAGAAGGGCTTGTATCGATCATCATCGGTGTAATGATGTTCTACGTCGTCGGCCGCGTCTTTTTGGACAATGCAAGAGGCGCAATCGGAGAGACGGACGAGGAAATGATGATGCACATCGGCCAGCTTGTGATGGAAGACCCCCACGTAAAGGACATCGCCCGTCTAGAAGTCATTAAAGAGGGGGAGTTCCTCCATGTGGAGGTAGTCGCGGAAACAAATCCAGAACTATCCCTTGCCTATTTAGACGATGTGCGTGACCACTTGACCAAACTGCTCATGTCGCAGAAGGGCGTAACAAAAGTGACACTGTCATTTGATGAAGATGATAGTATTACCAATTGGAAATAATGATTACAGGCAAAGCCAGCTCTCTAGCCATGAAGACACCCTCACCTTGGGACGCCCCCGGAGAACGAGAAAAATAAACTGCACAAACAAAAAAAGGCTGGCCGGTGAAACAACATCACCGGCCAGCCTTTTGTATGGAAGCTGATGCATACAAGCATTAACAGAGCTCCACTTATAAAGATAATTGTAAAATGTTGCGAACATCTTCACGGTCAAGTTTATTGAAATTACCGAATGGACCGTTGAACATGGTATGTTCGATAATGCCTTCGAAATCCGTATCCGTAATATTGAAATCCGCTAAGCGGCTCGGTGCCCCAATCGATTTCCAGAATGCGCTTAGGCGCTCAATTCCCTCAAGTGCCACTTCTTCATCATGACGACCCTGGCGCTCCACACCGAAAACCTTCTCCGCAAGACGAGCAAAGCGCGATGGGTTGACATGAAGATTATGACGCATCCAGTTTGGGAAAAGGATGGCCAGACCCGCAGCGTGCGGAATGTCATAATACGCGGAAACAGCATGTTCAATATTATGAGTCGCCCAATCCCCGCGAGAGCCCATCGACAGGAAGCCGTTCAGTCCTATCGTCCCTGCAAGCATCAATGTTTCCCGATGCTCGTAGTTATCAGGCTCCTTCAAAACTTTCGGAGCCACTTCGATGATTGTGCGCAAGATTCCTTCGCTCATCTCATCTGTGAGCGGTGTATTCGTTGCGTTATTGAAATATTGCTCAAAAATATGCGTCATCGTGTCCACAATACCGTTCACTGTCTGGTCGGCGGGCACAGTAAATGTATAGCTCGGATTCAAAATCGAGAACTGTGGGAACGTGGCCGGGCTGCCCCAACCTAGCTTCTCTTTCGTTTCCAAATTAGTGATGACCGAGCCGGAGTTCATTTCCGATGCCGTGGCCGCCAACGTCAATACCGTCCCTAATGGAAGGGCCTCTTTCGCAAATACCTTTTTCTTTACCAAATCCCATGCATCCTCTTCGATTTTCGCTCCCGCTGCAATCAATTTCGCACAGTCGATCACCGAACCTCCACCGACAGCCAGCACTAGGTCGATGCCTTCTTCCTTGCAAATCTCGATTCCCTTCCGTGCCGTCGAAACACGAGGGTTCGGCTCGACACCGGAAAGTTCAAAGATTTCCTTGCCCGCCAGTGCACTTGTCACATCCTCATAGACGCCGTTCTTTTTAATACTGCCGCCTCCATATACAATCAGCACTTTGTGGTAAGGGTGGGCCTCCTTTACCAACTGCTCCATGCTGTTTTTTCCGAAGTGCAGTCTGACTGGATTCCAAAAAGTAAATTCATTCATTGCTATCTCTCCCTTCAATCTATTTTCTCATATTTGTATAATAAAAGAAAAAAATCAGCATTCAGGGGGCTTTTCCATCCCCCTTAATCCAACCAGTATATTCGGGAAACCAAAAAACTCCTTGTTCAGGTACATCCCGAACAAGGAGTTTGTCTATCTATTATTATACCCATCCACGGAAGCGGGAAGCTTCGGCTGTACGACGGACACCGACCATATACGCTGCAAGGCGCATATTGATGTTGCGGTTTGTCGCTGTTGCATACACATTCTCGAATGCATCCACCATTTTGCGGTATAGCTTTTCGCGCACTTCTTCTTCTGTCCAGTAGTAGCCTTGGTTATTCTGTACCCATTCAAAGTAGGACACCGTTACACCACCGGCTGATGCCAATACATCCGGCACTAAAAGAATGTCCCGCTCAGCCAGGATTTTCGTTGCTTCCGCAGTTGTCGGGCCGTTTGCCGCCTCTACGATAATGCTCGCCTTGATGTTATGTGCATTTTCGGCCGTAATTTGATTTTCGATTGCTGCAGGCACTAAAATATCACATTCCAACTCTAGCAGCTCTTTGTTTGTAATCGTATTTTCGAAGAGGGTCGTAACAGTCCCGAAAGAATCACGACGGTCCAGCAAGTAATCGATATCCAAGCCGTTTGGATCATGCAGGGCACCGTAAGCATCGGAAATACCGATGACCTTCACACCTAAATCACTCATGAATTTTGCCAGAAAGCTTCCGGCGTTACCGAAGCCCTGGATGACGACGCGGGCATCCTTGATGTCGATACCGCGTTTTTTCGCCGCTTCCTGAATGACGATCGTCACACCTTCCGCCGTCGCACGGTCGCGCCCTTGCGAACCACCGAGAACAATCGGTTTACCCGTGATGAATCCTGGTGAGTTGAATTCATCTATGCGGCTGTATTCGTCCATCATCCATGCCATGATCTGCGCATTTGTGAAAACGTCCGGTGCCGGGATATCTTTTGTCGGCCCTACAACCTGGCTAATCGCACGAACGTAGCCACGGCTCAAGCGTTCCAATTCACCCATAGACATTTGACGAGGGTCGCAGATGACGCCGCCTTTACCCCCTCCATACGGAAGGTCCACGATGCCGCACTTCAATGTCATCCACATAGAAAGTGCCTTTACCTCTTCTTCGCTAACCATCGGGTGGAATCGTACACCACCTTTTGTCGGACCTACTGCATCGGAATGCTGTGCACGGTAGCCAGTGAATACTTTCGTCGTACCATCATCCATTTTTACAGGAATGCGTACAGTGAGCATCCGTAGCGGTTCCTTCAATAAGTCGTACATTGCTTCATCATAGCCAAGCTTGCCTAACGCTTCTTGAATAACTTCCTGTGTTGATGTGAATAGGTTTAAATTTTCAGCCATTATATTATTCGCCTCTTTAAATTTAATTAGTCATAATGCCAACATTGTAACATACTTCTAATCGGAATTGGTTATTATTTTGTCACATTTTGCACACTTTTACGTCTTTGTTTTCTTAATCATGTCTGCGCTTACATTCTTCATTAACCAGCATAAACATTCCGTGATATTCGCCCTACCACTTGACGTCACCATGTAAGCCTACTATCTTAAAACAATCCGGTGGACCTACTGACACCCGGCCAGCCGGAAGCCCAGGGCACTATATATTATACTTTCCCACCTACTTTCATGATGAAACTTCTAATCTTATTACATCCAGCCAGGACTTTACGCTTCATCCTGCCCTCTCAGATTTCCCAGTGAGAGACAGCGTCCATCCCGGCTTCATATCCGCTGTCCGTTCGAGGTTGAGCAGGCTCTCCCTCGACCAGGCCAAATTCTGCTTTACTTCTATTCTATCGCATCCCCTATCGCTTAAAGACGGCGGATTGCCCCTAATCGCCTTACCTTTGTTGCAGATAGTCCTATTCTAAGTTCTTGCCCAGATAAAACATATGCCTTCCTCTCCCGATGACACCTTTCCATCAAAAAAGGTGCAGGGGACAATATCCTTGTTTCCTGCACCTTGCTATCAGTCCGTTCTAGCCATGGGAATGTTCACGTTACTCCCCCGCCTTCTCTATCCAGTCCCGCAGCTTACGCTTCAATACTTGAAAGCCATTTGCATCCGCCTCATCCACGCGATCCTGCAATGATTTACGAGGTAGCTGCTCACGCTTTTTAGGGTGGGGCGGCTCGTGCAGCATACGGATGGATAGGCTGATTTTCTTTGCTTCATCGTCCACCTCCAGCACTTTTACCGTGATTTCCTCCCCTACTTTTAAATGATCATGGACATCCTTTACAAATCCATACGTAATTTCCGAAATATGAACAAGCCCCTGCGTGTGTTCGTCCAACGACACAAATGCTCCATACGGCTGGATTCCCGTAACTTTCCCAGTTAGCACGTCACCTACTTCATATTTTTTTGCCATAGCGTAATCCTACTTTCTCTTCACTTATATACGAAAATGTCATGTTAAATTATAACATATACGATGATGTGCCACAAAGAATGTTCCGTATGCATATAGAGCTAAGAGGATTTCCAGTATTTACACTGCAGTTTCCCACGCTTGCAATAGCCATACATATTTCAGAACTTTTTAAAAAAACACCTATGTTTTCGCATTATAATACGATAAAATGAATACGTTTTCTATTTCTAAGGAGGTTTTATTTTGTCATCTAGAGATCAATTCGCCTCCAAGATTGGTTTTATATTAGCAGCTGCTGGTAGTGCAATCGGACTTGGGGCAATTTGGAAATTCCCGTATATGGCAGGGACGAACGGAGGAAGTGTATTCATTCTTCTCTTCATTTTGTGTACTGTCGTAATCGGTCTTCCTATTTTAATAGCAGAATTTATGATTGGACGCCGGGGCCAGCTCGACCCCATCAATTCATTCAAGACGCAGGCTCCAGGCAAGCCCTGGTATATGGTCGGCTGGCTCGGTCTTATCGCATGCGGCATTATTTTATCGTTTTACAGTGTCGTAGGCGGTTGGATTCTAAGCTATCTATTCCGGGCTGCAACGCTGCAGCTGACGGGACAAGGCTTGGATTTTGCTTCTTTATTCAACGATATCATTTCAAACCCTGTGGAGGTTCTGGTAGCCCAGGGCGCTTTCATGCTGTTGACCCTGCTGATTGTACAGGCAGGCATTAAAAGCGGGATTGAAGTGGCGAGCAAGTGGATGATGCCGCTGCTGTTCATCTTCTTCATCCTTCTGTTCATCCGCTCTGTCACACTGGAAGGTGCTATGGAAGGGATAAAATTCATGTTTGTCCCGGATTGGTCGTACTTTAATGCAGAAACGCTGCTGCTCGCTCTGGGCCAGGCCTTCTTCTCATTGAGTGTCGGCGTTTCGGCGATGATTACGTACTCTTCCTACCTATCGCCCAAGGAACATATCGTCAGCTCTGCTGGCAATGTGGCAATCATGAACATCTTCATTTCCATTTTGGCTGGACTCGTCATTTTCCCGGCAGTATTTGCTCTTGGCTATTCTCCCGAGCAAGGACCGGGGCTTGTATTCATCATGATTCCCGCCGTATTTGAACAACTGCCGATGGGCGGCTTGTTTTTAATCATCTTCTTCATCCTTCTGCTGTTTGCGACAGTGACCTCAGCCATCGCCTTATTGGAGGTTGTGGTATCCATCGGCATCGGGAAGAAGACAAGTGGACGCAGACGCGCTTCATGGATTTTCGCAGCCCTCATCTTCCTTTTAGGGATTCCTAGTGCCCTGTCCTATGGGGTGATGAGCGACTTTACAATCATGGGGAAAAACTTCTTTGACTTTGCCGACTACCTTACAAGCAGTATCCTGATGCCGATTGGTGCATTATTCATTTCACTGTTTGCAGGCTTCCATTACTCGAAGAAGATTTCACAGCAGGAACTGAGCTCATCTCCGGTGATTTTCAACATCTGGCTGGTGATTGTACGCTACCTGGCTCCGGTCGCCATTCTCGTCATTTTAATAAGAAGCGCCTTTGCCTAGACGAAAAACGGGATCCTCTACATATGAGGGTCCCGTTTTTAACGTTCGCATTTTTGACAAAAAAGAAGCATTTATTGCCTCCTTTACGTATTATAATAAACTTATACAAATATTCTGAAAGGATGTGCTCGCTTTATGAAAATCACGCTTCATGAGTTATTGACACAGCTACGTGAAGAACGTAACTGGTCATTGGAGGAGTTGTCCCGGAAGACGCAAATCGGAGTTGAAAAGTTGGCCTTGTACGAGAACGGCGAATCTACACCTTCCATTCAGACCGTCTTAAAATTATCGAACGTCCTGGAAGTACCCGCTTCCAATTTAATGGACACGTTGCACAATTAAAAAACTCGGCAAAGGCCGAGTTTTTTAAATGATGCATTTCGCCTCATATTTAATGGCAATCAGCTTGCGCGCAATATCCACGCAATCCTCGAACGGAATCCACTCCTCAAACGAAAGCTCATACACTTCCTGGATGACTTTGCCCAGCCTGCTCGGATCATCGATTTCTTGAAGGGCCGCCACTACATCTGCCGTTTCCGTATCATAGCTGCCCTCACCCAACTTGAATGGATCCCATTTCGCAAGCGTCGAAACCGCTTTTTTATTCATCTCGATATTCTCCACGGTAACTCCCCTGACTACTCTTTTCATTATTTTGTATGATACCATAACTATCATACCAACTAAAAGAAAAGAGTGATAGTATGGCAATTTTTGATGAAGCTTATGTACGAAGAAGCACGCGCTCGGTTAAGTGGGACAAAATGGATATGGTGTACAATCTGCCGGATACTTCGGAAGTTCTGCCGATGTGGGTTGCGGATATGGACTTTGCTGCACCAAAAGAAGTCATCGATGCATTATCCGAACGCCTGAAGCATCCAGTGTTCGGCTACTCCTATGTTTGCGATGATTGTAAAAAAGCCATCGTTTCCTGGTTTGAACGACGTCATCAATGGACAATCGATCCTGTGACAATCCTATTTAATCAAGGGGTCGTACCGGCAATCGCCAGTATAGTAGAAACATTTACGGAACCTGGAGATAAAATTGCCATCTCGACACCCGTCTATCCCCCGTTCTTCAACGTTCCGAAGCATCAGCAGCGTGAAATTGTATCATGCGATCTACTGGAAGAGAACGGCTCCTACCGCTATGACTTCAATAGCCTTGAAGAAACCTTCAAGCAAGGGGTGAGCCTATACATTTTATGCAATCCGCATAATCCCGGCGGCATCGTGTGGCCGCAGGAGGATTTGGAGCGTCTTATTGAGCTTGCCATCCTGTATGATGTCATGATCATCTCAGACGAAGTCCATGCCGACCTGCTGATTGACGGGAGCCGTCACATCCCTCTGCTGACAGTGAAGCGCGCTGATGAAGCGAAGATCATTACATGCATCGCTCCTACAAAGACATTCAACATCGCGGGCATTCAAGCCGCCATGATGGTCGTACCTGATTCGCAATTCCGCACAAAACTTGCGCAGCATGCCCTTGCCCACGGTCAATTCGAGCTGAATGCATTCGCCTCTGCAGCGACCCAGGCTGCCTATGCACACGGGGATGCATGGCTGGATGAGCTGCTTGCCTACTTATCCCGCAATATGGATTATGTCATCCAGGAGCTGGCTTCCATTCCGGGCATCCAAGTCGCAAAGCCGCAAGCTACCTATTTGATGTGGATCGACTACCGCGCTACGGGAATCGAGGAAAAAGAAATGATGGACCGTCTCCTGTCGATTGGAAAGCTGGCACTCGAACCCGGTTCGAAATATGGGGAAGCCGGCCGTGGATTTTTACGCATGAATGTCGCCGCCCCGTTCGAAACCGTGAAGGATGGCGTCCAGCGGTTCAAGAAGGCTTTTGAATGATACGCTAGAATGTCTTGGATGATTATATATCCCATCACTTTAAGGATTGCCTCCTTTCATTAGCAGGCAATCCTTTTTAGTTTCGTCTCCCACTTTTGATAACTACTCAGCCTCAATAAAAAGTCCATTGTCAGACTGCCCATTCCATTACGGGCGGACGCTTTCCGCGGGCGAGGCCAAGCCTCCTCGTCGCTTTGCTCCTGCGGGGTCTCGGCTGTCTCGCTGTTCCCGCTGGAGTCGCCGCCCTTCATTTCATGTGCTTTTTACTCTGATA
>JAZUQF010000492.1:0-4954 GCA_045605545.1 Lysinibacillus sp.
CTCCTCGACCGTTTCGATGACTGTCGTACAGTGGAGAATCTGCGTTACCGGATTATACACCTCCGTCTCCATCTCCATGCGCACCACTGACCCCTCCTTCTTTTGCGTGATGTGCTCATATACTTCCACAAGCTCACTGAGGGCTGGGTTTCTCGTATCAAAAATAAAATGCCCATGCGGCTGCAGATGCCGCTTTACCGATTCAAACAGTGCATTCTGGCTTTCGTTCGTCAGGAAATGCTGAAAGGAATTGCCCGTCATATAGATGAGCGGCGCCTTCAAATCGAGATCCAGTTCGGTGCAATCCTGCCTGTAGAATGCAATATCCAGCTTCTCTTGTTCCGTCTTCTGCCGCGCAAGCGCCAGCATGCCGTCATGGATATCGACGCCTATGATTTGGTAGCCGCGCCTTGCCATGGGGATGGCCAGCCTCCCTGTGCCGCATGCCAGCTCAATGACGGGCCCATCTGCACCGGACGCCGCCTCATCGATATACGCCAGGTCCTCCACATAGTCGTTGTATAGGGCATCATAGCCAGCAGGATTCTTGTATTTTTCCAGGTTCTCTTGACAGACATTCTTCATCGCCTTACCAGCTCCCCTCCTGCCGTTGCCCGATACCGGCAACAGCATCATTGTTATTTTCTATATTAGGAATTTTATTACTACCATTTTACTGTGAAGACCTGGATTGGTAAACATTCAGCTAGAAGGATTAACTGAAAGACTGTTGAATTCTACTATGGAATCTTACATTTTATAGGGAGGCTGCGGTATGGAGAAGACGATTGAAAGGGTGCTGGATGATTACTTCAGCAGTTGGAACGAAGGTTTCATCAGTAAGAGCGGGGATGGCATCAGACGTTTCATGTCCAAGGATTTTACTGGCTACTGGGGACACTCGAAGTTGGAAAAACCAATGGAATATTATTACGATTATGATTTGGAAGGGGTTCTTGTCAACGAAGGGAATGCCTCCAAAAGCTTCGATATCCTCTCTATCAAAGAGCGAGGAGATGGTCATGAAATGGTTGTCTTCGGCAGAGAGGTGAATACAATTAGCGGAGAATCCTTCCCGGCGCAATGCATGTTCATCTGGCGCAAGGAACAGGGTGACTGGAAGCTGTTGCGGGAATATATTGAGCTTGAGAGATAGGTTCTCCAAGCGTAAAAAGCAGCCATCCGTGCACGGATGGCTGCCTTCTACTGGTCTGTAGCTGTGGATTTCATTTTCCCTAAAAGTTACGCTATGGTTGACTGAAAACGGTTATGTACACCTTCTGTCAGTTCCTCTATGTGCCACATACTGCCTTTTTGGTCCATCAGCAAGGATAGTTCCTCGATCACCTCTTCAAGCATCTGCTCTGTCATGACTTCAATCAGCAACTGCTTTACTATGCTTGTCGAGGAGGAGACGGCTTTCATATATTCAAAGGTCTCGGTAGCCGATAAATCAAGCTCGTCCATAATTTTCTTCATGATGGAGCCAGCAAACTGCTCCAGGATGATCATCACTCGATCCGCCTCAAAATGATCCTGCCGGAGCGACATGAACATTCTTTTATTTTCCTTCACAAAATACTCGTCTTTTTTACTGATGAAAAAATGATGAATAAATTGTTCAACCTGCCGGGCTGTATATGGATTTCTCCCTTGCGGAGCAATCTCCTCCAGGTAGCACATGCAAATTTCACTCAGTGCCGGCTTAGAGTTCTGGCACTTTTCATATAAAAATTGCATTTTTTCCTCATCAGATGATGTAAAGTGACAGCTGAACATTGTCTCTTGGAAATGGTTTGAAACCGACATCTCCGAATCAAATGAAAGCAGCTCCTGCATTTTGGCCCTTGGTTTAACAACTGAAAACATACTATTATTCCCCCCATGTTGATATAAAAGCACTAGACGATTGCAACAGCTACTACGATTGAGAGAATATGATGCCGGTTATTTGTTTGCGCCTTTTCATTCTTTATATAGAATGAAACAAATCTAAAAAACAGTTCTGCTTTGGAAGGAATCTCCCTATTCTATTCTTCTCTCTCTATTTATCTTATATATTTGATAGCAATCTAAAATATTCCTTTATATCAAATTTATTATATAAAACATGTCCATTTTGTGTCTTTACACTTTTCGGAGAATCAAAAAAAGAAATCACCTGTGAAATGATGCTCCATTTTTTTGTTGCGGAAAATATATCAGCGGTTTCGGGTTCCATATGAATAGTATCATGTGGAAATAATACACCTTATTAGACACCCCTGTATAAAAGTGGTAGCATATGAAAGGTCGATTCTTAATCAAGCAGGCCGGCCTTGTCCAACTCAATTTTAAGATTGCAGACATTGACCAGCTTACGATACTCATAGAAAAGAAGGTTTGCAAAATTGATCAACAAATTCAAGAGACCTCTACAATATACAGCATTGCTACTAGCATCCTCCCTATTCATCGGATCTACCGGAACAGCTGCAACACTTGATGAACTAAAACAAGAACAGCAGCAAAACGAATCGGAGAAAGGTCGCCTAAATACGGAAATCAAGGACAAGCAGACGAAAGTGGACGGTATTGAAGCGACACAGACCAAAGTTTACGACCAGATTAAAAAATTGGATGATGACATTCTCCGCACCAACGAAAAAATGCAGACGGCCATCAATAATATAAATGAGACAAATGAAGAAATCACTGCCTTAACGAATTCCATTCAACTATTGATACAGAAAATTGAAGAGCGGGACGAGCTGCTGCGTGAGCGTGCCCGTGCAATCCAGGAAACCGGCTCTGTCAGCTACTTGGACGTTCTGCTTGGTGCGAACAGCTTTGTTGATTTCATCGACCGCTTCTCGGCAGTTACTACTCTGATTGATGCAGACAAGGAAATCATGTGTGAACAGCAAAATGACCAGGAAGCGTTGGAGGAGGATAAAAAGTCCCTCGAATCAAAGCGGAAAGAGCTCGAGGAAGATAAAGCATCGCTTGATCAATTAAAAGCGTCCCTTGACTCCCAAAAAGCGCAGAAAAATAAGCTGTTGGATGAGCTGGAGGCACAACAGGAGCAGCTACGCTCCGAAAAGGTGAAGCTGGAGGAAGAATATTCTGAAGCTGTGCAAATCTCCGCAGAATTGCAGCAATCCATCCAGGCAGAACAAGCCCGGATTGCCGAGATTGTGAGGAAAGAAGCTGCTGCAAAGGCTGCCGCTGCCAAAGCTGCCGCCGAAAAAGCCGCTTCTGCTAAAAAGGCTACTACATCTCGTGCTCCGTCATCTTCAGGTGGCGGCGGTGGTTCCGCACCACAGGTATCCAGCGGCAGCTGGACGAAGCCGGCGTCAGGCCGCTTCACTTCCGGATACGGCTGGAGGGACTTGGGCGGTTCCGAGTATCATTACGGAATCGATATTGCAAACTCATCCGGCACGCCGGTCGCCGCCGCCGCAGACGGCATCGTCTCCTTTGCGGCGCCGCTCAGCACGTATGGAAATGCCATTATGGTCACGCACTCGATCGACGGGCAGATCTATACATCCCTTTATGCCCACTTGAGCTCCTTCAATGTCAGCGTCGGCACAAAAGTGAGCAAGGGAATGCAAATTGCGAAAATGGGCAACACAGGACGCTCGACCGGTCCCCACCTTCATTTCGAAATCCATCAAGGTACATGGGTCAACCAAAAGACAGGCAACATGAACCCGCTGAAATTCATACCGCTATAAGGTTCACTCGAGCTGTTCAGAAAGTTTACTTTCTGGGCAGCTCTTTTTTGTCTCCCGAAAGAAGGGCGGAATAAAAATGCCTCCTTTTTTTCAGGAAGCTTCCACCGACTCCTTCAGCTCTTCGATTTCACTCTGCTGGCTATTGATTTTTTCGGTCAACTCTTCTATCAGCTGGCTCTGCTCGTCAAGCTGACGGAGCAGCTCCTCTTTGTTAAGCTTGTCCTTGATCGCCCCCTGTAGCTTGTAGGAGTGCGTATCTTCACGCGTTTCCGTTTCATACAGATTGATGCACTCCTTCATCGTGTCCACCCGGAGGCTCCTGAAGTAATGAAGCATCTTCTGTACCGCCGCCTGCGACCAATAGTCGGACGGAATGATGGAATAGCGGCGCAGCTCATCCGTCGCTTCACGAATCGGTTGAAGCAGCTGCTCGCTTTCCTCATCAAATAGGCGACAGTCCTCCACATAATCTTCCTCAATGCCCTCCTGATTGAGGAAGAAATCGATTCTCATCAATAGATATTTGACCGGCTGCGAAGCAAAATGGCAAACGACGGCCAGTACTGCGAACACGACTAGCTTTGCCAGCAGGCCCGGAGCCCCCAGAGCGAACCAAACCGGAATCCCGATGCCAATCAGCAGCAAAATCAGCCGGAAAAGGTCCGGCAGTACATACTCACTTTCCACATAATAACGGTACAGCGAATCCTGCACCGGATTCTCAGCTTGGAAGCTTTCATATTCTTCCTTCAGGAGGTCAAGTTTTTCAATCTCTCGTAAAGTCCATTCTATGTTATCGATGATTTCCGCTCTTCCCATACCCGCCCGCTCCCTTCCTCGTTACCACTAATATATAGAAGGAATCGGTTGGAATATGTATTGTTTTTGTGTAAAAAGCAGGCAGGCCGTGAGACGTAGTAATAGAATCAAGGCTGTCATATGTATATCCCTCTGAAAGAGGAAATAGAAACACCTAGGAATTTCTGTATAATTAGCGGTTGGAATAGGTTATGTAAATAAATTCGAAATATCTGAGAGTGTTAAAGAGGACAAGGCTCTTTGTGCTAAAATTGATGATAAGAGGACGGCTTATGCGACAAACGAAGCCAGACTGTTGAAAAGCATTATTTAATTGTCGGAGGAAGATTTATGAAGAAAACTTTTGGGTTATTCATTATCCTTTTCACATTCATACTTGCCTCGTGTGGGGGAGTATCAACTGCCTCAACGTTGAT
>JAZUQF010000493.1:0-2106 GCA_045605545.1 Lysinibacillus sp.
GCCTCCGACTTAAGACCCCGCAGGAAATTTATTTGTGACGAAAGAGAAGTGATTGAGCACCGAGATACGAGCGACGAGGAGGCTGAGGCCATGCCCGTGGAAAGCAAGCCGGAAAATCAATCCTCCTCATTTTATTCAAGAAATAGGGTTTGAAAGGTGCAGATAAGATGGATATTGTTATTTGTGAAGATGATGTAGTTCAATTGGAGAAGATCAAAAGAATAATAGAAAACTATGCCATGATGGAAGATAACGGTATAAGGGTCGCGCTTGCTACTACAAACCCTAATGATATTCTATTATTTATAGAGAATAAGAAAGCCGATTGTTATTTTCTCGATATAGACTTGAAGCATGAAATAACAGGCATTGTATTAGGCAGTAAAATTCGAGAAGAAGATCCGATTGCCAACCTGGTTTATATTACAACACATGCGGAAATGAGCTTTCTAACATTCATTTATAAATTAGCTGTATTGGATTTCATCATTAAGGACCATCCAGATACACTACAAGACAAATTGCTATCCACTTTAAAGGAAGCACATCGCCGGTATGTAAAAATCGGAGAACAGGAAAAGGTTCAAAAACTGCAAATTAAAACAATCGGCCGTACACATAATATTAATTTTCAGGACGTTTATTTTTTTGAAGCTTCCCCGGACTCACATAGAATCATTTTACATTTAGAAAATGAACAGATTGAGTTTTACGGACGGTTAAAAGATTATGAGAAAGTATATCCAGACTTTTATCGCTGTCATAAGTCCTTTATCGTAAATAAAAGTAAAATCGAAAAAGTCGGCCCAAAAGAAAGAACCATCCACTTGGATAATGGAGAACTTTGTTATGCATCAGCCCGTCTTATCAAGGGCCTCATCTCGTAAAATAAGCCTTCTCTTTTTTTCATGCAATCTAAAAAGAGAGGGCTTATTTTTTAAAAGTTCCTCTTAAAATCCTTTGTGTCAGCGGTTAATCTGGATGTTGAAAGGAGATTAACAGAAACGCAAACGACATTTGGGAACTTTTTTTATGCTACAATAGGAGCTAGAGGTGAGCATATGGCACAAGTCAAACTACCAAAAATCATCAGGGATTTTTGCATCTATTTAACAACCATCACCGGCAAGTCCCAGCGTACACGTAAGGAATATGAATACGACCTCATCCTGACTTTTCGGTTTCTAAAAGCTGTGCAGGAGGACATTCCGGTCAGCGATATACATAAAATCGACATTTCGGATATTACAATAGAGTGGATTAAAGAGCTGACGCTGGAGGATTTGTACCTTTTCCTCGAATATTGTGAGGTGCAACGGAAAAATTCAGCAGCCGCACGTGCTCGAAAGGTGGCGACATTGCGGTCGTTTTTCAAGTACTTAA
The DNA here is from genome assembly GCA_045605545.1 of Lysinibacillus sp. Lineage (GTDB taxonomy): Bacteria > Bacillota > Bacilli > Bacillales_A > Planococcaceae > Lysinibacillus_B. The sequence continues at coordinate 1,384 of JAZUQF010000493.1, forward strand.
AGGGCAAACGTCGACTGATTGAGTATAATGTCGCTGAAGAATTGGAAACGCCGAAGATAGGGAAGCGTAAGCCGGTCTATATGAATATGGACGAGGCGCGGGTGTTCATGACTGCAATCGAAGAAAGAGTCTACAGCAAACGCGACTACTGCATGATGATGTTCTTTCTCAATCTAGGAATCCGCGTCTCCGAACTGTGCGCGTTGAATATGAATTCCATCCAGGGGCGCTCTGTGAAGGTAATAGGGAAGGGCGATAAGGAACGAACTGTCTATTTGAACGATGCATGCATGGCCGCACTCGAACAGTATCTGCCGGAGCGGAAAAGCTACCGGGGGGAAGGGGATGAACCACTGTTCGTTTCGCAGAAGGGGACGCGCTTTACAAGGCAAACCGTCGCCAAAATCGTCAAGCAGATCAACAATGCCGGACTCCACAAGGAAAAGCTCACCCCACATAAATTGCGCCATACATCAGCGACGATGATGTACAAAGCAGGGGCCGACATCAGGAGTTTGCAGCACATCCTTGGCCACTCGAGCGTATCGACGACACAGATTTATACGCATATCGAAGACGAGCAGATCCAGCAGGTGATGGAGAAGAACCCTTTCAATAATAATATTATGTAAACTATTTTACGTGTCCACGCTTTAGGTGCCTGGACAAAATGATAGGAGCCTATATGAAATATACTTGTCCTTGTTGCGGTTATAAAACACT
>JAZUQF010000494.1:0-1821 GCA_045605545.1 Lysinibacillus sp.
GGCCCGGATTGCTGCCGAGCCGCGTCTTTCACTTCAAGAAGCTGTTTACCAGTACAAAAATGGACCTACCATCGGGCCCATTTCAATCGATATTCCTACGAGAGAGACCATTGCCTTCATCGGACAGACCGGCCAAGGGAAGACGACCATCCTGAATATGCTGTCCAGTTTGATAGAGCTAAGTGACGGGACAGTGCTGATTGATGGCATTCCCAGGCAGCAGCTTTCCGAGCATGATTGGTACAGCCGGATGAGCTACATTTCCCAGCATCCTTATATATTTTCCGGAACCTTACGGGAGAATATCTGCATGGGCATACCCGCTACTGATGAAGAAATCCATCGGGCCCTTGATCAAGCCCAGCTAACCTCCTGGGTGAATACCCTTCCGAATGGTTTGGATATTGTCCTGGGAGAAGGCGGCCGAGGATTGTCCGGCGGAGAAAAGCAACGGGTGGCGATTGCAAGGGCATTTTTGAAGAAGCCTGCCATCCTCTTCTTCGATGAGCCGACAGCCGGACTCGATGTCGTCACCGAAAAGCTGCTGACCGCATCGATGCGCATCCTCAGCCAGCAGGCCACCGTCATTATCGCAGCACATCGGTTCGAAAGCATCCGTCATGCGGATAAGATTTATATTGTGGAGGATGGGAAAATCACTGCTTCCGGCAGCCACAAACAATTAGCCAACCATCCGTTATACCGCAATATGACAAGGGGAGATGTTGTAGATGAAGACACTGCTTACAATGATTTGGAACGATAAAAAAGACGTGCTGCTCGCTATGACGGCCGGAACAATCAGTGGGCTGACTGCCGTTGCCTTATTTGCACAGAGCGGCCTTCTCATTTCCAAGGCAGCGCTCATGCCGCCTTTTTACGTCATTTTGATTTTGACCGCTTTCTTAAAGCTATTCGGCGTCACGAAATCCATCAGTAAATATGCAGAACGATTCATCTCCCACCGTGTGACGTTTCGCTTTACGAGTGCCGTACGCCTACACTTTTTCGACAGGCTGCTGCCACATGCCAATTTATTGAATGCCTATAAAAGCGGCGATTTGCTGAACCGGATTACAACGGATGTGGAGGTATTGCAGAATTTCTTCCTGCGGGTCATTTACCCTCCCTTCATTGCATTGTTTGTCTTTATGGCGACCATCCTCTTTACGCTCTGGTTTTCACCATGGATGGCACTGTTGCTGATGGTCGGCTTCATATTGACAAGCACAGTAGTACCTTACATACTGTACGCCCTGCGAGAGGAATCCTCGTCCGCTGAAAAAAATATTTTCACAAACGAAGCCACTGAATATTTTTATGGCTACCTTGACCTTCAGCTGCATCATCAGCTTGAGGCAAAGGAGCAATCCTTGCAGGCATGGAGCAGACGCTATGCACGTGCCAAAAGACAAGAGCTCGACCGTGCGCATACAGCCCGCTTTTGGAACCAGCTTGTTTCACTGATGACCGTCTTCTTTATTGTAGGCACAGGCGCTTATTTGACTTCCACCAACAATCTGGATGGTCTCTATTTAGCCATGCTGATACTCGTCGCGCTGACAGTCTTTGAATCGGCAGTACCGCTTGCCATGCTGCCGACCTATGCACGCCAGACGAAAACGGCGCTTGACCGCTTGGAAGAGATTACACCCTTGCATCAGCCAGCAGGTGTCAACGTGCTCCCTGAAAAGCCCCCTTCCATCACATGCCGGGCAGTTTCCTATTATTATTCGGCCATGACCCGCCCTGCCCTGCTAGATGTAAGTTTAGACATCGCCCCTGGTGAGAAGGTAGCAATCATAGGTCCAAGTGGTTGCG
>JAZUQF010000495.1:0-3893 GCA_045605545.1 Lysinibacillus sp.
TTTATTCGCCCATACTTGATGTGGGCTCGTTAAAAACAGCAAAATGCCGATTGCCAATCCTAGTATAAATGTAATCAATGTTGAGACAGCCGTCATATATACCGTTTCGTATAACGCTTCCGACATCTTTCCCCAGTCTACATTCGGAAATAATTGACTAAGCATGCTCAATCACCTCCGTCTGTAATTCATGATTCGCCAGTACGTCCAGCGCCGTCTGTTCCTGCTCCTCCGTACCATCGATATGTACAATCAATGTCCCGTACGGACCGCTTGTTGTATGGGAAATGGAGCCGTGTACGATATTCACGTCAACACCGTATTCCTTGATCAATTTGGAAATGACCGGCTGTTCCGTTGCTTGTCCAATGAATGTAATCTTTACAAGCTTGCCGGAAGGATAGTTTTCTAGAATCTGTTCGATGGATTCTTTCGTTTCATTCGTCCCCGATACCTGCGATACGAACCTTTTCGTAATCGGCGCCTGCGGGTTCTGGAAGACTTCCAATACCCTGCCCGACTCTACGACCTTCCCCGCCTCCATAACGGCCACACGGTGGCAGATTTTGCGGATGACATGCATCTCATGGGTAATGAGCACAATCGTCAGCCCAAGGCGCTTATTGATATCCAGTAAAAGCTCCAGGATGGAATCCGTCGTCTCCGGATCCAGGGCTGAAGTCGCCTCGTCACACAGCAGCACCTCCGGGTTGTTGGCAAGCGCCCTTGCAATTCCGACACGCTGCTTCTGGCCGCCTGACAATTGCGAAGGGTACGCTTTTCCGCGCCCCGTCAGGCCGACAAGGTCAATCAGCTCCGCCACACGCTTGGCGCGCTCCTGCTTCGGCACTCCTGCAATCTCCAATGGAAAGGCGATATTCTCCTCCACCGTGCGGGACCACAGTAGGTTGAAATGTTGGAAGATCATGCTGATTTTCTGGCGTGCCGCACGAAGCTTCGAGCCGGCAATGGCCGAAATCTCTTCGCCATTTACAACAACCGAGCCTGTCGTCGGCTTTTCCAGACCGTTGAGCAGGCGGATCATCGTACTTTTACCCGCACCACTGTATCCAATGATGCCGTATATTTCTCCGCTTTCAATTGTTAGATTTACATCGTCCACGGCCTTCAGCTCGCCGTTTTTCGTCTTGTAGATCTTTGTTATGTTGCGTAACTCAATCATAAATGGCTCCTTCTACATAAAAAACCTTTCCGCCATGATAAGCAGAAAGGTTTCCGTACAATTTATACGTAACCGCTCTCTCATCTTCCAAAGCATAGCTTTGCGTGATTTGGCACCTTTTTACAAATGTACTGGTTGCCGGGCTTCATAGGGCACTTCCCTCCACCGCTCTTTATAAGAGTAACGTTATGAAATTTATTTTTACGTTTGTTACTTTACCACGCCCGGCAATTGTCCGTCAATTACTTTTTTAATATTTCATACAGATGAGGTACGGATTGAAATGCATACAATTTTCGGTCATATTTACCATCCCGGGCAATCAGCAGACAAGGCACGCTCTCCACTTCATAGTGAATGGCCAGGTCCTGCAGATAGTTCACATTTCCTTTGCCAATCGGCACATTCGGCAGCAGCTCCTCCACAATCGCCAGCATCTTAGAGGCGACGGCGCATGTACCGCACATTGGCGTATATAAATAAAAGGCAGCTACCTGTTCTTTTTCCAGGGCTTCCTGCCAGTCGTTCTTTGTCCATTCTTTCATCTAATCATCCTATTTCACTTGGAATTTGGCCGCCTGCAGAATTTGGCGTACAATCGCGCCCGGGGCTTCAGCGACCCCGGTAAAGGGCGCAGGAAGCTCCAGCTGGACGGCTTCGCTGTATGTTCTGCGCATCATTTTCCGTAAATAGTCCCCGGATTTATCCCTGTCAAAAAAGGTGAAAAACTCACAATACTCATACGGCTCAAGCAAGTCAACGAATGCTTCCTCATCCTTCGTGCCATGTGTACAAATGATTAATACCGGTTCAGCCAAAAGAGGCTCGATTTTCAATTTATCGGAGCGACCTTCTACAATTATACACTTTTCAATCATTCACCGCTTCCCTCCCGCTTCCATAAAAAGCATCCGAGGATGCCCCAACCTTTCTACAGCCATGAAACTACTATTTTGAAAAAAAGCGCCGAAATCTAATGTTAGATTCAGGCGCTTTCGTATTATTCGGCGATCAACTCTTCATATGCTTCAGCAGTCAATAATTGCTCTACTTCCGATTCATCCGAAAGTTCGATGACAATCATCCAGGCGTTTTCATATGGAGATTCATTGACGAATTCAGGGCTATCAGATAACTCCTCATTCACTTCCACTACTGTACCGGATACCGGTGAATATAATTCAGAAACTGTTTTTACTGATTCTACGCTGCCAAATGGTTCGTTGAATGCCACTGTGTCCCCTACTTCAGGAAGCTCAACGAATACGATATCGCCCAATTCGTTCTGTGCGAATTCAGTGATGCCGACACGTACTTTACCACCCTCGATTTTTACCCATTCGTGCTCTTGCGTGTAGCGCAGGTCCTTAGGAATGCTCATGAATAAATCCCCCCAACGAAATGTATCAATAATCCTTTTCAGTTTGACACATTTCCCTGGCAAAAACAAGCTTGTGTTCGGCTTATTTCCACGTTTCCGAGAAGTCAGACTCCTTGAATCCCAGGGTGATTTTTTCGCCGTCCGTCACGATTGGACGCTTGATCAGCATGCCGTCAGATGCCAATAGCTCCAGCTGCTCTTCTTCTGACATATCGGCCAGGCGGTCCTTCAAGCCAAGCTCTTTGTATTTATTGCCCGATGTATTAAAGAATTTCTTCAAAGGAAGGCCACTTTTCTTATATAACGCCGTCAATTCTTCCTTTGTAGGTGTTTGCTCGACGATATGGACGGATTCAAATGCAATTTCGTTTTCTTCTAGCCATTTGACTGCTTTTCTGCATGTTGTGCATTTAGGATATTGGATAACTGTAAGTGCCATGAATGTTGCTCCTTTTTATATGAATTTATCCTCCCCATTGTAAAGGAAAAAGGCCAGAAAAGCGAAAAATTATAAATACGTTTCCATGAAGCTAAGTGTTTGCCAATTATGGAGGCTCTGTACTACCTGACCGGGCATGTTATAAATAAAATATGCCTCATCTTCAAAATTGCCACGGGTGCAGTTGCCCCTCTACGGAAAAAGGCCGCCCCGGCAAGGCAGGACGGCCCGTTCAAATCTATTTATATTAGACGATATATTTCTCCGCTTCAATCAATTTTACAGAAGCTTCGCGTTTTTTCGGAATCAGGTTGTAAGGGTTGTGGCGTGTCAGTTTGCGCAGTGCCGACAGCATCATGCGCCCTGCATCCCCCTCCACGGAAGCAAGCAATGTTTCCTTCGCTTCTTTTTCGATTTCCGCAAACGCTTCCTGACAGAAGATTTCTGTGTAGAGGATCTTTTGCTTCGCCTTTTCCGCACCATCACGCTCGATTGCCTTTTGCGTACGGATCACCGCTGATTCCATTGCGTACAACTGGTTGGCGATGTTGGCGATGTTCACAAGCAGCTCCTGCTCCTTGTCTAGTTTCGCTCCGAATGCCTGTGCCGCTGCACCTGCCGCTAAAACGCCGATTTTTTTCGCGTTTTTCACAAGGTATTTCTCCTGTGCCAGTGGAGCATCTTCCAATTCTTCCGGCATCATCATGAGTAGCTCGTTTTGCAGGTTTTGTGCTACTTGAAGAAGCGGCAGTTCCCCCTTCAACGCCTTCTTCATGAATGTACCAGGTACGATCATGCGGTTGATTTCATTTGTTCCCTCAAAGATACGGTTGATGCGGGAGTCACGGTAGATGCGCTCTACTTCATACTCAGCCATGAAGCCGTAGCCA
>JAZUQF010000496.1:0-29619 GCA_045605545.1 Lysinibacillus sp.
CAATAATTACAGATTTGATGACAAAAAGGGATATGAATATACACTCCTCGCGCCATTCCATCACTTCCCTCATATTTTACTTTGTACCTTTTCATTGTACCTATTCACGGTGAAAATACAATTTTGACGCAAAAAAAAAAAAACGTACTCGCTACTGTGCGAATACGGAAAGTAAGAATATATTTATGCCGTAAAAATCGGTTGTTCCTTATTCATCAGCATGACTAAATCGATTGCGTTTAAATTGCGCAGCTTGACAGAAAAATCAGCCGCCTCATCTTTGGATTGGAATGGAAAGGCCTCCAGTTCCTTTGTCACTTCAAATTTCCCGCCAATCAATTGCAATAAGTATAAACGAACAGTCGGACAGCAAGCTTTTGTGTCATCCATATTTTCACCTGCCACCAAAATGCCTACATTTTCCGAAATCGGGCTTACAATCGTATCCAATTTGTTCAGCCCGTCCATCTCAAACCATTCCGGTACGTTAATTTCAATCTGCTTTGTCATTACATCATCCCCCAAAAATAGAATAGTAGCTACCATAACTAATGCTAATGAACCTCATTTCTGCAATATCGTTATTGAAGCACTCAAACATTGATAACTTGAATTTTCACATCGAATCCATCAACCTAAACAATTAGAACTAATTATTGGATAACTATAGATATATTAGAACCATTTATATTTATAACTTAATATTACTATTAACTCTATTTTCTAACAAGCATAAATTTAATAAAAGCGTAATAAATAAAATTATTTTTAATATGAAGCATTTTTAAATAGTAATTTTTACCTTATAACCTTTTTATTGTAAATGATATTTTCCGTCAACATAGACGGCCTGTAATAGCTTTTTTCTTTCATTTTTATCTAGAAATCGTTAAAAATGACATCATTCCAAATAAAAGAGCTTTTGTATGAAGCATGAATGTATTACACGTCAGACCACTCTTTTAATTTCGGAATAAACTGAAGATATCAGGGGATGCTCCCCCTTCTCTATTCATATCGGCATGAATGAACTTTTTTACACCCCAGACAGATGCCGTTTCCAGTCTAGGAAAGTGCTCGGCTCCGATACGGCGTACCTTTTTGCCCTAAGATTTTTCGCTACCAAAAAGATGCTGCCTTTATTCAAAATAGGGAGGAACAATTATTTCCTCTCCACATCTGGCAGCTGCGAAATGTCGGACAGTAAAATTCATATACAACATAATTAAAAATAAATGCCACGTGGGGGCCTTTCACTCATCGTGTCACTTATTTACTTATAAGTTGTATATCAAAATCGATCAATGGCCGTTTTAACGATATAAAAGGAATCAACTTCTTTTTGAAAGCGTAAATAAAAAGGAGCCTTAACGCAAAAAAGCCTATAGGCCAAAGCTTCAGGCCTATAGGAATAGGGGATGGGGTCACCAGTTGGTGGGTGACCGATGGATTGTCATAAACAATAGATGATAAAGTAATTTACGTTTACTTGGAGGATTGGTTCATTTGTTGATTATGCTGCGGTACTGGTTGCTGTGAAGATTGGTTAGACTGTTGACCCGACTGTGACGATGTGCCCGCCTGCTGGTATGGGTTTGAAGATTGGTTCGTCTGTTGGAATGGATGCATTATTTGCTGTGCACCCTGCACCATTTGCTGACCGTTCTGCATCATCTGCTGTGCACCCTGTACCACTTGCTGGGCGCTCTGCATCATTTGCTGCGTACCCTGCATATTCAATTTGCCTGAAATGTTTTTAGCAAACTGCTTCAGGGTCCCCTTCGGCATGCCACTTGCCACACCTAGTATTGCCGCTCCGATTATGCCCCACGCAAGAACTTTCATTGTTGATTTCCTCCTTCCATCGATAAGATATGATGAAGCAGGTTTAGTATTGGGAATCAAGCCGAAACTATACCGGGCATTTTTGAGCTATGATTGCTCCTCATTCATCATGAAAAGGCAGACACTAGACATTCGTTCAATGCTGATATAGAGAAATTTCATGTCACGCTTTCATTTTCCAACTGAATCAAAAAGGACGGCTCCTCTCCGGAACCGCCCTCTCTTTGTTCATTATTTCTTGTCTTCCATCTTCAGGACAGCCATGAATGCTTCCTGTGGAACTTCTACAGAACCGACCTGCTTCATGCGCTTCTTACCTTCTTTTTGCTTATCCAACAGCTTACGCTTACGGGAGATGTCACCGCCGTAGCATTTCGCCAATACGTTTTTACGCATCGCCTTAATTGTCGAACGGGCGATGATTTTTTGACCAATCGCAGCCTGAATCGGCACCTCGAATTGCTGGCGCGGAATAAGCTCTTTCAGTTTCTCTACGATGACCTTGCCGCGGTCGTACGCAAAGTCGCGGTGGACGATGAAGCTTAGTGCATCGACCTGCTCGCCGTTCAACAGGATATCCATCTTCGAAAGCTTCGATGGCTTGTAGCCGATCAGCTCGTAGTCGAAGGATGCATAGCCTTTTGTATTTGATTTCAAGTGATCGAAGAAATCATAAACTACCTCTGAAAGCGGGATTTCATATTGGATGGATACACGTGTCGTATCGATGTAATCCATCGTCATGAAGTTGCCTCGCTTCAGCTGGCAAAGCTCCATTACCGCCCCTACATAATCATTCGGCACCATGATTGTCGCCTTTACATACGGCTCCTCGATGCGTTCGATTTTTTGCGGATCCGGCATCATCGACGGGTTGTCGACCTTGATTGATTCGCCGTCCGTCATGTGCACTTCATAGATTACCGAAGGTGCTGTTGTAATCAGGTCGATATTAAACTCACGCTCGATACGCTCCTGGATGATTTCCATATGCAATAGACCAAGGAAACCACAACGGAAACCGAATCCTAGCGCTTGTGATGTCTCCGGCTCGTATTGCAGGGCCGAGTCGTTCAGCTCAAGCTTTTCCAATGCTTCACGCAGATCATTGTATCTTGCTGTGTCGATTGGGTAGAGACCGCAATATACCATCGGGTTCAATTTACGGTAACCCGGCAGCGGCTCAGCAGCAGGCTTCACAGCGGATGTTACTGTATCCCCTACACGTGTGTCGCCGACGTTTTTAATGGAAGCTGTCAAATAGCCTACATCACCAACCGTCAGCTCGGCCTGTGGCACTGCTTTCGGCGTATGGATGCCGACTTCGATTACTTCGAATTCCGCACCTGTCGCCATCATTTTGATTTTGTCGCCAGGCTTCACTGTACCATTCATGATACGGATGGAAATGATGACCCCTTTATACGCATCATAAACAGAGTCGAAAATCAATGCCTGTAAAGGTGCATCCGGGTCTCCTTGGGGAGCTGGCACCTTTTCTACGATTTGTTCCAGAATATCTTCAATGCCGATGCCAGCTTTTGCAGAAGCAAGCACCGCCTCGGAAGCATCAAGACCGATGACATCCTCCACTTCCTGACGCACGCGCTCCGGATCCGCAGCCGGCAGGTCGATTTTATTGATGACCGGCAGGATTTCCAAATCGTTGTCCAGCGCCAGATAGACATTCGCCAGTGTCTGTGCTTCAATTCCTTGCGCGGCGTCCACTACAAGGATGGCTCCTTCACAGGCAGCCAACGAACGTGACACTTCATACGTGAAGTCGACGTGTCCCGGTGTATCGATTAAGTGGAACGTATACGTCTCCCCGTCTTTTGCAGTATATTTCAGTTGGACGGCATTCAATTTGATTGTGATGCCGCGCTCACGCTCTAAATCCATGGAGTCCAGTAGCTGCGCTTTCATTTCACGCTGTGTGACAGATTTCGTCTGCTCCAAAATACGGTCGGCCAATGTAGACTTCCCGTGGTCAATATGCGCGATAATAGAGAAGTTACGAATATTCTCTTGTCGTTGTAAACGTTGTTCTCGGTTCATGTATTTGTCCACTCCTATATCAATTACGCCTCGGCGTAATTGCGTCCAGATTTTGAAAATGCGCCTTCACAGGACGATGCAGCGCGCTCGACTTCAGCAGACCGGCTTCACCACTACCTTCAAAATCTATGACATCCACCGGAGGCAATAAATCCATTCAGCAGGCATCAAGCCTCAATAAAAAATAGCCAAAGCAATCTGTTCCACCGCTGTCTCGGCGAAAAAATTTGGCTGAATGAATTTAAACTATACTGAATTATACTATGAACGTCATGAAAACTACAACATCGGAACAGAAGGAATCCTAGCAAATCGGCCCTTTTCGTTCGGTGATGTATGATTTGTTCTGAAAAAAGCATTGCAAGTAGCCTCCCTGCCCATAAATGACGGCAGGAGGGATTCTACTGGACGAAGCATTTTCATAGGAAAAGGCGTGGAATGGGCCCCTCCCGCTTCCATGCCTTTTCACCGATATATATTCGTAAGATTCACCATTTTTCAATCAAATCCATAAATTGGACATCAACTTTCCTGTAATACCTTTGCCACGGCTTCTGATAGTACGGCGATCGTGCTAGTTATTTCTTCTTCTGTATTATCAATGCCGCCCAGCTCGACAAGTACCGTTTGAGGGGCAAGATCCTGGTTGTAGATGCCATCCACACCGGCCCCCTCCTTATGAATTATTTTCCGTGAAATTCCGGGTACCAAGCCGTTCAATGTAGCATGAAGCTTTTCGGCATATGCTAGATTGCCTTTATAATTGGCATGCTCCATTCCTACGACAAACGCAACCTTTGCATAAGAATTATCACCTGCCGTCAATGTGGTCACCTTTTTGCCGGCTGAGTCACGATGGACATCAAGAATCATATCGTATTGCTGAAGAGCCACCTCATCTGCTATAAAAGGCCGTGCTACCTTATAAGCATGCGACATTGGCTTACCTTGTTTTTTCAATTCAGTCATTAGATCGACCGGAAGCGTTTTCGGCTGGATGCCCTGGAACGTCAAATACTCCTCCATCGTTTCACGTAGGGAGAATATATTAATCTGTTCATTATATACTTCTTTCATACCTGTACTTGCTTCCACAATAGGTTTATACGCTTCATGGGAGTGAGTAAATACGAGCAACACTTTCTTCTCCGGTAATGATAGTTCAGTAGAGGCGTAAACTAGTTTTTGCTCTTTTGGCACATGAACCGATTCATATTCGTTGTTTGGGAAAGGTAGTTGCCCGGTAATGATCGGCATTAAAAATAGTATCAACAAAAAAAGTGAAAGTCGCTTTATATTATTCATCGCACCATCTCCTCCACCCTATCTTATGGAGGAGGTGGTGCGTTTAGAACGATTTACATAGCTTTAATCCAGCGGAACAGGCTGTTGCTGACAAGCATCGCGTAGTGCATCAGCCAGATGTCACATTCCTTTGGCGTCACGATGAGGCGCTCTCTATTTTGAAACGTTTCCTGGAGAAGCTGCACACGCTCCCCCTTCGTCCATGTGGACCATTCACCGAAAATCGGCTTCAGCACACTGTAATCGATTGGCGTGGAAGAGCTGGGCTGCCACGGTGTGACGGACAGCTTACTTGAAGGGGCGCCCTTTTCCGCAATTTTTGCAGCGATTGAACGGAACACTGCATCGATGGCGTCCGCCAACAGCACCGTCGCCTCGACCACCGTCGGAATCCCGATGGCCGTTACCGGTACACCAAGCGATTCCTTGGAAATTTCTGCGCGCTCATTCCCGACACCGGAGCCCGGATGGATGCCCGTGTCCGTTACCTGGATTGTACGGCATAAACGTTCACTGGAACGCGTGGCCAAAGCGTCGATGACGATGACAAGACCCGGCTTGATTTTATCGACAAGAGCCCCGACGAACTCCTTCGTCTCAAAGCCGGACTGGCCCGTTACTCCCGGTGCATACATGATGAACTGTTCATTGTGCTCCTCTTCAAAGTGCTTTTGCATGGAGTCGATGGCGAAAGGCCCCACTGCATCCGGCGTAATCGTCTTGTTGCCAAGGCCGATGACCAGAATTTTATCCTCTTTTGACAGCTTCAGCGGCTCATGAAGCGTCTTCAGATGTTTGGACAGCACTTTTTCGAGTTGCTGCAGCCCGTCTCCGTCATCCACCGTCAAGGATGGAATGGATAGCGTGATATAGGTCCCCGCCTTCTTTTGGATTTGCTCCTCTCCTTCTTTGTTCACGCTCACTCTTGTAATCTTGACGCGCTGCTCGTCCCATTCTTCAATCAGGACGCCGGCTGTTTTTTCAAGCGTACGCTTCTTTTCCTTCGTCTGATGTTGTACGACTTGCTCCGATTCATCGATTAAATCTGTTCTGCTCCAATTTACTTCTGTCATGGTTTCACCTCGACAATCAGTATGTTCTAACTGTCAAGTAAATATTCTTTGCATTTATCTATTGCAATTCTCTTCTTACTTTGGTAGAATGATTTTTGTTGTATTGACACATGAAATAAGTGAGAATACTCATCTCGTACCTATAATTAGGAGGTGAAAGTTATGCCAAACATTAAATCTGCTATCAAACGTGTAAAAGTTGCTGAGAAAGCAAACGCTGCAAACTCTCAAGCAAAATCAGCTATGCGTACTACTGTAAAGAAAGCTGAACAAGCGATCGCTACAGGTGCTGAAAACACTCAAGAATTAGTAGTTGCTGCTTCTAAAGCTCTTGATAAAGCTGTTTCTAAAGGTCTTATCCACAAAAACGCAGCTGCTCGTAAAAAATCTCGTTTAGCTAAAAAAGCATAATAATGAACGACAGGGCCGGATTGCGCAAGCATCCGGCCTTTTTACATGAAGATGGGCCGGCTCCTCCATTAGAGAAGGGCCGGCCCATTCACATGGCGCCATCAAAAGATGACTAGCCATGACGCTATATTTTATCATCATCTTCATTGTAGGGCTTCAGGTGCGACTCCGTAAGCGGACGTTCAACGAAATTGGGTGGATCATCGTGCTTGACGGCAAATTCACCGCTCACCTTTTCCGGCTCGAAGGAGATGTCCCCCTCCATATACATGATGATGGCCCCTTCTTCCAGCTCCCTTTTATACTCCGCCTTTTCAGCATCCGATAGTTCCAGGACACTTAGACCCGTGTCGTCGTCTCCTCCGAATAGACTGGCAAGCCAATTGTCCGTTTCATGGGTACGGATATGGGCATCCCATTTCAAGCTTGCGAATTCCCGCGCATCCCTAGTGATAATATGGATTTTGCGGTTCGCTACCTGCATCTCTTCGAATTCAGCCAGTTTGTCCATCAGTTCCTGGGTTGAATGCGCTACGTAGACGATTCCCTTTTCATGTTGCATAGTATAGCCTCCTTGTAAATTCAGCTATCAATTCTATACCCTGAAGCGGGAATCGGAAACTTCTTACAGTGGCTTCATGAGGAACAGTTCAAGGAAACGTTCCCGGTTGCCGCTGACCGACTTCAGCTGCAAATCGACGTTTGCAAGACTATACAGCGCCTGCAGAAGACGCTGCTCAGACGGCTTGTGGCGCTGTTCTAGCATCATCTTCACACGATACGGATGAATCTTCAGCTGCTTGGCTATCTGATGCTGGGCATATCCCTTCTTGCTCAGATAGAAGACATTGCTCATCGTCCGGATATTGGAGGCAAGCAGCCCGACGAGTGCAATCGGCTCCTCCTTCTGCCGCAGCAGGTCATGATAGATGGCCAGTGCCTCGCCTTGATTGCGGGATAGGTAGGCATTCAGCATTTTGAAAGCATCATGCTCAAGCGTTTTGGCGACCAGCTCCTCGACGAGCCCTACAGTAATTTCAAGCTCTTCCCCCAAATACAGTGAAAGCTTCTCGATTTCCATCTGCAGCTGCAGCATATTGGCCCCCACCATCTCGACAAGCTTCACCGCCGCCTCGTCCGAAATGTCCTTCCCATATCCATGCACTTCCGTCTTGACCCAACTGTACAAGTCGTTGTCCTGCGGAGTCACCGCCTCCAGAACAAGCGCCTTCAGCTTCATCAGCTTCGTCACCTTTTTACGCTCGTCCAGCTTTTCGTAAGGTGCAATGAACACCGTTACAGCCGTATCGCTCGGATTGCTCAGCCAGGCCTCCAATCTTGGTATGTTATGATCTATCTTTTCTTTGCCTTTTTCAGTCGCCTTCATAAACGATGCATTTTTGGCGATAATAAGCTTACGCTCGGTGAAGAACGGAATTGTATCCGCCTCATCGATTACGTAATCGAGCGGCTGTTCATCCAAATCGAATTGCATGATGTCCGCCTCTTCTTCATTACCCATCGCTTTTTTCAAGCGCTTCACTGTTTCATCTATAAAATAGGATTCTTCTCCAATCAGTAAATAAACAGGTGCAAGTTGCCCGTTTTTAATATCTCGCCATACTTTTGTAAAACTCACGGACAGTGGCCCCCCTCTCGATTCTGTACCCTCTAGTATACACTTTAGAATGCTTGAATGTGAATATTCCAAGGCGAATTTGCTATGGGCGCCTTATGGAAATTATGGGTTTTGATATAGATTTTTACTAGGCATTGACTTATAATGGATGGGAGAGTAGGGAGGGATAATTATGGCAGGACATTCTGATCCGAATTACGTTACAGAAAATCCATTCGAGGGGCGCGGCCGCGCAATGCAGGGGAACGATTTCCCGGATGCTGCAATCGGCTTCGTCGTTTCATTCGGATTCTTCGCTACAATGTTCATCATCGCGGTAATCGTGGAAGTGGCTATGCGCTAATCCAGCGCATAAGGAAAGGGCGTATCTTAAAGGCACATGCTTTTAAGATACGCCCTTTTGCTTTATCGTCTGCGCAGGCTCATGCCTTCTTCATTTATCCTGATTTCGACCGTCCCATCCTGCCCGGTCGTCACATAGGGCAGCCTACGGGAGCGGAACCGTTCCACCACATCCTCATGCGGATGCCCATAGCGGTTGTCCTTTCCCGCCATGAAAACGGTGATGCGCGGGTTCACGTGCTCGACGAAGCGTTCGGTGCTTGAGGTCTTGCTTCCATGATGCCCCGCCTTCAGCACGTCTACGCTTGCTATTTCAGCGCCTGCCCGTTCGAGGAGGGCTGATTCCCCTTCCTCCTCCAAGTCGCCCGTAAAGAGGCCCTTGAACGCCTCATACGCCATCAGGAGGACCAGTGAATCATTGTTGCCCTCATATGTCGCATCTGCCGGCCATAGATAGCGGAACCGCGCAGCACCTTTGTCCCAGCCGTCTCCAGCCATCTGCTCCTTTACTGTAATGCGCCTCTTGTTCGCCTCACGGAGCAGATCGTCCATCACTCCCTTTGCATCGGAACCGGGTGTAATATGAATCTCCCCAACCCGTATTTCCTTTACCACTTCTTCAGCCCCTTCCACATGGTCGGCATCCGCATGGGTGATGACCAGCTTGTCGACGGCCGCGATGCCCTTGCCCTTCAAATACGGTACGACAATCTGTGTACCAACTTCGTATTCCTTCCGCCTCTCCTTCCAAGACTCCTGACCGAATCGCAGCAGCCCGCCGGTATCAACCAAATAAACGCCGCGCCTGTAGGGAAGTTCAATCAGGATGCAATCTCCCTGCCCCACATTGATGAACGTAACAACAGCATCCCTTTCTATAAGACTGCTTGCATGGAACAGCAGGGCCGGAGCAAGTAGAACAGCGCCCGCCTTCCAAACCGGTGCCTTCTTTGTCAGCAGGAGCAGTGCGGCAAAAACGCCGGCATACAGTACCAGCAACCATAGACGTCCAGGCTCTCCGGGCACCCACATCTGATACGGTATATCCTGCAAATAGAGGATCAGCTCCGTCAGCAGTCCTCTTGCAGGCTCATACAAGCCGAACAGCAGGCCTGCAAGTGGTCCCGGAACAAAGGACGCGGCAAGCAGCAGCAGATTGATGGGCAGCACTACAAACGAAAAGAGCGGCACGAAAAAGATGTTGGCGATGAAAGACGATAGGCTGAGCTCATAAAAATGCAGCAATAGCAACGGATAGGTGAGGAGCTGGCAGACGAACGTCATCAAAAAGCCCTGCATCCACCACGTGTTGGACCTGGAAAGTATCGGTCCAGAGAACACCAGGCTCGCGGTGGCCAGGTAGGACAACTGGAAGCCCACCTGATAGATGGAACCAGGCTCCCACAAGACGAACAGGATGAAGCTGATGGAAAGAGCATCGTCCATCGGCAGGCGCCAACGGAAATAGCGGGCGAGCATCACCAGCTCCACGACCAGCACCGCCCGCCAGACAGACGGTGCGCCTCCTGCGAGCAGGGCGTACACCGGTAGGATGATGATCAGGATGAGCGTGGCGAATTCGCGCCGCACATGAAGCCGGAGCATCCCTTGGAAAAACAGTAATGATACAAGCGCAATATGCAGTCCGGAAATGGCAAATAGATGCGTAATGCCGAGCTTCTGATAGGCGCGTTCCACCTCGGCATCCACCCCTTCGTTGACACCGATGAGCAGCGCCTGCGCCTCTGCAGACAGAGATTTGGGGAATGCCCTTTCAATATGTCCGCTCAAAAGATGGCGTTGCCTGTAAATGAGCTGTAGGACAGACTCCTCCCGCCCCATCCTTTCCATCGAAGACACCTCCAGGATGCCCAGCGCCCCCTTGCTCTTCAAGTAATCTCCCATATAAAAGTTGTAGCGGTGGTTCGGTTCCCCAGGCTCCTCCATCACTCCCTCCACCAGAAAGATGGAGCGGGCAAGCGGCGTCTCTTCGTAGAAGCGTTTTTCGCCTTCGGAACGGAATGTGTAGACGATATAGACAAGGCGTCCCTCACCATCCTTCATCAACCCTCTGAGCGTCTGGCCATTGATTGTGTACGTATCTGTAAAGGCCAGCCTCGCCGGGATATCCAATGGGTGGTCCAGCTTTGCCAGTTGCCAGCCAAAATAGCCGTATGCCAGCATCCCGATAGCTGCCACAGCCAAAATATGTCCTTTATGGAATGTGCGGTACCAGCACAAAAAGCTAATGACCCCAAGAAAACACAAAAGCCCTACCGATTCGTGCGCCGCCATTGCAGCAACCAAAACCGATAAGGCATAGTAGATCCATTTATGCTTCAAGCAATTGACCAAATAATTGGTTCACCTTCTCCTCGTAAGGAAGCAATTCTTCATGCGTGGCACCAAGCTCGCGCATCTTTTCAAGCATGTCGATCGACAACTGCAGCTTTTCATCCTTCAGGAAGTCAATCTTCGCTTTGTCGAACGGAATATGTACGACGTTGACACCGGCCTTCTCAAAAAGCTCCAGCGCATATGGATTATTTTTATAATCCTTTGCGTAGTAGACATTTTTGATGCCGCCCTGGATGACCGTCTTCGTACATGGCAGACATGGGAAGTGCGTCACATAAAGGTCTGCGCCGTTGGCCGATGTGCCATACTTCGCACATTGCAACAGGGCATTCGTCTCCGCATGGATTGTTCGTACGCAATGGTTGTCCACCACGTAGCATCCCTGGTCGATGCAGTGCTCGTCGCCTGAAATCGAACCGTTGTATCCCCCTGCGATGATGCGCTTCTCCCTGACAATCGTCGCTCCGACCGCCAGCCTTGTACATGTGCTTCGTAATGCCAATAGATGGCTCTGTGCCATGAAAAACTGATTCCATGTTATTCGCTCCATATGACTACCTCCAATGTTGTGTTATTGTTAGTTTAGTCAAAATGCATGCGCGTGGCAATGTCCCAATTTTCCAACTACTGCTTATTTTATGTCAATTAAATCTTTCAATTGTTCAAATGTCTTATCCCCGATGCCTGATACTTCCTTCAGGCCTTCTACCGTTTGAAACTTCCCCTGCTCTTCCCTGTACGCGAGAATCGCTTTCGCCTTGGCGGGCCCAATCCCCGGCAATGTCGTAAGCTGCGCCTCGTCAGCCGTATTGATGTTCACCTTTGCGCCTTCAGAGCCACTGCCGCCATCGCTCGAGCCGACAAAGCTCTGAATGGCGATTTCTGTCTCCTCACCTTGCAGCGGAATATAGACCACCATTTCGTCCTGCAGCTTCTGGGCATGATTGATGAGGGAAGGGTTCGCCCCATCCGCATAGCCGCCTGCGAGGGTGATGGCATCCACAACACGGTCCTCATCCGTCAGTTCATAGACGCCCGGATACTTCACCGCACCCTTGACGTCTACAAGCACCCGCAGCTCCTCCTTTGTCTCCAGAGGTTCCTCCACCGGTTCGGCCTCGGCCTGTACAGGCTCTACTTCTTCAATCAATTCAAACGAGGATTCCCCATCTTCTTGCATATACATGAATGCAAGAATTCCAGCGACACAAAGAATGCCGGGCAGCAGCATTCTTTTTCCATACTTTGCAATGAGATTCTGGATTATAAAAAAAACACCCTTTCCCAGAAGGCAAATCATATGGAGTCTCCTCCAATATACATAATTTGCCTTCTTTTGAAAAGATGTTTATTTTATCGCTCTTATAAAAATACGTTCGCTTTCTTCCTTTGGCGCTTCCGGTAGCCAGTCCGCCGTCATATGGACCTCCGAAAATCCGATGTCCTTCAGCCAGGCTGCGTACTGCTCCGGCGCGAAAGTCCGTTGGAAGTGCTCCTCATCGAAGCGCTCGTACAAACCTTCCTGCCCCTCTACAAAAAAGCACAGCTGATGATAAACGGAATGCTCATGCTCTCCGGGCTCCGTATGCCAGATATATGTGACATGTCCATCATCATATGTAAACGGACCATCCATAAAGATTTCATCCATTTTGTACAACGAGTGCACATCGAAAAACAGCTGGCCGCCCTCGCGCAATGCCCCATGTACACGGCGGAGCGTCTCATATACAGCCTTTTCCTCCGTCACATAGTTGATGGAATCGATTGGAATGACCGCTACATCAATGTCTTCAAAGCCTTCCAGCTCATCCATCGACATGGCGAAGTACGGAATTGATTTTCCTGCCGCCTCCGTGCGGGCATTGGCGATTGTCAGCATATCCTCCGACAGGTCGACGCCGGTTACGTTATAGCCGGCAGCATCGAACTTCAATGCCAGATTCCCCGTACCGCAGCCGATATCAAGCAAACTTGGATACTCGCCTGCCGGAGCATGCATCATCACCCACTCTACATACTCATCGTACGGCAGGTCGGTCATCAATTCATCATAAATATACGCAAAGCTGAGATAGCTACTCATCTGCAGACACTTCTAGCTGCGGTGCGTCTCCCCATAGGCGTTCCAGATTATAGAATGTACGCTCGTCTTTATGGAACACGTGTGCCACCACATCGCCAAGGTCCACTAAAATCCAGCGTGCTGAATCAAAGCCTTCCACGCGTTTCACTTCATGGCCGTTTTCTGCCGCCTTCTCCTGGATTTCGCGGGCAATCGCCTGTACTTGGCGATCCGAGTTCCCGTGGCAGATGATAAAGTAGTCCGCCAGAAGGGAAATTCCCTGCATATTCAATACGACGATATCCTCTGCGTGCTTATCGTCTGCTGCTTTATAAGAAAGCTGTAATAAAGTTTCGTTCATATATTAAAGTTCCTCTCCTAAATAGTCGTTATAACATTCAATTGATAAAGGGTAGATGGCAAGCTCGGAATCCACCAGGAACGAAATCGTATGGTGGATGCAGGACCTCATCGCTTGCTGCAGGTCCACTTGTGCCACATGGCGGAGGGACTCTACTCCTGGAAATTTCCGATTCGGCTCAATCATATCGGCAATATAAATGATTCTCTCCAGCCGGCTCATGCCAGCGCGCCCCGTCGTATGGTAGCGCATCGCATTGAGGACGTCTTCATCCCGAATGCCCAGCTCATGCTCGGCACGGTAGGCGGCAATCGGTCCATGAAGAATTTCCGAGCCCCACGGAAGCAGACCGGCATCAAGTCCGTTTTCACGGACAATTGCCCGCATCGCCTCCTCATCCTCATATTTTGCAAGGTCATGAAGGACGGCGGCGGTCTCCGCCTTCTTTACATCCTCCCCGTACTTCTCTGCCAAAGAAATGGCCGTCTCCATTACACCTAATGTATGGATGTAGCGCTTTTCCGGCATTCGTGGACGGATATAATCAAGTAAGGCTTCACGCTCCATATAACCCTTCCTTTCGAATAAAAGCCTCCACCGGCTCTGGTACTAAATAACGCACTGTCTTTCCAGCCGCAAATCGTTCTCGTAATAAAGTGGATGAAAGGCCGATTTCCGGGGCATCAATCATCAGGACTGGATATTCCGTTCTTGCTTCACTGCCCGGACGCCTAACTCCTGCAAACTTCACAATCTGCACAAGGTCGTCAATCCGGTACCACGTATGCAGATGATCAATACTGTCACCGCCAATGATGAAATAAAACTGGACATCCGGCTCCTGCGCTGCCATCGCCACCATCGTATCAAATGTATACGAGAGGCCGCCGCGCTCCATTTCAAATGCTTCAAGCGTAAAGCATGGCACATCCTTGATTGCAAGTTCGACCATTTTTTTACGCTGGTCATCCGTCGCACCGCTTGATTCCTTATGCGGGGGGATGGCATTCGGCATGAAACGCACCTCATCAAGCCCAAGGGCATGGCAGACCTCATTGGCCATCATTAAATGCCCAATATGTGGAGGATTGAAGGTGCCTCCCAAAATACCGACCTTCTTCATGCTCACTCACCTTACTTTTTGTCTGCTTTTGGTAGTACGATCTGTTTATTGTTGCGTGATTCCTTATAAAGGACCACCGTCAAGCCAATCAGCTGGACCAGTTCAGCCCGCGTCCCGGCAGCCAGTGCTTCCGCCACTTCGTTTTTATCATCCTCGCAATTATCCAGGATGCGTACTTTAATCAGCTCGCGTGCTTCCAGTACATCACGTAGCTGCTTGAGCATCGCGTCGTTCACGCCGCCTTTCCCAACCTGGAAAATCGGATCTAAATGATGTGCCTCGGCACGTAAAAAGCGTTTTTGTTTACCTGTTAACATAAAAATTATTTTCCTCCTAATTGCTCTGTCAGACGAGCAATCATTCCATTTGTATTTGGGTAATCACCTAGCCAGTATTGGTAGGCAATCGCCCCTTGATGAACGAACATTCCCAATCCGTTCACGATTTTTGCACCTTTTGCTTCAGCCGCGCATAAAAAAGGCGTCATTAAAGGATTATACACAATATCGGCCGCAATTGCGCCTTCCGGGAACTTTTCAAGGGAAAACGGAAGATTGAAGTCACCCGTGCTCATGCCGGCTGGAGTCGTTTGAATAAAAATCTTAAACGCATCAAGCGCGTTTTCCGCCTCTTCAAGCGTCACCGCCTCGCCTGCTCCCATCTCCTGTATGATGGCCTCTGCATTCGCCAGCGTGCGGTTGGCAATGGTAATATGCTTATACCCAATTTGCTGAAGGGCAAAAGCAATGCCTCTTGCCGCACCACCCGCTCCAATCAAAAGCAGCCGTTCTTCCCGGTAGTCTGTTCCAATGGCTTCCTCCAGGGACCTCACAAAGCCAGGGCCGTCTGTATTGTAGCCCTTCAGCCTGCCATCTTCCATCCGGACGACGGTATTGACGGCACCCATTTTCTCTGCCAGCTCATCCAGCTCATCTAAAAATGGAATGATCGACTGTTTATGAGGAATCGTCACATTCCAGCCGCTTGCACCAAGCAGCTTCAAAGATTGGACTGCCTGCCCCAGATTTTCCGCTGTCACATGGAGCGGAATGTAGGCGGCATCTATCCCCTCTTCTTCATACCATGCATGATGCATAGTTGGCGATTTGGACTGTGCAATCGGGTCTCCAATGACCGCAAACCATTTTTTCATCTCAACTCATCCTTTTCAACTGACTATGTGCAACAATTTATACTACTGAATATTCGTAAAGCTGCTGGGTTACTTCAGCAAGAAGTGCCCCGGCAGCATCATAGCTTTCATCGTGAAAACAGTGCATTAAATTAGGGAAGGACGAATGAATACCTGTACCCCTTTTGGCGCATAGGCGGCGACCACGACATTGGCATGCTGTACGGTAATCCAGCCAAGCCCGGAGAACACGACGTCCGTCTTCCCTTCCTTGATAGAGAATTCGTGGCGTACAAGCTCCGGTAGCTTATCGATATGGTCCGATGTCGGTGGAGCCAAAAGCTCTCCTTTATGCTCGGCATACAGGTTGTCCGCCTTTTCAAGCTTCGTACGGTGGATTGGTAGATCGTTCGCCACATGCACCGTGAATGCAGAACGCTCGCCTTTGATGAAATCAAAGCGTGCCAGGGCGCCGATGAATAATGTCTGGCCCTCGTTCTGCTGATACACCTTTGGCTTGATTTCTTTTTTCGGCATAATATATTTTAACTCAGTTGCGTCTAAATAATGTGCCATCTGATGATGATTGATGATTCCAGGTGTATCGTAAAGCGCTGAGCCGTCATCAAGCGGGATTTCGATCATATCAAGCGTCGTTCCCGGGAAGTGGGACGTCGTGATGACTTCCCCTTCACCCGTTGCCTGTTTGATGATACGGTTGATGAATGTAGATTTGCCCACGTTTGTACAGCCGACGACAAATACATCCTGCCCTTTGCGGTAGTGTTCGATTGCATCCGTCACTTCCGCCATTCCCTTTCCCTTATGGGCGGATACGAGCATGACGTCCACCGGATTCAAGCCAAGCGCCTTCGCTTCACGCTTCAGCCAGTTGACCACCTTGTTTGCCTTCACCGATTTCGGAAGCAAATCCGCCTTGTTGGCAACAAGCAGTACCGGGTTCTTCCCGACGAACCGATGCAGACCAGGCAGCCAGCTTCCATTGAAATCAAATATATCGACGATTTTCACAATCAGGCCCTGTTGTTCCCCAAGCCCGTTCAATATGCGCAAAAAGTCGTCATCCGTCAAGCTCACCGGCTGGATTTCGTTATAATTCTTCAGGCGGAAGCAACGCTGGCAAATGACCGTCTCCTTTTCAAGAGATGAAGCTGGCGCATATCCGAGCCCCTTTTTGTCCTCCGTCTGGATTACTGCTCCACAGCCAATACAGTTTGGCATTTCATTCATTCTGATAAATCCTCCCAAGTCTTGATTCCTTTTCGTTTTAAATCATTGAACACGCGCCGCTCGACAAAACGATTGAAGCGCGTCACAAAACCATCCGATTGTGCAACCGGACGGACTAAAATCGTATAGAGCTTCTGCCGCTTCGCGCCCATTACGTCCGTAAGCAGCTGGTCACCCACCATCGCTACTTCATCCCGCTTCAGCTTCAGACGGACAAGCGCCTGGTAGAAGCCTTTGCCGAGAGGTTTACGGGCACGCGAAATATAGGGGATGCCTAAAGGCTCCGCAAAACTTCTTACACGTTCTTCATTATTATTGGAGGCGATGACGATACTGATTCCTGCATCCTGCATATGTTTAAACCAGGCGGCAAGCTCTTCGGTCGCATCGGCCCTGTCCCACTCGATCAGGGTGTTGTCCAAATCGGTGATAATTCCTCTAAAGCCCTTCTCTTTCAACTTCTCCGGTGTAATATCGAACACCGTTGATACAAACTCATCTGGCAATAAATGATTATACAAGCTTAAATCTCCCTCACGTTCATAATTATTGATTATAGCATATTTGCAAAAGCTTCACCCATTCGGATGGTACGGCCAGCTGCAACATTTCCGCAAAATTCAATTGCATCCTCCTCGAACAGCATGACGACCGTGGACCCAAATGTAAAATAGCCGACCTCTTCCCCTTTTGCCCATACATTTGTTGTGTTCGTCAATTGGATTGAATTCACGAACATCGCCCCTACCTTAATGAAGGCAGTTTGCCGTTCTGGAGTGTATGCAAGCTCACTAATCATACGATAGTTATGGCTGATTGGTTTCTTGCCATACGTCAGACCGAATTGGTTTACCGGATATGATTTCTGTCCAAGCACATATTGCCGCATGACATTTGCATCAATGGGGCTGTGGATGCGATGGTAATCTGCAGGGCTCAAATAAAACACGATATACTTGCCGTTCCGATAGCTGTCGGCGCGCTCGTCACTGCCAAGAAGATCCTCCAAGGAATAGGGTTTGTTCTTCACAAAGAAGGTCATGCCGTCCCGAATATCGCCGAACGCCTCGACCTTTGCATCGACCGGACTGGCAAACACCGTTTCTCCCTGAGCGACGGGCCGTGCGCCCTCTTTCAGCGAACGGGTGAAAAATTCATGCAGACTCTTAAAATTCTCCATACTTTTTGAAACTTCTTCTATGTTAATCTCGTATAATTTACTGTAGTTTCGAATAAACTTTTTACTAAAGGCTGATGTTGTCAGCTTTTTTAGCAAGATGGAGCTGCCCCTGCCATTCGTGAGCTCAATCATGCATCGATAGATTTTTTCTTTCATCCGGTAGCCCTCCAACTATAAGTAAAAGATTATTATAATTGTTTATTCCAGCGATGGAAAGTAATTTTCATATAAGCAATATGAGAACGGCCTTTCTTACGCGCCCATTTCAGAGTATAATAAAATAATAGTAAAGTGCAAAGGAGTGTTTCTTATGTTTCTTCTCCATAAGGTCGATATGACCTTGAAGAAAATAAAATCGAACGCTGCTAATTTAATTACAATACTGAACATGTCGTTCGGTGGGGCGGCCATCATGGCTACGCTGAACGAATTTTATAGTTATAGTGTTTTATTTATATTTATTGCGGCATTCCTCGATCGCTATGACGGCAAGGTGGCGAGGAAGTTCAATCAGGAATCCGAACTGGGCAAGCAGCTCGATTCGATGGGGGATATCATTTCATTCGGTGTGGCCCCGGCCCTGTTGATGTATGAAGTAGCGTTGATGGATTTCGGTGCAGCCGGGATGTTCATGGCCATTCTTTACATTTCCTGCGGTGCGCTACGGTTGGCACGCTTCAATGTCATGGAATCGAACGGCTATTTCGTCGGTCTGCCGATTACTGCTGCCGGCACGCTCCTTACGTTGTCGTTTTTCTTTTCGTCTACATGGTCGCCGGTCTTCTACATGTTCCTTTTCCCTATCCTGGCCGTGTTGATGATCAGTACATTCACATTGAAAAAAGTCTGATAAAAGGGTTGCGCAATGAAATTATGCGTAGCCTTTTTTTCATTTTCCACGCTTTTTCGACATATACTGCGAAAAAGGAAAGGATGGCTCTGTGGGCATCATGGTATCGCTTCTTCAGCTATGGCTAGACTTCCCTTCACTGGTTGGCTATTTAAAGGGGCAGGCATTTTCCAAACCATTTACGCGTGAAGAAGAAAAGCAGGTACTTGACCGTTTTTTAGCAGGTGACGAGCAGGCCAGGCTCGATTTGATCGAACGCAATATGCGGCTTGTTGCTCATGTCGTAAAAAAATTTCACCCGCCGCACGAGCAGCTCGATGACTATATTTCCATCGGTACAATCGGCCTGATGAAGGCAGTGGCAAGTTTCACCCCAAATAAAAAAACACGGCTCGCCACGTATGCCGCACGCTGTATTGAAAATGAAATCCTCATGCATCTGCGGGCCCAGAAGAAGGTCCAGAAGGATGTATCGTTGTTTGAGCCAATCGGCGTTGATAAGGATGGGCAGGCGCTGCAAATCAGGGATTTGCTCCAGTTCGACGAAAAGCCCACAATCGACCAGATTGAGGAAAGGGAGCGTCATCAGCAACTGTACCAGTATTTGCAGGTGCTCGATGCGCGCGAGCTGGAAATTATTACGTTGCGCTATGGACTGAATCAGGTAAAGCCATTGACCCAAAAGGAAATTGCAAAGCAACTGGATATATCAAGGAGCTACGTATCCCGCATTGAGAAAAGGGCGCTTGTAAAGCTGTACCAGCAGTTCAAGCACCACCAGGCATAACGGCGAAAAATGGCGGCATTTTAAAGCTGCCCAACTAAAGGCATCCATGCATCCCCCTATAAAATGCCATACCAATGAAAAAGGGCGCCCGAAATCCTTCGGACGCCCTTTTTGAGTTGATATGACCATTGCCCTATTGCTGTCTGCAAGCAAACGCAGACAGAGGACTGCCCGATTCATTGCCCCATCGGACAGCCCTCTTTTTCAGCTATTATATTCCGCCACGTCCGCCGTGATGAACAGCATCAGTACGGCCGTCACCGCCATGGCAAGCGTCATGAAAAATACCATGTCCTTCTCCTCCTAAAGCAGGCTGATTTTTCTCTATCGTACCATGCTGAAGAAAATGTGACTGTGATTTTTTTAACACCTGCAGAGGTTTTAGGCAACCTACAGCTTTTCTATCGTTTTCAATGCGATGGCAGTCGAATGCTTGGCCGCCACCGGCAGAAATTCATCAAAGCTGACATTCGATTCTTTCCCAGCGATATCAGATAAGGCACGGATGACGACGAACGGCGTATCAAACTGGTGACATACCTGCGCAACAGCTGCCGCCTCCATCTCTACAGCCTTCATTTGCGGGAAGTATCCTCTGACTTTTTCCACGCGTACTGGATCATTCATGAAAGAGTCGCCGGAACAGATCAGTCCGATGCCGTACTGGTGTTCTCCCAGCTCCGTCACCGCCTCACGCGCGGCCTCCATCAACTGCATGTCCGCTTTATAGGCTGGCGGCATTTGCGGTACCTGCCCCATTTCGTATCCAAAGATTGTTGCATCGACATCATGATGGCGCACCTCGTCGGAAATAACGACTGCCCCCACCTCGAGCGCTGCATCATATCCACCGGCGGAGCCTGTATTGAGGACGACATCCGGCTTGAACGTATGCAGCAGGATAGTTGTCGTCATGGCGGCATTCACCTTGCCGATGCCCGACTTCACCAGGACGACTTCTTTACCTTTATACGTACCCGTCGTGTACTCGCTGTTTGCAATTGTTTCTGTTTTTGTGTTTTCCAATGTAGCGCGAAGCTGTTCTACTTCCTGCTCCATCGCTCCGATTACGGCAATTTTCATTATTGGTTCCTCCATTTCAAGACGCTCTTTTTAAGATAATCAATCAAGCAGATGCATGTCAAGCTAATCAAGAAGTAGTGGGCATATTTTGACGTAGGCAACGCTGATGGTATGCTTGCCTGGAGTTCCGCTAATAGGTGCCTTCAATGGCATTCAGCACCTCCACCTGCTTTGGCAGCCAGCCTTCTCCTTCCACCCATTCAATCGCCACCCTGTACTTCTGCTCTTTATCAGCCGAAGACAGCACGGCGATGGCGGATTTTGCATTACCGTTATTTTTGATGGACCAGAGGATGCTGTCCTGTTGGTCGAGCGGAATAACGGAATAGATGGCATTCAGCTTCTCCTCATAATCAATATGCCCTTCTGTAAACGTCGATGTATGTCCACCTGTTTGGGCTGTCGGATACGGCTCCCAAGCATCGCTCGTCCATACCTCATCTACCACCGGCTTGTCCGAAGAAGAGATGACAGGGGCGCCGGCCTCTACCTCAGCGGACTCTTCTTCTACAGGCTGTTGATCCTCTTCCTGCTGAGCTGGCTCCTGCTCGACGTCTGCCTCCTCTACGCCGGCCTCTTCCACTTCATCTTCTCCAGACACCGTTTCGACCGGTGCCTCCTCCTTGTGCCCATCAGCGGCCTCCTGTTCGTCATTCCCTGTGAAAATGACAAATAAACTAATAACGATCAGGATGGAAACAATCCCAATCAAATAATTTAACATACGGTTCATTTTATCTTGCTTTCGTCTTGCTGTACGTCTAGCAGGCTGTGAATGGTCCAAATGCTCTTTCTTTTTATTATTCATGCATATCCCCCTTCGTTCATGCCATTTAACCAACACGGCATAGCACATGCTTGCCAGAAGCCTACGATTCCCCACATTCAAATACTATCGTGGAATCTTAGCCTCCATAGAAAAAAATCTCCACTTCATAGGACTTACTATAAAAAAAGTTGTTCCCGCCAACTGACGGAAACAACTTCATTATATTATTTAATTTCCAAAATAACGACTTCCATCTCGCCGCCAGGAGTCGAAATTTTCACCTTATCATTCAGCTTATGGCCCATCAATGCCTTAGCCATCGGTGAATCGTTCGAAATACGTCCTTCCGAAGGATCCGCTTCTGCTGAACCTACGATTTTATACGTTTCAGGCTCGCCTTCCGGTTCTCCATCTTCCAATATATCGAAAGTTACAGTACGGCCAAGCGTTACTGCTAACTCTGTATTGTCATCCTGCTCGTCCGAGATGATAAGGGCATTACGGAGCATAGATTCGATTGTAGAAATGCGTCCCTCTACAAAGCCTTGCTCCTCTTTTGCCGAATCATATTCGGAGTTCTCTGAAAGGTCACCGAAAGAGCGGGCAGTCTTGATGCGTTCCACCACTTCTTTACGCTTTACCGTTTTTAAATGTTCTAATTCTTCCTCTAGCTTCGCTTTTCCGTCCAATGTCATTGGATACTGTTTTTCATTTGACAAAATGCTCACTCCTTCATCATCCTTGAAAACATTGCTATTGCACCTTGCCGGCTTACATGCAATTGTTTCCTGTTACAACTAGTTATACATAACACAAAACCCGACTAGTAGCTATGTATATGACAGCGCACGTCCAAAAAGACATGCGCAGTCGCCATTACTTATAGTCGAATTTCCATGAGTATGTTTATAAATCATTATTTTGTTTTTATACAACATAATGAATGTAAATATTGCCAATACCAATACATCATATTATACAATCGAGTCAGTTTCAAGAATTGTTTTAATTTTTGTAACCATCAAATCGATGGCAACGCCGTTGTCGCCGCCTTCAGGAATGATGACATCCGCATAGCGCTTTGTAGGCTCGATGAACATATTATGCATCGGGCGGACTGCTGTAAGATATTGTTCAATCACTGAATCTGCTGTACGTCCGCGCTCTTTGATATCACGCTGGATACGTCGGATGATGCGTAAATCCGGATCCGTATCCACAAACAATTTAATATCCATCAACTCACGAAGACGCTCATCCTCCAGTACAAGGATGCCTTCGACGATGATTACATCCTTCGGCTCGACATGGATGACCTCATCTGCGCGAGTATGGTGGACATAATCATACACCGGCTTGTCGATTGGCTGACGATTCAGCAGTTTGTTGACATGCTCAATCAACAGGTCTGTATCAAATGCCAGAGGATGGTCGTAGTTTGTCTTCAGACGCTCCTCAAATGTCATATGGCTTTGATCTTTATAGTAATAATCCTGTTCGATAACCACTACGGAATGTTCGCGGAAAACTTCATAGATGGCGCGCGTCACGCTTGTTTTACCCGAACATGATCCACCGGTGATACCGATGACTACTGGACGCTTGTTCATTACTTTTTGTTCTCCTTTCGCATCATGTTGTATGCATGAAGCGGTCGATCTACTTTAAATTTGATGATTTGCAGCGGGTGGCGGGCAACATCTAGTTCATTGCCCTCTTCATCCCAGATTTGTCCCACAGTCATTTGGAACGTTTCGATATCTGGACCAAAGAACTCCACTGTATCGCCTGGTTTGAAATAGTTGCGCTGTTCTAGCGTCACCATTTGCGTTTTTTCATCATAGTCGAGCACAAGGCCGGCAAAATCCCATTTCGGCTTTGATGCGTGGAAGCCGAACATCTGCTGCTTGTAGCTCGGCTCAGACTCGAAGAATGCTGAAGCCGTCGCACGAATGGCACAACGGGATAGCTCCTCCAGCCACTCCTTTTTGATCTGGAAGTTTTCCGGATCTGCACAATAGGCATCAATTACTTTCCGGTATACGGAAATAACCGTCGCTACATAGTGGATTGATTTCATCCGGCCCTCGACTTTTAATGAATCGATGCCCAGCTCAATCATGTGGGGAATCGATTCAATCAATTTCAAGTCTTTCGGACTCATCGCAAATGGCGCATCGCCCTCTTCAAATAAAGGCACTTCTTCCCCGTCTTTATTTTCATATAAATCATAGTCCCAGCGGCAGGACTGGCAGCAGCCACCGCGGTTTGAATCGCGTGCCGTCATGTGGTTCGAAAGGACGCATCGTCCTGAATAGGCGATACACATCGCCCCGTGGACGAATGCCTCGATTTCAATATCCACTTCCTCTTTCATCTTCTGCATTTCTTCGGCGCCTACTTCACGCGCTAGTACGACACGGTGAAGACCTTCTTCCTTCCAATACTTGACTGCCTTCCAGTTTGAAAGGGACTGCTGCGTCGAAAGGTGGATTTCAAGCTTTGGTGCAACACGTCGGCACGTTTCGATGATCAACGGATCCGCCACAATGATGCCTGTCACACCCGCTCCTTCGATTGCCTGCAGGTATTCTTCGAGTCCGTCCATATTTTCGTTATGAGCGAAAATATTCGTCGTTACATACACAACAGCGCCATATTTCTTGGCAAACTCTACCCCTTCACGCATTTCTTCAATCGTGAAGTTGTCCGCGTTTGAACGCAGGCCGAATTCCTGGCCACCGATGAATACCGCATCCGCTCCGTAATGAACGGCTATTTTTAGTTTTTCCAGGCTTCCAGCAGGCGCTAAAAGCTCGGGCTTTTTCACAATGACGCGCTTGCCATCTTTTGTTTCACGAATCTTTTCGTTTTGAATTAACTGTAGCATGTAAGCCGCTCCTTTCTAATACACCGTTTCCTTGAAGATGAAACCAGTATCAAGTGGACGCAATGCTGGTTGGATGTCTTCAATTTGTGCAAGCAAATCATCTTTGATGTCTTCATATGCCTCTTCACCCTCATCGAAGTATGCATCGATTGCCTGGCGGTAAAGGCTTGTCACCTTCACGATGTAGTCGTATGAATGCAGGATGCCGTCAAATTTCAATGAGTCGATGCCTGCTTCGAACAATTCGCCCAGTTCATCGATGATGCACATGTCGTTTGGCGAAAAGATGTGCGTGCCGTTTAAATCTTCATAAATCGGGTATTTATTTTTACGTTCCTTGTCGTGAAGGAACATGTTTTTGTTTTCCTTGCGGTTTTCCACTTCCATCACCTGGTCACGGTACAGGAAGTAGTTGCCCAATAACGAGCGCTTGGATTGGAACATGCATGTCATGCCGTGCACCTGCACTTCGATTTCCGGCTTAGCATTTTCCTTGATTTCAAGCACTTCATCCAACGATAGCTCACGTGCTAAAACAGCACGCTTGCTGCCACGCTCTCCCCAGTAGTTTACCTGGAACCAGTTCGTGGCGATTGTTTCCGGATTCCAGTGAAGCGGAATCGTGATGCCCAGCTCACGTACAGCCATGACAACGGCAGGATCGCCGAAGATCAGTGCATCAACCCCGATTCGTTGCATTTCTTTCAAATACTCGTCCAAAGCATCCAATCGGTCATTGTGGAACAGCGCATTCACCGCCACATATACTTTTTTTCCAGCTGCGTGGATGAGTTTTGTCGCTTCTTCGACTTGCGCGACCGTAAACTCGCCCGCTAAACGCAGGCCAAACTTTTGCTCCCCAATTACAAACGCGTCTGCACCGGCCTCAAGCAGGTCCTTTACATGTGCGACAGATTGCGGCGTTACTAATAATTCTGGTTTCTTCACCCTTGTCACCTCTTCAAACAAATTAACAAGCCGTCACCGACCGGGAAAAAAGCACTCGTGTAATCAGGATGCTCCATGATCCAATCGGTAAACGCTCTCAAGTTTCGAATCATCGTTCTTTTTCTTCTTGGTACTTCCTTGATATCCAGATCAGACAATCCGTGCATATACAGATTATCAATGTACAGCACGCCGCCTGAAGGTACAAGCGGTGAATATTTCTCGAAAAACTTTTGATACTGGCCCTTTGCAGCATCAATGAAAACCGCATCATAAGCGGAGTGGATTTCCTCCACTTCCACCTCCAGCGCGTCCCCTTCAACAATCGTAATCCGATCTGCCGCCCCGGAGCGTGCTACGAACGCACGTGCATGGGCAACGCGCTCTTCATCACGCTCAATTGTGACGATTTTCGCGTCCGGCAGTGCCAACGCCATGCGTATGGCAGAATATCCGATGGCAGTACCGATTTCCAAAATGGTCGCCGGCTTTTGGATGCGCAGTACTTGATTCAATGCTTCGATGCCGGAAAGCTGCATGATCGGCACATGATGCTCGGCCGCAAATCGCTCCATCTCCAGCAGCAGGTCATTGCGAGGCCGAATAAAGGATTCAATATAAGCATCAGATAGTTCCATCTAGAAAACCCCTTATATAATTAGAAAAGTGCATTCCTTTCCTTGGCCCCAATTGCGGCAGGCCGGAGAGGATGCCTAATATAAAATTGCTACAAGCCTACCATGGTGTTTACAAACAAAAAAGACGAAACGATATGTTTACGTCCACGGATTGTATGGCTATTAAGGACAAAAAATCACAATTTATAATAGCACGAAAATAGAAGGAATGCGAATAATCTTTATCCGATTCCTTCTATTCGAACATTAATGCTATTCTATATATTTCGATACATTGCTCAGATGCTCTTCATACGTCTTCGCAAAATGGTTCTTGCCCTCTTTGTCAGCAAGGAAGTAAAGGTACTCTGTAGTGCTCGGGCTGATTGCCGCTTCAAGCGAGCTCTTGCCCGGCGAGGCGATAGGCCCTGGTGTCAGCCCCTTATTCTTGTACGTATTGTACGGGTCTTCCACTTCGAGGTCTTTATAGAGCACACGGTCCTTATGTTCTCCTAATGAATAGAGGACGGTCGGGTCCGTCTGCAACGGCATGTCGATGTCCAGACGGTTGTAGAATACGCTTGCAATCGTTTCACGGTCCGTCGTAGCCGTCGCCTCCTCTTCCAATAGGGAAGCGAATGTGATGAACTGATGAACCGTCATCGGCTTTCCTTGGATTTGGATTGCACCATATCCTTCCTTATACCCTAGAACCATATCATTCATGGAAGAAATCATTGTTTTCACAATTTCATCAAGGGTCGGATTCTCTACATAGAACGGATAGGTAGCCGGATACAGATAGCCTTCGAGCGCATAGCGGACATTTTCACCTAAAATTTCCGGCGTCAGCAAATCCGGATATGCCGCCATCATCGTCTGGATAAATGCCTCATCCGTCACTTTTTCCATGAACTCCTCAGCTGTATAGCTGGTCTTCTTTTCAATGACCTTGGAAATTTGTTCTAGCGTCAGGCCTTCCGGAACAGTAATCGTGAATACCGGCTCCCGGTACAATTTACCCGTTTTTAAGCTTTCTATAATTTCGTCAAGCGTCATAGCCTTGGTCATGCTATAGTTGCCCGCCTGGAACGACGATTCGTTTTTAAACTTTGCATAGTATTTGAAGATGCTTGCACTTTTCACTACGCCGCTCTCTTCCAATATTTTGGAAATGGCAGTCACCCCTGAGCCCATCGGAATTTTGACAGCCACTTCCTCCGTCGAATCGGGATCTACCGGTTCAAGCGCTGATTTTATGTAGCTGAAGGCTACGAAGCCGCCGATTGAAAATAGTAGTAAAAAAACAAGGGCGATAATTGCTACGAGTTTACGCACGATTTTGACCTCACTTTTACGCTCTTTCATTTTTTCCATCATTTCTTGCTTCATCGATTCTTTATCCACGGGTTCCCCCCCTTTTTCTCTCTCAATATGATACAAGATTTTCTATAGGGAGACAAACAAAACCTAAAAAGCGCCCCCTATTCCATCAGGGAGCGCGCAGAATTATTGTTCCGTCGATAGGGAGGCCAGCACTTTTTCAACCATTTCCCATTCTTCATCCGTTTCAATCGGCAGCAGATTGGCTACAGCGCCATTTTCATCGGCGATGTACCCGGCAGCGAATACTTCCTTCTTCTCTTCATCATCCGCCAATCCGTAGAATAGATAGTTCTTTCCACCTTCTTCGAAACGGTACAGCACTTCACATACAATCTCTTCTTCGTCTTCACCAATAACGGTGAAGTAGTTCATCTGATCTTCACTGAATTCCGAATAAACTGTATTCAGGACTTCTTCCACCATTGCCCATTCTTCTTCCGTTTCAAGATCCTCAAATCCCGCCATTTCCCCGTTTTCGTCCAATTCATAGCGGAGCGCCGTAACATCTGAGATGCTTTCCCCTTCTTCATCAACAAGGGTGAATAATACATAAGAATGATCGTCCGTTTCAAAGTTGAAGACGACGCGGCAACGTTGCTCCTCACCTGCATCATTTTTCAAAATAAAGATTTGTTCATCCATTCCAGTTTCCTCCTAAAGTAGAAAACAGAGCGAGCGTCATGCCCACTCTGTTTATCTTTTTTATTATGAAATTCCATCAGCGTGCCGCTAAGCCACCCTGTGCAATTCCTCTTATTCTTCGTCTTCTTCCTCTGCGTTGAGTGCGTCTTCACGCTGCGCAAGGAAATCCTCAATGAACTCCCACTCTTCATCCGTTTCAATCGGCAGAAGTTCACCGTCTTCGCCATTTTCTGAAGGCTCGAATGCGTAGGCGTGGATTTCCACAAAGCCGTCCTCATCTTCTGAACCTACCAATGAATACAGCACATAGTTTTTATCGAAACGCTCAGAGTACACTGTATCCAGGATTTCGCACAGCTCCTCTTCACCTTTCTCATTAATGATTGTCAAGTAGCGTTCTTCGTTTTGCTCTGTCATATCATGACCTCTTTTCCAATAATTTCTCTTCCGCCGTTTTTCAGGCAGACACCGCCTTGCTCATGCGGAACAATTAATTTTTGCTGTCCAAGTATCCTTGAAGGATCATGACAGCGGCCATCTTATCAATGACCTGCTTGCGTTTTTTACGGCTTACATCCGCTTCAATCAGCATACGCTCTGCCGCCATTGTCGTCAGACGCTCGTCCCAAAGCTTTACCGGCAGGCCGAACGTCTCTTCCAACAGCTTTTTGTAGCTCTCGGAAGCTTCCCCACGCGGGCCGACTGTGTTGTTCATGTTTTTCGGATAGCCTACGACGAATTCTGTTACAGCATATTCCTTTACGAGCTCTTTGATTCTCTCAATGCCGAATTCGCCTGCCTCCTCATTGATCTTCACAGTCTCGACACCTTGTGCCGTCCAGCCAAGGGCATCGCTAATTGCAACGCCGACCGTTTTTGTGCCGACGTCTAATCCCATAATTCTCATTTGTTCGCCTCAGTATTCTTCTTAATATAAAACTTCACGAGCTCCTCGAGGATTTCGTCGCGCTCAAGCTTGCGAATTAGATTACGTGCGTCCTGGTGGCGAGGGATGTAGGCAGGATCACCGGATAAAAGGTAGCCTACAATCTGGTTTGTAGGATTGTAACCTTTTTCCTCCAATGCTGCATACACCTTCAGCATGACTTGCTTTACTTCTTCTTCCATTGATTCTTCAGGAAAATTGAATTTCATTGTTTGATCAAAAGAACTCAAGAATCCGCACCTCGCTTTCAGAAATAAGGAGACGGATTCCTCCATCTCCATTTCTTTTCATTATAACCGAACTTACCACTTAATTAAATGGATTTAACGTAATCATACACAGAATTTAACGCTTCATCAAGTTTTGCAACTTCTTTCGCTCCAGCCATTGCCATATCCGGACGGCCGCCGCCTTTTCCGCCGCATTGTTCCGCTACTGATTTTACGATGTTGCCCGCATGGTAGGCACCACCAACGATGTCCTTCGTCACCCCGGCACAAAGCATGACTTTGTCCCCGTCAGCCGCACCCAGGACGATTACCGCAGATTCCATCTTCG
>JAZUQF010000497.1:0-4775 GCA_045605545.1 Lysinibacillus sp.
CTCGCTAGAGCGGATTGCGAGTTACAGGGCACCGCTACCTCCCCACCTAGCACGGCAATATCTAGTATACTAATACCCCATGAAAAATGCAATGAAATAAACATCCATTTGAGGAATGTATTTTATTGCCCTAAGAAAAGGAGGGATTGGGGAATTGCCTTCCATTAATGATAACTTCTTATTTTCCAAAAAGCTCCGTGATAATGGCCTCCTATATAAATAGAAGACCTACCTGTAGGATTTTTATAAAAGATTGCCGTTTCCCTTTGAGGAGAGGCCATCGTTTCTTCGCCATTTGCCCAATTGTAACCTTACACCCCCATTCACGCCTCTATAATAGAAGGAATGTAATTTCCATCAATCCATCAAGGATAACGGCTGCCCATTGTTCTACTGAATAGTCTGCTGGACGAAACTGAAGTGAATTCCAATTTTGAAAACGTATATCTGGTTGAAGATGCTCATGCTTCCCCCAATTTT
The DNA here is from genome assembly GCA_045605545.1 of Lysinibacillus sp. Lineage (GTDB taxonomy): Bacteria > Bacillota > Bacilli > Bacillales_A > Planococcaceae > Lysinibacillus_B. Next base: position 481 of record JAZUQF010000497.1, read on the forward strand.
TTAAAAGGGCTTTTTGGAATATGGTTGACTTCCCCTCAACTGTATGCTATATTGTTTTTTGTTAAAAAGATGTTTTTTATCATATGGAGGAATACCCAAGTCCGGCTGAAGGGATCGGTCTTGAAAACCGACAGGCGGGTTAAACCGCGCGGGGGTTCGAATCCCTCTTCCTCCGCCATCTTTTACATGTACACCGCTCTCGCAGCGGTTTTTTCTTTTTGTAAATGGATATATTTTGATGAAAGCGCGGCCTCTAAATCATATTGATGGGCCTGCGCTTTTTTGTTTTTATATAATAGAGTTATGCTATATGAAAGAGCAATGCAGGAGGTGGTAATATTGGGACGCTTTATTAAGATGATGACATCGCCCAATTCATTCTCAGCAATGGTTTTGATAGCCGTGCTGACTGCCGTGGGGGGGGAAGTGAAGTTTATCCCTTTTGAGGAGGAGCCCTTCCGGTTCGGACTTGGAAGCATCATTTTCTTCCTGGCCGCCATTATACGTCCTACCTCCATTTTGAAGACTGGTGCCGTTACGGCCAGCACAGTCTTCCTGTTCCGGCTTTTGCTTGATGTATATATATACGATGCCTCTTCATTTATCGAACATATACCAGCAGCGCTATTCTATATTACTTTTGCAGTATTACTTCATATTGCAAGACTTGACCGGTTCCGGACGGATCCGGTCAGACTCGGTTTCTACGGCGCAGTACTGGAGACGCTCGCCAATACGGTGGAGCAGCTGGCCATCACTCTGCTCATCACCGGCCAGCTGATTCTGCTTGACGACTACCTTCTTTTCATCGCCGTGGCGGTACTGAGAAGCTATTTCGTAGCTGGGCTCTTCAGTGCCGCGGCCCTTTCAGAGGAAAAGAGAAGAACGGAGCAGCTGCTCGGCATTGGCGCAGACCTGTATGCCGAAACGCTCTATTTGCAAAAGTCCATGAGGCAGATGGAGAAGATTACGGCAGATGGATTCGACCTTTATAAGCAGCTGAAGGAAGCCGATAATCCCTTGTACTTCAAGGCCTTGATGCTTTCCCAGGAAATCCATGAGGTGAAAAAGGACTCCGAGCGCATCTATGCAGGCCTTTCCAAAATCATTACCGCCGAACAAACAGATGCTTATATGCTTTCCGGTCTGCTTCAGCTCATTATCGAATCAAATGTGCGCTACGGCGAATTTTTGCACAAGGATATTCGATTTGAGGTCGCCTTCGAGGAGGACTTCGAGACAAAGGAACATATTTTACTGCTTGCGATGCTGAACAACATCATTTCAAATGCCATCGAGGCCATCGAAGAAGAAGGCTTCATCAAACTGGCAGTTGAAACAAATAAGGAAACAACCGTTTTTACAATTGAAAACAATGGCCCTTGCATCCCCGACTATGTACTGCCTGTCATCTTTGATCCGGGCTATACGACAAAGTTCAGTGAAACAGGAAATCCCTCTACAGGAATAGGACTTTCCCATGTACAAACAATAGTCCAGCGACTAGAGGGAACGGTGGAAGTCTCAAGCGCCGATACCACTGTTTTCACCATTACCCTCCCAACCTATAAATTGTGATAAAGGAGATTGCTATGCGTTATTTTATTGTAGACGACGACCGTGCCTGTCGGATGATGCTCCACCATATCATCAACGAATCCATGCTTGGAACGGTGGTTGGCGAAGCTGCCAACGGGGAGGAGGCGATTCCGCGGATTTTGATGACCCAGCCGGATTTCGTCCTCATCGACCTGCTGATGCCTCACCTGGATGGCATCGCAACAATTGAAAGGTTGTTGGAAAACCGTTTCAACGGCAGCTTCATCATGATTTCTCAAGTAGTGAACAAGGAGATGGTGGCGGAGGCTTACGAAAAGGGAGTGGAATTTTTCATCCATAAACCCATCAATAAAATCGAGGTGCAGACGATTTTGCGTAAGACGGAGGAGCAGCACCGCCTGAAGAGCTCCATCCAGGCAATCCGCCAGTCCCTTACAAGCTTTGAAGTGCCCCAGATGCAGGCAAAGAAGACAGTCCGTGACCATGTCCAGTCCATTTTGAACGATATGGGGATTGTCGGGGAGGCAGGCAGCGAGGACATCACGAAAATCATCGAGCAGATTGTCTTGGAAAAACATAAACTGGCCCCCCTCCCCCCGTTGAAGGAGGTTTATGAGCAGCTGGCCATGCTGACCAAAACATCGCCCGACGATATCCTGAAGGAAAGCAAGGCCATCGAGCAGCGAATCCGCCGCACCATTTTGGCGGCCATGATCAACCTGGCCAACCTAGGCATCGTCGACTATACAAATTCGGAATTCGAATACTATGCCCCTCGCTATTTCGATTTGACGGATATCCGCCAATTGATGAACCAGATTGAGACAAACGGGGAACGAAAAGCGAAAGTAAACATTAAAAAATTCATACAAGTCCTATATTCAGATATTTTACATCGTATTGAATAGTCGGATTTTGTCGGATTTTGTAACCCCCTTTTATAGTTAAGATAGGCTTGTCCTAAATAGATATATTAGGGGGAACTATTTTGAAAAGATTTAAAATTAGTTTAGCCAGCCAAATCTTAATCGGTCTTGTATTAGGTATTGCCGTAGGTGCAATTTTCTATGGTAATGAACATATTTCAACTTACCTACAGCCTATCGGGGATATCTTCCTCAACCTAATCAAAATGATTGTGGTGCCGATTATCATCTCAACCCTCATCGTCGGTGTTGCCGGTACGGGCGATATGAAACAGTTGGGTCGACTTGGCGGCAAGACGCTTATTTACTTTGAAGTCATTACAACAATAGCAATTGTTGTCGGTTTATTTGCAGCGAACTTCTTCCAGCCTGGTGCCGGAGTCGATATGAATGAACTGACTCAAACGGATATTTCAAGCTATGTGGAAACGACAGAGGCACAGGAGGACAAAGGGACGCTTCAGATTCTGGTCGATATCGTGCCGACAAACGTCGTCAATGCAATGGCTGAAGGCGATATGCTGGCACTCATCTTCTTCTCCGTACTATTCGGGCTTGGTGTGGCAGCAATCGGCGAAAGAGGAAAGCCCGTGCTGGCATTCTTCAACGGCGTGGCAGATGCGATGTTCTGGGTGACCAACCTTGTGATGAAATTCGCCCCGTTCGGTGTATTCGCACTAATCGGCGTGACTGTTTCTAAATTCGGTCTATCTTCTTTGATTCCGCTTGGAAAGCTTGCCATTCTTGTCTATGGAGCAATGATTTTCTTCGTTATCGTCATATTAGGTATTACGGCAAGAATTTTCGGCATTAATATTTTCAAACTAATCCGAATGATCAAGGACGAGCTGTTACTCGCATTCTCAACTTCTTCATCGGAGACGGTACTGCCGCGCATCATGCAGAAGACAGAAAAGATGGGTGCGCCGAAGGATATCGTTTCCTTCGTAATTCCAACAGGCTACTCATTCAACCTGGATGGTTCCACTTTATACCAGGCCATTGCAGCACTGTTCATTGCGCAAATGTATGGAATCGACCTTTCCATTATGGAGCAAATTACATTAATGCTTGTGCTGATGGTTACTTCTAAAGGTATTGCCGGCGTTCCAGGCGTATCCTTCGTCGTATTGCTCGCAACTTTAGGAACTGTAGGCATCCCTCTTGAAGGGTTGGCGTTCATCGCCGGAATCGACCGTATCCTGGATATGGCCCGTACAGCCGTTAACGTTGTAGGCAACACATTGGCAGCGCTTGTCATGGCAAAATGGGAGAAGCGCTTCAATGAGGAGCAGTTCACTGCTTATCAGCAGGAACAACTGAAGGCTTAGTAGAATCGTTTTTTCTGTATACCGACGGAAAAGAAAGCCGTCATCGAGATTCCCTGGGAAGGTTATTTCCTAGGGAATTTTTTCATTCTCTTTGTCCGGCTGCTCTTTTTCAGACCTTCATAGGATAAACTATCCATTTTTTGCCGTAAGCAATGCATATTTCATCAGGTTGCTGACGAGTATGCCGAATTGTGCAAAGCGTGGATCATCCGTCTGTCCCTTTTTATAGCGGTAATAAATCTGCTGTCCGATGACGGCCAGCTTAAAGTATGCAAACGTCAAATAGAAGTGGATGTTCGAGACATCACGCCCGCTCTTCTTTGCATACCTCCTTACAAATTCATCCCGTGTGTAGAAGCCTTCCTTTATGGTAACGGGCGGCTCGCCCATGGCTGTTTTCAAGAGAGCCGGATCATCGGCCTGTATCCAGTAGCACAGCGCCACCCCGACATCTGCAAGCGGATCTCCGACTGTCGCC
>JAZUQF010000498.1:0-23369 GCA_045605545.1 Lysinibacillus sp.
GCATTGGATGTCGTACTGCCACTGCGCAGCGGGGACAAGCACCTCTTCTGTGTGCATCCGGCTGGTGGTTTGAGCTGGTGCTACGCAGGGCTGTTGAAGACCCTGCCATCGGACTACGCCCTATACGGCATCCAGGCAAAGGGCATTGCGGAGGATGAGGAGCTGCCCCGCTCCCTGACGGAAATGGCCATGCACTATATCCAGGCAATAAAAGAAATCCAGCCAACAGGTCCTTATCAGCTGCTCGGCTGGTCATTGGGTGGCAACGTCGTGCAGGAGATGGCCGTTCAACTGGAACAATCGGGTGAAGAGGTATCACTGCTTTGCATTTTGGATGCATATCCATTCACCTTCACCCCTCCAATCGATCTGACGGAGGAACAGGAGGCGTTGGTCGCACTCCTTGCACTTGCCGGCTATGAGCCCGATGTGGAGGACGTCATCACGCAGGACTATGTCATCGAGGCCCTCAAGGCAGAAGGCAGCGCCATTGCGACGCTGGATGAGCAGACGATGCTGCGCCTGAAGGAAGTCTATAAAAACTCCATCCGCCTGCTGAAGCAGCATAGGGCGAGCGTATATCATGGGGACGCCCTGTTCTATAAATCGACGCTCGTGCCGGACTGGATACCGGATGTCGATGCGAACAGCTGGAAGCCTTATATTACAGGCGATATCGAACAGATTGATGTAGCGTGCCGCCATAAGGACATGTGCCAGTCCGTACCGCTGACGGAAATCGGACAGACCCTCATCAAGCATTTAGTAAAGGAGAAGAAGATGTATGTATAACCCTTTCGAACAAGTCGACCGCGACTATATCGTTCTGCAAAATGACGAGGCCCAGTATTCGTTATGGCCTGCAGCAATCGCCATTCCTGCTGGATGGGAGACGGTTTTCGGACCGTCGCCCAAAGCGGCCTGCCAGGAGTATATCGAAGGTGCATGGATCGATATGCGGCCTAGAAGCCTCCAGCAACATTTCAATAAGGAGACGGTATGACAGCCAAAAGAACGGTCATCATCCTGTATGTCGTGGCGATGTTCATGGTTTCCATCGACGGAACGATCGTCAATGTACTTCTTCCGACCATTGCGCTGGAACTGGGCGTAGTGCCTGGGGAGACGAATGGCATCAATGTCGGCTACCTTGTCAGCATTGCTGTCGCCCTGCCGGCCGCCGGCTATTTGAGCAATCGCTTCGGCGTCAAGAAAATGTATCTATTCGCCGTTAGCCTCTTCACTTTCGCCTCCCTTCTTTGTGGACTGGCGCAAAGCCTGCAGGGGCTCATCCTGGCGCGTGTACTGCAAGGACTTGCCGGGGGGATCATCACCCCCGTGAGCATGACGCTGCTGTTCCGGACCTTTTCCCCTCCGGAGCGGCAGCAGCTGTCACGCTCGCTCGTCCTGCCGATTGCATTCGCACCTGCAATCGGTCCGCTGGTAGGTGGATTGTTCTCCGAATACTGGTCATGGCATTGGGCATTTTTCATCAATGTACCGTTGGGAATCGCCATCGTACTGCTGGCCATTTTCGCCCTATCCGAATTTGAAGTCTTCAAGGCGCCGTTCGACTGGAAGGGATACGGACTCATTGCACTGGGCCTCCCTCTTGTCATGCTGACGTTCAGCCTCCTTGCAACGGAGGGCATCTCGTCTCGTGTAGTGTCCTTTGGTGTCATCGGCGGTATCCTGATAGCCTCCTTTTATATGTGGGAACTGAAGGCGAAGGAGCCGCTTCTCGATGTGCGCCTGTACGGGGAGCCTGTCTTCCGGACGTCAAGCCTGGTGGCGATGTGCTCCATGGGCGCCCTGATGGGAATGCTCTTTCTATTTCCGCTCATGTACCAGTATGCCTACTCGGCCTCGCCCTTGGAGAGCTCCCTCATCACCTTCACGGAGGCGCTCGGCTTAATGGTGGCATCCAGATTGCTGCCCAAAACAGCCGCTAAATTCGGCATGCCCAATACGATCAGGATGGGGCTGGTCGGCACGGTTGTCATCTTCTTCGGCATCGCCCTGCTCGGTCCATCGGCGGATCCTTGGCTGCTGCGCATCCTCATGTTTGCCGTGGGGGTCTTCTTAGGACACAGTGTGGTGGGCTCCCAAATAACGGCCTTCCACCATATAGACAAAGGCCAGATGAGCAAGGCGACAACGATGTACAACATGCTCAACCGGGTGGGCGCCGCGTTTGGCATCGCGGCCGTCGCCACCTGTCTGACGATGACGGAACAATCGGCGTCAGGCACCCTTCCCTATCAATATGCCCTGATCGCCACCATCTTTTTACTGCTTGCAGGGCTCGGCTGCTCCTTGTGGAAAACCGAAGAACGGCCAGTGCTCAAAGGAGAGAAGGCATGACAACCGTTACACTGTTCGCCATCCGTGACCTGCCTGCAGATTGGCGTCCCTACCTCCCCTTCATGGAAGAGGAGGTGCGCCTACGTGTACAGCGCATGCGCAGGAAGGAGGACCGCCAACGAACAATCTGTGCCCACCTGCTGGCCAAGATGACCGTGTCTCAATCATGCCAGATACCATTGCCCGAACTCTCATTTACAAGGGATGCAAAAGGCAAGTATCACACCGGACGGGAGGACGTCCATTTCAATGTTTCACATGCGGGAGATTACGTCGCCTGCGCTGTAAGCTCCCGCCCTGTTGGGATAGATATCGAACAGCACGTGCCAAGGGACTTCCTCCTTTTCGAGACGCTCTGGAGCGAGGAGGAGAAGCGGCGGTATCCACTTCAGGAGGCGGAGGCCTTCTACGCACTTTGGACCGCGAAGGAGAGCTACGGGAAATATAGGGGATTCGGCCTGCATCCTTCGCTGGCACAGACGACAATCCGGCCAGACGGCTCCATTCATCATGCCGGCGCACAACAGGCACGGATCATCCCATTTTCCCTGACGTCCCGCTACAGTGCCGCCGTTTGTCTGGAGGATTCGTTAGCGTCCATCAGACAATGCAGCTGGACGGAGATTGCAGCATTTTATGAAAAGGCATGAAAAGCAACGGGTGCAAGGGAATTGTTGTAGGGCGCATACATTTATTTACACGCAAAAAAGACGGTCTGCCGTGGGGCAGAACCGTCTTTTTTCGAATTAATAATCAAAATCGCATTGATCCAGTGGTACGATTTTTGTTTTATGCTTGATTTTATAGCCTAGCCACAGCGCTACAAACAGCGGCAGGCCGATATAGGAAACAAGTACGCCGTACCAGTCGATCGAGCCTCCCATGAACGCCGAATAGTTCTGTCCGAGGACGACGATCATACAGAGCGTGAACGCAAATAACGGGCCGAACGGATAGAGCGGCGCCACATAAGGTAGATCCTTCAGATCCCCTCCCTGCACCACATAGGCCTTGCGGAAGCGGTAGTGGCTGATTGCGATGCCGAGCCATGCGATGAAGCCGGACATCCCTGAAGCATTCAGCAGCCACATGTAAACAACGCCGTCGCCGAAGAATGAGGCAAGGAACGACAGTGAACCGACCGCAAGCGTAGCAAGCAGCGCATACACCGGGACGCCGCGCGTATTGACGCGGGAGAATAACTTCGGTGCCTTTCCTTCCACAGCCAGCTGGAACAACATACGGCTTGCCGCATAAAGACCGGAGTTGCCGGCAGAAAGCATGGCCGTCAAAATGATGGCATTCATGACGGAAGCCGCGAACGCCACCCCGAGGTTTTCAAATACAATCGTGAAGGGACTCATTGCAACATTATCCGATAAAAGGCGCTCATCCGTATAGGGAATCAGCAGGCCGATTGCTCCGATGGCAAAGATATAGAACAGCAGGATACGCCAGAACACCGAACGTACCGCCTTTGGAATGTTCTTGCCCGGATTGTCCGTCTCACCAGCCGTCACACCGAGCATCTCCGTTCCCTGGAACGAGAATCCCGCCGCCAGGAAGATGCCGAACATGGCCAGCAGACCGCCGTTGAACGGTGCATCACCGACAAAGAAATTCGAGAATCCGACCGGGTCATTGCCGCCCAGGATGCCAAAAATCATCAGGAACGACACGACGATGAAGACGATGACCGTAGCCACCTTGATCATGGCGAACCAGTATTCACTCTCACCGTACGCCTTTACCGACAATAGGTTGAATGTCAGCACGACAGCGATGAACAGCACTGTCCAAAGGAGTGATGAACTGTCCGGGAACCAGTACTTCATGATAAGGGATACAGCTGCGATTTCGGCTGCAATCGTAATCGCCCAGTTGTACCAGTAGTTCCACCCCAGCGCAAAGCCGAGCGCCGGGTCGACGAAGCGTGCGGCATACGTACTGAACGATCCGGATGTCGGCATGAATGCCGCCATCTCCCCAAGGCTGGTCATCAGGAAGTACACCATGATGCCGATCAGCCCGTAGGCCATCAAGGCTCCGCCGGGACCGGCAGTCGCTATAGCTGAGCCGGAAGCCAGGAATAGCCCCGTCCCGATTGTCCCGCCAAGCGAAATCATCGTAATATGGCGGCTTTGCAATCCTCTTTTCAGCTCCGGCTTATTGCCGAGCTGGTTTGTTTTCATCTCACTCATATATAAAAACTCCTCAACTTTTTTGTTGATGGTATTTCGGTGTCGAGGCTTGAGCATTTTAATGAACGCCCCAATCATGGAGCATTCAAGTAAAAAAGCCGCCATAAGAGCTATGACGGCATCCAAAATACCTCATCAACTTGAAACGATAGCTCACCCGCTAAAAAGCGGCAGTTCTGTCCCTATTCGAGAACAGCCCCAGCACAATGCCTGAAGAGCGGCACCATACTTCGGCGACCATTCCTTTCATAAAGCTTCTCCGATTCTCCCAATCTCAGCCCTACTACTTATAATGATCGCGACCTCTACCCCACTTTCACATGAGGCATCATCTATTAAATTCAATACACCAAAATTCTATCATAGCATTTTTTTGTTATCAATAGCCTCTTCTTATTCAGTATTTTCTTTAAATTCTAACTATTATATCAAATGCCAATAGTTTATCTTCATGGAAATCAGTCCCACAAGGGAAATCAAAAAAATACAACCGACCATGAAAATATGTTCATTTCATCGTTATTGCCATTTTCTTCTGCATTTCGGCATATATTGCATGAAACAACCGAATATTTGACACTCCATGCAAACATACGTGCTCATTTTATGATATAATGGCGTATTATGTCTAAAGGAGAAAAGTATGTTTCGGAAACGTCGAAGAAAGAGAAAAAAACGCACTCCATACATGCAGTTGCTTCCATTTCTGATAGCGGGGGGGATTGGCTGGTACTATATAAGAACCCTTGAAGGTGTTGCTGGTGGAATCGGTGTCTATGTATTGTTGGGAATCGCCTTTAAGGTCTGGCGGCATTGGCGTGAGTCCGCCCGTCTGCGGAAGGCCGATATTGCCGAGGTCGATAAAATGTCGGGCGAGGAGTTCGAACGTTTCCTAGGTGAATTATTCAAGCGCCGCGGATTTAGAGTATCATACACTGCAACAAGCGGAGATTACGGAGCTGATCTAATCCTGAAGGATGGGCAGGATGTGATTGCCGTACAGGCAAAGCGCTATTCAGGCTCGGTCGGCGTGAAGGCTGTGCAGGAAATCATCGGTGCCGTCAAGATGTATGATGCTACGGAAGCATGGGTTGTAACCAACAGCTACTTCACAAAACAGGCGATCAAGCTCGCAGACATCAATGATGTGTACTTGGTGGACCGCAAAGAATTGATCGACATGATTCTGGAAAAATAGCTCTCCTACGGGAGGGCTATTTATTTTGCCTCAGATTAAAAGAGGGATATTAGGGGAAAAACTGAAAAATGGAATGAAAATACATACACAGGATGGGCCTTACATTTCAGAAAAGGTTCAAGTTTTTTTATAATAGCACCCAATACCGAAGCCTGAATGGTAGAATTTTTTATCATTGTCGATTAACATGTTACTCTCATCACCACCAACTTGAAAACTTCCGGGAGGATTTCGATGGAGCATTTAGACATACGGATGGACTATGCAGCAAGACTGTTCCAGAAAGCAGAATATGAGGAAGCGAAAATCGTGTTCGGCCATCTGCTGAAACGATACAAAAAACAGGCAAGTTCCGATCAGGTGCGCGCCTGCCTGTACCGGCTGGCACACATCGCCTACATAGATGGGGAGATGCAGAAGTTCCATGAGCTATTCACCCATTATCAAGAATGGATGCACCACCAGTCGGAAGCGGAATACCATGTGCTGAAGGGGCTGGAGGAGCTGTCCCTGCAGCGCTATGAACCGGCGATCAAGGCATTTACCGATGTACTGCCAATCGCCGAGGAGGCAGGGCTGGCCGACCGGAAGCTGACCTCCCTTCTCTATATACAGACATGCCATATTGCACTCGGACGCATGCGGCTTTCACTCGAAATGAGCGATGAGCTGTGGACAACCCATCAGAAGGAAATCCAGGCGGATACAGGGCACTTCTTCCATTACCTCTTGAACCGCGCAGATGCGTTCTATGGGTTGGAGCGCCTGGAGGAGATGGATGAGCTGCTCGAAGCATGCGAGGCGCACGAAGACCTTTCGACGGTGCCTACTGAGCATATCAAAACACTTTTGATGCGTGCCAAATTCCATATGGCCAAAAGGGAACGGCGTGCAGCTGCGGCATCCCTTGAAAAAGCAGGCGAAGTGGCCGAAGAGCAGGCGAATGTCGATCTACGCTCCGAGGTGTATGGCGCATTGATCGCCAACTATGAAACACGCGGCAAAACGAAGCGTGCCCTCCGTTATAAGAAAAAGCGCATGGCACTCCAGAGGAACGCAGTGGAAAATAAACACGTGCATCACCCATAAAAAGGCGATGCACGTGTTTATTCAATAAGGTCTCTTTTGATAAAAATAATTCGGCCTCTTAATGATATTGGGAATCGGCTGATGGAAGATATGCGTGGCGGCCGGCGAAAGCGGAGGAATGAGCCATGTCCAGTTCCCCGTCACGCTACGCCCCGCCTTCCCTTCCTGCTCCTCGAACAATTTGAACTGCTGCGCTGCTGTATGGTGGTCGACGATGCTGACGCCCGCCTCCTTGAAGGAATGGAGGACGGCGATGTTCAATTCCACCAATGCGCGGTCCTTCCATAGGCCGGCATTGGCATCCCGGCACAGCCCGATGGCATCCGCTACATCCGACAGCAGATTATACCGGTTGTAATCGGCGAAATTGCGCGCCCCTATCTCCGTCCCCATGTACCAGCCGTTGAACGGTGCAGCCTGGAAGTCCACTCCCCCGCACTCGAACCGCATATCCGAAATGATCGGCACCCCGTACCATTTCAGCTCCAGCCTGTTGAAATCCTCATAGATAGGATGGGTGATGGCCACCTCCATCACATGTTCCGGCGGTATCTCGTAAAGGCGCGGCCTGCCCCCATCCACCTGGATGACGAGCGGCAGAATATCGAACCGCGTGCCCACCGGTTGCCAGCCAAGCTCCAGGCAGACCTTCGTGAACGCTACCGAATGCGGGTCGCCTACGATGCCGTCCTCCGTCTCATAGCCTGCATAGCGCAGCAGCTGGTGGTTCCAGATTCGTACGCGTGTTGGATGGAAAATGGTGATGGCCGGCCGGATCTTACCGCCGTTTGACGCAAAATCAATATGCCGGAGCAGTGCCGCGAAAATCTCCCCCTCGTCTGCGAGGGAACGCTCATCGAATACATGAAGGGACTGCCAGAACAGCCGACCGATGCACTTGTTGCTGTTGCGCCAGGCGACCCTTGCACCGAATGTGAGCTCCTCCGTCGTCGGTACATACTCCCCCTGCCGTTCCACCTCCACTAGACGCTGTGCCAGCCATTCCTGCGAAAATCCGTTTTCCGCTTGATATATATGTAAAAAACCGACCGTTTCCTGCATCTGTCTCATTGTAGCATCCATCCTTCTTTCTTCTGTTACCGTCATTGTAGAGGAACAATTTTCCTCTTACAACGAAGGAACGATGAGTTAAAAGATGTATCTTTCATATATGACTAAAAATGGACAAATTCATAGATTGAGGCCGGTCTCCTTCATTCAAGGCTGGCGTTCACAATCATCTGCATGAGCCGCGCCGCCTCTTCCGTAGGAATGATATTGATCAGTTCAATAAAAATTATTTAATTCTGTTAATATTCTTCCAATTATATACTGTAGCTATAGCTTCAACAAGGAGGGAGAAAGATGGATCGATATCAACAGGCATTTCTCCATTTTGCAGAAAAGGAGGCCCGTGGAAGCAGCAGGCTTTATGAGCGCTTGAGCAGGGACATTGTGAATGACGGGGAACTGATGGCCCTCGTCCATGACATTCCCGCGTCCCAGCCAAAGCCTAATTTATTGTTTGCCGCCGTGCATTATTTAACGAAAAAATATGATGCTCCCCTACGCGCATACTACGCATCGCTGACAGACCACCCCCTGCCAGCAGAAGAGGCTTTCCTGCCATTCCGGGAGTTTACCTTGCAGCATCAGGAGGAATTGCGCAAACTGTTTCATACAAAGCTTGTCCAGACAAATGAGGTGCGACGGGCAGCCTATTTGTACCCGCTCATCGCCGACATCCACCATTCATGCCAAAAGCCCCTGGCACTCGTAGAAATCGGCACAAGCGCCGGGCTGTTGCTGGGGATGGACCACTACAATTACGCATATCGAAGCGGCCCGTCCATCCATTCGACCGCAGATACCCTGACCATTTGTTCCGAAAACCTGGGCGAACCACTGCCGTCTTCCATCTTGAAAAAACCCGTTATCCACACACGCATCGGTTTGGATCTACACCTCATCGATTTGAAAAGGGCGGATGATCTGGAGTGGATGCTGGCACTGATATGGCCGGAGCACGAGGAGAGGCGTCGACAATTCCTGAAGGCAAAAGAGGTCAATGATCATATCAAAAAGGAATTTTATGAAGGGGATGCGGTCGCCCTGCTGCCCCGCATCATCTCCGACGTCCCTGAAGAATGCCAGCTGGTCGTTTTTCATACGCATGTCGCAAATCAATTCCCGACGGAACTGAAAAAGCAGCTGACCGATACGCTCTGCGCAATCAGCCACGAACGTTCACTCTACCACGTATACAACAATATGCATGATGCCGACATCCACCAGGACTATATCAAGAATGGAATCTGCACTCCCGTCCGCCTGTTGCCAGCCGCTGATGGGCACGGGCGCTGGTTTGAATGGAGGAATACTGTAGACAGCTAGAAAAAGAGGTCACCCGGTTGACCTGGGCGACCGCCTTTTTTCCTTACTTGTCCTCATCGATAATCCTTCCATCCCTCACGACTACCCTGCCATCCTTTATGACAGTATCGGTATGGTTCATGCCGTAGAAATACTGCATCTGCTTATAGTTCTCTACATCCAGGATGAGAATGTCCGCCCTTTTCCCGCGCTCCAAGGAACCGATTTCCTTCCCGCGGTTGATGGCATGGGCTGCATTAATCGTCGTCGCGGTCAGCACCTCCTCCAGGGTCATGCCCATATTGATGCATGCCAGATTCTGAATGAATGGCAGGCTGGTCGTCGGGGACGAGCCGGGGTTGAAATCCGTTGAAATGGCGACGGGCACACCGGCATCGATCATGTCTCTTCCTTTAGCGTAGGGCAACTGCAGGAAAAATGCCGTACCGGGCAGCAGCACCGCTGTGACACCGGCCTTCACCATCTCCCTGATTCCCCGGTCCGAGACGACCCGTAGATGCTCAGCTGAAATGGCACCGACGTCCGCGGCCAACTCCGCCCCTCCACAAGACTCCATTTCATCGGCATGGATCTTCGGGGTTAGCCCGTAGCCCCTGCCCACCTCCAGGATAAGGTGCGCCTGATCCGGGGTGAATACCCCTTTTTCACAGAACACATCATTGAACTCCGCCAATCCCTCCTCGGCCACCTGGGGAATCATATGCTGGATGACCTCCTCGACAAAGGACTCTCCATGCCCCCTGAATTCAGCGGGAACGGCATGCGCCCCCATAAAGGTCGAAACGATGTCGACTGGATGCCTTTCCTGCAGGGCCTTCGCCACAAGGAGCTGCTTTTTTTCATTCTTCCAATTCAGTCCGTAGCCCGACTTCGCCTCTACCGTCGTGACACCGTGCCGCAGAAAGTCGTCGAGATGCCCGTATGCCTTTTCATACAGCTCCTCGAACGATGCTTCCCTCGTCCTGTGCACTGTCGTATGGATGCCTCCTCCTTCATTCATGATCTCCATATAGCCCATGCCTTCCAGACGTTTTTGAAATTCATCCTCCCGCGTCCCACCGTGCACAAGATGCGTATGGCAGTCGATAAGCCCCGGCATCACCACCTTGCCGCTCGCATCAATGAGCACAGCACTGTCAATGAGATGTGGGAATTCCGCATGGAGGTCTTCAAGGGGTGCCACACCGGCAATCCGCCCATCCACTGTCAGTACACTCACACGCCGCCGCACCTCCATCTCCCTCATCGCTTCCTTCGTCCGGGGACCCTGCACTTCACTGGCCATGGTAATGACTTCATTTGCATTCACAATTAGTAAATTCATATCCTCCACCCTTTAGCATCGGCATGATTACGCCTTTTTCTTCTCCTGTCCAAGCTGCAAGTCCATAAGCATCATCGATAAAATGACATGAAATCTCTTTATATATGAAGAAGGGACGGTTTCCTTCATCTACATTTCAGCCACATTTTCCTTTTTTCAATGTTCTGTAACTTCTTTCCCCAAAAAGCCTATGATATAGAGCGAATTTTTGAAATTCGGTCAAAAGGTACTTTATACTACAAGGGAAATGAATGGTCAGGAGGTATATGACATGGGACGTTTGGCAGGAAAAGTAGCAATCATTACAGGTGGCGCCAATGGCATCGGCAAGGCAATTGCCAGCCGCTATGCAGAGGAAGGCGCGAAAATCGCAATCGCCGACTTTAACGAAGAAGCACTAAAGGCAACGGTGGAGAGCTTCAAGGACGCCGGCCATGATGCATTCGGCGTGAAGGTGAACGTAGCAGTAGAAGAGGATGTACAGCGTATGGTGGACGACACGGTAGGCCATTTCGGCCGTGTAGATATTCTCGTGAACTGCGCAGGCGTTCTCGACTACATGCAGGCTGCAGAAAATGTAGATGATGCCATTTGGGACCGCGTTATGGCGATCAATGTAGGCGGCGTTATGCGTACTATGCGAAAAGTGCTACCCCTATTTACAGCACAAGGCAGCGGCGCAATCGTCAACCTTGCATCCATCACAGGCCTTACGGGCGGTCGCGGCGGCCTGACTTATACGGCGGCCAAGCATGCAGTGACGGGGATGACGAAGAATGTCGCCTCCCATTACGGTGCACAGGGAGTCCGCTGCAACGGCATCGCCCCGGCACAGGTGGAGACAGGCTTGACGCAATCGATTGAAGGCTATGACATGTTCGGCCTGCAGCAGGCGACGCGCGGCGTGCAGATGATGAACCGAGCGGCGCAGCCAGCGGAAATCGCCAACATCGCGCTGTTTTTGGCAAGCGAGGAATCTTCCTATATCAATGGGGTCGTAATGGCTGCCGATGCCGGCTGGAGCGCTTACTAAAAAAGCCTTTTCAACAGATTTGCATCAAGGCCGGGTCATGACTGTGCTTCATCGAAAAACGGCTATGCATTATCAAGTTAGCTGAAATCCTTGAAAAGCAGACTAACCATTCCCCTCTCTTTCTATGAATCTAAAAAAAGGAAGAGAGGGAAAGAGCCCAAAAGCATTCAATCGTCTCCAATCGATTGAATGCTTTTTCTACTTTGCCCCCTCCTGGAATCTATAAAAAACACGGGAGGCCGGCACAGCGCCGAATCTCCCACCGTGCCACCAGGAAGACCATAATACCTATCATTCACCGCTGTAGACGACCCTTCCGCCAACAACCGTTTTCTCCACCTTCGCCTCCAGCATCTCATCCGAGGAATCCTGAAACAGATCCCTGTCATAAATCGTAAAATCCGCTACATAGCCTTCCCTGATCAGCCCCCGCTCGTGCTCCTTGCAGATGGCCTGGGCACTGCCGTACGTATACATCCTCACCGCTTCAAACCGGGAAAGCTTCTCCGACGCGCCGTACCCTTCATGCGATTGGCCGGGCAGCTTCCGCTCCACGGCTGCATAAATCGTCTTTAGCGGCTCTACTTCTTCAATCGGCGCATCCGTCCCGGCGGCACATATAAAGCCTTCATCAAGCAGCCGCTTCCACGCATACGACCACGCCAGCCGTTCCTGCCCCAGCTTCCTTTCGACCCATGGGAAATCCGATGTGACGAAGGCCGGCTGCAGATCGAGGATAATCGGCAGCTGTTTCATCCTGGCGACCAGGTCCTCCCGCAGGACGCAGCAGTGGATGAAGCGGTCCCGTTTTCCTCTAGGCGCAGGATGCCTCTCCACTATATCCAGCAGCTGCTCAATGCCCGCATCACCGATCAGATGGACGGCAATCGCCTCCCCATGGCTCCTTGCCAGCTTCACATGGCCCTCCAGCTGTTCATCCGTATGGATCAGCATTCCGAAGTTCGCCGGATCATCGGCATAAGGCTCCGTCAATGCCGCCGTCGAGCCGCCCAGGGAACCGTCCGCAAAAATCTTCATGGCGCCGGGCTCCACATAGGGCGCATCAAATAGGGCCCCGTCCTCCACCATCTGCTCGAACACTTCATGGTGCCTCAATAGGTTCACCCTGAACTGCTTCCTGCCCATGACATTTTTGTACGCAGTGAGCGGATTGGTATAGTGGCCGAAATAGCTCATTTCCTCCGTATGCGCACCGACGATTCCGCGCCGCAATAGATCGTCGACCGCCAGTTGCAGGGACTGCTCGAGCATTTTGACAAAATCCTCTCCCCTTGGCTGCGCCGCCTCGTAGACGGGATTCTTCGCCTGTTCGTAAAGCAGGCCGTTCAGCTCCCCGCGAGCGTCGCGCCCTATTTCACCGCCTGCCGGATTTCCACTTTCATCTGTGATGCCTCCCCTGCGCAGAGCCTCGGTATTGCAAAGGTAGACATGATGGCAGATACGCGACAGCAGGATTGGTCCTTCATACACGTCATCCAGCTCCGTTATCGATGGGACTCTTCCGTCCGGAAAATTATTTTCATTCCACCCTTCACCGAGCAGCCACTCCCCCTCCTCAAGGGTCGATGCCCGCTCCTGCAACAGCTCCAGCATTTCGGCCGTGCTTGCCGCCTTTGATAAATCCAGCCTTTGCAGCTTCTGTCCGTACATGATCATATGGATATGGCTATCGACGAATCCCGGGTACATGACAGCCCCCTGCAAATCCACCCGTTCATCCTCCCGTCCCCCGACTTCCTCCAAAGGGCCGGCATGCACAATCCTATCGCCATCCGTCAGCACAGCCTCGACCGTCTCCCCTTCATGCTCCATCGTATAAATCACACCGTTGTACCATAGCTTCTTCATTTTCCCACTCCCTTTCTTTGAACATATAAAAAAACAGCGGGAAACGCAATGTTTCCCGCTGTCTGAATTGAATTAGTTTTCTTCTACATCTTTACGATTTTTCTTCCACAATTTCGATAGCACTTCATAAACAATCGGTACGATTACGAGTGTCAATAATGTCGAAGACAATAGACCACCGATTACCGTGATGGCCAGGTCTTTCGAAATCAGACCGCCGCCACCGCCGACGCCTAATGCCATTGGTACCATTGCACCGATTGTGGCAATCGCCGTCATCAGGATCGGACGAAGACGCGTCGCTCCGGCTTCCAATATCGCCTCGCGCATTGTCAGTCCGTCACGTTCCATGTGGATGATTCGGTCTACCAAGACGATGGCGTTCGTCACGACGATACCTATCAGCATCAACAGACCCATCATAACAGATACAGAGATTGTTTGATTTGTCGCCCATAAACCAACCCATGAACCGATGACCGCAAACGGTAGGGAGAATAGGATGGCAAACGGTGCCAATCCTTCACCGAATGTCACAACAAGGATGAAGTAAACGATGGCAATCGCTGCAATCATCGCCACCCCAAGCTGCGTAAATGTTTC
The DNA here is from genome assembly GCA_045605545.1 of Lysinibacillus sp. Classification (GTDB taxonomy): domain Bacteria; phylum Bacillota; class Bacilli; order Bacillales_A; family Planococcaceae; genus Lysinibacillus_B. Next base: position 14,076 of record JAZUQF010000498.1, read on the forward strand.
AGCCATATCCGCTGCAACACCCGCCACGCCTGTTGTTACACCCTTCGGCAAGTCAAGAGCCTCGACTTTTTCATCTGCATCAGCAGTCGCTTTTGAAATGTCGTCCTCAACGATTGTTCCCGATACTGTTGCGAAGTACTCACCCTTCGAACGGGAAAGCGAGTTCAATGCTTCGCTTTCCTCCACCCCGACAAGCTCGCCGATCGTCGTTGTCGTACCTAGAGCTGTCTGGATTTCAGTAGCCAGTACATCATCGATGGATGTTGCCGACGCTTTTGCCTCACGCTGTACAATGACTTCCAAATCATTGCCGTCATGACGTACGGAAGTCAACACTTCCTTCGTAGACGTTTCAGATAGTGCCATGACAATCTGTCCTGTCGTCAGACCGTATTGCAGTACATCCTGCTGGTCCACCGTCAGTACGTGCTCTACATAGGCATCTTCATAATCGGAAGTTACATCTTCCAGACCCTCTACTTCATTCAAGGATTCTTCCACCTGCTTGACGGCAGTTCCAAGATCCTCTAAATCTTCACTATATAATGTGTAGCTTACTTCATTCGATGTTGTCATCATCGAGAAGCTTTGAGATTTCCATTCACCCGACTGTCCAATGTTGAAGACGTACTCTTCCACTTCTTCACGTGCTTCAGGGAAGTCTTCCATATCCGGGTCGAAGATGAGGTACATTAATGCACCACCGCCTCCGCCGCCCATCATCATGGCTGTCGGATCGACATTATCAGGATCATTGATGGAGACTTGCAGAATATCGATATCCTTGCGCTTCAACAGCTCCTGCTCAACTTCTTCGATATTTTTCGCTGTATCTTCCATCAGCTCGCCAGTTGCCGGCGTGTACGTCAAGTACATCACCTTCTCCTCTTGGGACCCAAGGAAGGAGAAGCCGATCAATGGCGTCAATGCCAATGAGCCGACTAATAGAACGACCGCCACAATGGAAGTAATCCATTTGTGGTTCAAGCATTTTTCCAGGACGCCGCGGTACCAAGTTGCCAGCTTCCCGACTTCTTTATGCTGGCTTTCCGATTTCGTTCCGTACAGCTTTTTGCGGAACAAGAAGTGGGAAAGCGCCGGTACGATGGTAATCGCAACAAGCAGTGACGCACCCAATGCAAATGTCATCGTCAACGCGAACGGCATGAACAGCTCACCTACCATACCGCCAACGAAAATAAGTGGTGCGAATACCGCGACCGTTACCAATGTCGAAGATAAGATCGGCTTGAACATTTCAATCGTCGCTTCACGGATGAGCGCACGACCCGTCAGCTTTTCTTCTTTCAAGTGCATACGACGGTAGATGTTTTCCACTACTACGATCGAGTCGTCGATTACACGACCGATTGCAACCGTAATGGCACCCAGCGTCATGATGTTCAACGTAATATCCATCCAATTCAACAGTAGCAACGCCATGAAGATGGATACTGGAATAGAAATGATAGAAATAATAGTAGATTTGAAATCACGTAGGAACAATAGAATGATCAGTACCGCAATCAAGCCACCGAATAACGCTTTTTCAACCATTGTGAATACAGATTCCTTGATCGGCTCACCTTGGTCAAGGGACACATCAACCATTAATCCATCGATTGCCTTTTCCTCTTCCTCGATCAGCTCTTTGACTGCATCCACTACATCAACCGTATTCGCTTCCTGGCCTTTTACGATTTGAACGGCAATCGCATCTTTACCGTTTGTGCGTGATACAGATTGCACTTTCCCTTCCACTTCAATCGTGGCGATATCGCCTAAACGGACGAATGGGGAAGGATTTGCAGCTGATGGCGTTACAGGAATCAATAGTTCCCGCAGCTCCTCGACCGATTTCACCTTGCCATCAACTGATACAGCCTGCTCACCGACGGCAAAGTCGTACAATCCAAGGGAAACAGCCATGTCGCTTGCCTGGATCATTTGTTTTACTGTGTCTTCAGTCAACCCGAGGGCTTCCATTTTTTCATAATCATACGTGAACGAAATTTGTTCAATGTGCTGACCTGTAATTGTCGCTGACGCAACACCATCAATCTTTTCGATTTTTGGCAGTAGAATATCTTCTACCGTCGATGTCAGGTCAACGATATCTTCTTCCGAGCTACTAATGGATAGTGCAACAACCGGCATCATATTCATGCTGATGGCCATAATCGTTGGCTCCTGCGCTTCTTCCGGCAATGTTACATTATCCAGCGCAGACTCCAGCTGGCGCTTCTTCTCATCCATATCCACGCCATACTCGTATTCTACCTGCACCTGCGATACATTAGAAGACGAGGTAGAATACACTGCCTTGACGTCTTCAAGTCCCTCGACCGCCTTTTCAAACGGAATCGAGACATCATCCATCACCTGTTCCGGAGTAGCGCCCGGATAAACCCCCATCACGATCAAGTAAGGGATTGAGATATCAGGAATGGATTCCATTTTCATGCGCGTCCCCGAATAAATGCCCGACACAGTGATGATGATCGTCAACAACCAGACGGCCAGCTTATTCTTCAGGACGAAATTCACTAAACCTTTCACTATTACACCTACCTTAATTTGACTTTATCCATACATTTACCTATACTAATGACTAATCGGTCAAAAGTCAATGAATTGAGCAGGAGTGTTATACATGGTAAAGAAACAATTAATAATGGAGAATGCCCTGCAATTGTTTGCAGAACAAGGGATTGAGGCGACATCCATTCAGCAGATTACCGATAAATGCGGCATTTCAAAGGGCGCATTTTACCTTTCCTTCAAATCGAAAGATGAACTTATTTGCGCATTGATTGACTATTTCATGAGCAAAATCGTCGAGGATATTGAACAGGCGGTCAATTCTGAACGTCCACATAGTCTCCTGCTGTATGAGTATTACCATCAGACTTTTTCCACGTTCGAAAAACATGCCCATTTTGCGAGGATTTTCATGAAGGAGCACCAAGCCACGTTCAATGTGGAAACCTTCGCAAAAATCGAATATTACAACGGCATCCTGAATGGCCTCGTACATGATATCGCAGTAAAGCAATTCGGCAATGCGGCCGAGCATATGCTGCCCGATGTGGTCTTCATCATCCAGTCGTTCGCGAGGAGCTACGGCGAGCTGTTCTTCCGGAACGGAATCAAAATCGACCTTGACCTCTTATGCCGTTCTTTAGTGGAAAAGGTGTCCCTCATTGCCGAGCACGCCACGATTCCATTCTTCTCCAACGATTGGCTGCAGGCGATGAACCCTACAGTCGTCAGCCTGTCGAAGGATGAGCTGATCTGCTTTCTCGGTAAAAAGCTGGAGGAAACCGACGATGCCCTCATCCGCGAGTCCATCTCGCTTTTACGCGACCATTTAACAGCGCCTTCACTCTCCCCTGCATTAGAGCAAGGCTTGCTGAAAAATCTACGCGACAACTCGCACAGCAAATGGATCGCCTATATTTATGAAGCGTGCGATAAGTCATAATATTTGTACGGTTTGCATGGATAATCGGTTGCATCCTTTCCTGCCAAAAATAAGACGAAATAGTGACATTACAGGCACACCCTAAAATGGGTGTGCTTCCTTTTTGGGTTTAAACACCATAAAAATGGTATATCGAATGAAACTTTATTACCTTATGACCGTATAAATAATTGTAGAATCCCTATCGCCACGCTCCACATTACAAATTCTTTTTTTCTCTAATTTACTGCTTTTATCTACTTCTAACCCGACAAAAATATGTATATAGCTAAATTGATATATAATAGAAAAGGCTTTATAGAAAAAGGAGGAAACCATATTGAAAAATAAGCTGCTTATAAACATAAGAAAGGCCGTCATGATCATCATCGGCGCGGCCATCACCGCCTATGGTCTTGAAGCGGTACTCATTCCGAACAACGTCATTGACGGGGGAGTAACCGGGGTCAGTATCATGGGAGCGGAAATCTCGGGTCTTCCACTCGGACTATTCCTGTTCATCCTGAATATCCCCTTCGTATACCTCGGTTACAAGCAAATCGGTAAAACCTTCGCCATCATGAGCGTCATCGGCATTGCAGCCCTGTCGCTGGGCACTGTGCTAATGCATCACCTCACGCCTATCCTATCGGAGAAGGATCCTCTGTTGGTTGTTGCTTCAGGTGGTATTTTACTTGGTATCGGTATTGGTATCGTGCTCCGTAATGGTGGTGCGCTTGACGGTTCCGAAGTATTGGCTGTATTGATTTCACGTAAGATACCATTCTCTGTCGGGGACATCATCCTGATGATTAATGTATTCATTTTTGCGGTAGCTGCATTCATCTATACATTGGAGAGCGCACTTTATTCTGCATTGACGTACTATATTGCAAAAACGGTTATCGATATTGTACAAGTCGGTCTCGAAAAATCGAAATCCGTCAAGATCATCAGTAAAAATTCAAGAGACATCGGGGATGCCATCCAGGCACGGCTCGGCCGAAGTATTACATACACGACGGGACGCGGTGGCTTCTCTAATGAAGAGACGGAAATCATCACCTGCGTCATCAACCGCATGGAAGAAACGAAGATGCTCGACATCATCCGTGAACACGACCCGGGTGCGTTCGTCGTTGTATCCGATGTATCGGAAGTTCGCGGCGGCAATTTCAAGAAGAGGGACATCCACTGATTATGCGGATGTTTCATGTGGAAACATTTACATTTAAGGATTATACTACAAGAAAAGCTCTGCTGATTCTGTCAGCAGAGCTTTTTTCTGTGGATTGTTTTTCACTATATGAATATTCCCGTATTCAAGGATTGATTAAAGAGGGAACAACAGCGGGATAACAATCATCATTACGATGAACATGATGACCTGCAGCGGAATCCCCACCTTGACGAAATCCATGAATCGGTATCCTCCGGCCGTCATGACAAGGGAGTTCGTCGGGGAAGCAATCGGCGTAGCGAATGCCATTGCCGCTCCAGCCGTCACAGCGATGGCGAATGTATAAGGATTCGCTTCCATTGCGAAGGCCGCACTAAGGGCGATTGGAGCGAAGAGAACGGCCGTTGCCGTGTTGCTTACAAACTGCCCGAACACGACCGTCAGTGCATAGATACCCATCAATACCCCATAAGGTCCGAACCCGCCGAGCAGATTAATGATGGCATCGGACAGGATCGTCATCCCCCCGGTCTTTTCAAGTGCTGTTGCCATTGGGAGCATGGCCGCTACAAGCACGATGCTTTCAAAGTTCATCTTGTCATAGGCATCCTCCATATTCCGAAGACAGCCCGTCAGAATCATCAGAACGGCCCCGATCAACACAGCAGTGACTGCATCGAATACTTCAAAGACCATAAAGGACACAACCAGCAGCATGATGAGGCCCGCAATCCATGCCTTACCGCTGGCCGCGGCCAGCCCTGCATGTTCACGCGGCTGGCCGATGACGACCACATCCTGTGTTTCACGTGAAAGCAGTTCGATTTCCTCCCATGTCCCCTGCACTAAGATGGCATCACCGAAACGAAGCTTCTGTTTTGCCATATCCTGTAGCAAGTAGGTACCACGCCTATTGATGCCCAGTATGTTCAGATTATATTTTTCCCGGAAGCCAATTTTACTGACCGACTCGCCGATCAAGCGTGAGGTCGGCGTCAATAGCACCTCGGCTATTCCAATCTTCTTCGAAATCAGGGATTTCAAATCATTGTCCTCCATCATTTCAAGAACAAGTCCATTATCCAACACGAAGTCTTCGATATCAGGAGCCAGCCCTTGCAGATAGAGCATATCATTGCCTTGGACGATGCTTGCCGGTCCCGCCATTTCCTGATAGGTCATCGAAAGCAGGCTTATCCCCTCGGATGCACGCCTTTCAATTTTCGTGACATATATATGGTATTTCGCAGGCAGCTTCAGGTCTGCAAGCGCCCGGCCGATGATCGGAGAGTCCGCCGGCACGCCGGCACGGAACATCCTGCCCTCCAACGCGTAGTTCTTCGCAATCTTCTTCGGGGACAGCTTGTACCCTGCCTTCGAATACGAGCGGCTCATCTCCTGTGGCAATAGCACATTGCGGATAAGTACCAGATAAGTGATGACAGTAATCGTGGCAATGATGCCGATTGGTGTAATCGTAAAGAAGCCCAGCTTTTCATAGCCATTTTCCTCCAAAGCCTGGCTGACGACCAAGTTCGGCGGTGATGCAATCAGCGTCATCAGACCCGACATACTCGCGATATAGGAAAGTGGCATCAAAAACTTTGAAGGGCTGACATTGATGTTCATAGAAATACTTACAACAATAGGGAGCATCAACGCCACGGTTCCCGTATTGCTCATGAACGCCCCTACCGATGCGACGATCACCAACAGCAGAATGAATAGCTTCTTCTCGCTTTCACCCGACCATTTCAACAGAAGATTTCCGGCCATGCCCGCCAGACCTGTACGTAAGATGCCTGCACCGATGACAAACAGTCCCGCAATCATGATGACAACGGAGTTTGAAAATCCGGCAAGCGCCTCCGCCGGTGTCAAAATCCCCGTCACAACAAAGGCCAAAAGTGCCATGATGGCGACAAGGTCCCCTCGCACCCGATTTGTTACGAACAACATAATTGTCACGGCAAGAATGAGAAAGGTTAATGTAAGCTGCAATATATATCTCCCTCCCTTATACGGTTATCTGTCATTGCGCGTAAACAATGCCTGCAGCCGATCGATTCTTTAGTTTTTACAATTATTACCTTCATTATTCTGCAAAAACTTATTTCAATGGTCTTCCATTTTCAATTAGAAGCCGATATTTTCAACACGAAGGTAGTGAAAACCATATTTAATACGTGTTTTCTACGTCCTTACATGTATGGCAAGGCTTATTATAGCATAGCGAATAAAAGCTGTTATTATACTTATAACGCTTTTCTTCTTCCTCTTTAACCAAGACTTTCCTAAGGAAAAAATTCTCTTAATAATAATAATTATAATTTAGTAGAAATTATGATGTAGATTTGGTATATTAATTGACGAAAGGTTATTAAACTTAATTTAGGGGGTATTTCCATGACGAATCCAACTAACCGTCCATTAACGACTGCTACAGGCACTCCGGTTGTCAGCAATGATGATGTAATGACAGCTGGCCGACGCGGTCCAATCCTGTTGCAAGATGTGTTCCTAATCGAAAAATTAGCAAACTTCAACCGTGAAGTGATTCCTGAACGCCGTATGCACGCTAAAGGTTCTGGTGCATTTGGTACATTCACAGTAACGCACGACATTACAAAATATACAAAAGCAAAAATTTTCTCAGAAGTAGGCAAGAAGACAGAAATGTTCGCCCGCTTCTCTACTGTAGCCGGCGAACGCGGCGCTGCTGACGCAGAGCGCGACATCCGCGGTTTCGCTTTAAAATTCTACACTGAAGAAGGAAACTGGGACATGGTAGGTAACAACACGCCTGTATTCTTCTTCCGTGATCCATTGCACTTCCCAGATTTGAACCACGTTGTTAAGCGTGACCCAAAAACAAACATGCACAACGCAAACTCTAACTGGGACTTCTGGACTTCTTTACCGGAAGCATTACACCAAGTAACAATCGTCATGTCTGACCGTGGTATCCCAGCAGGCTACCGCAACATGCACGGTTTCGGTTCTCACACATATTCAATGATCAACGAAGCTGGAGAACGCGTTTACGTGAAATTCCACTTCCGTACAGAACAAGGCATCAAAAACTTGACTGATGCAGAAGCTGCTGCAGTAATCGGTCAAGACCGTGAGTCTTCTCAACGTGACCTATTCGAAGCAATCGAAAAAGGCGACTTCCCTAAATGGAAAATGTACATCCAAGTGATGACGGAAGAACAAGCTCGCAACAGCAAAGATAACCCATTCGACTTGACAAAAGTCTGGTACAAATCTGAATATCCACTAATTCCAGTTGGTGAATTCGAATTGAACCGCAACCCAGAAAACTACTTCGCTGATGTTGAGCAAGCAGCATTTGCTCCATCCAACGTAGTACCTGGTATCGGCTTCTCTCCAGACCGCATGCTACAAGCTCGTTTATTTGCTTACCAAGATGCAACTCGCTACCGTTTAGGTGTCAACCACCACCAAATTCCAGTCAACACACCACGTTGCCCATTCATGGTTTACCACCGCGATGGTCAAGGCCGTGCCGACGGAAACAACGGTTCTGCATTAACTTACTATCCAAACAGCTATGGTGCACTTCAAGCGCAGCCGCAATACAAAGAGCCTGCATTAGCTCTAGAAGGTGCTGCTGACATCTACGACTTCCGCGAAGATGACAACAACTACTTCGAGCAACCAGGTAAGCTGTTCAACTTAATGAGCGACGATCAAAAACAACAGCTATTCAACAACACAGCTGCAAACCTGCAAGGTGTTGAAGAATTCATCCAACGCCGCCACATCCTGCACTGCTACCTGGCTGACCCAGCTTACGGTGAAGGTGTTGCGAAAGCTTTAGGCCTGACTTTAGACGGCATGGACCTTTCAAATCCATACGTAAAAGAGCCATTAGCTAACGTTTAATCTACACAAAATGGTGTCTGCGCTCTCGAACGGGCGCTTGCACCTCCTATTTACTGTTCCACACTTCAGGCGCTGCTCTCTTTATTTTCGCATCGCTTACAACTGCGCCTGAAGATTCTGTTTCAATTGATACCCTATCAAACCGCCATGCTTTTGCATGGCGGTTTTTTATATACTATAACATCTATCAATCCACTATAATGGAATAAAGTTACAAATGGAAGGAGAGATATCTATGAAGGAACAGTCAGCACCGCTGACCCAGGAGCAATTGCTGGAGGTCCAAAGAACAACGAAGGAAACAAAGGCGGCGGCCGGAATGGTGGAGGACGTTCTGCGCAAATCGGCGGCTTCCCTGCTTGAAGCGAAGGAAGCGCTGATTCTTGCACTGCTGGCAGAAGATGTGGAACCCGTTATCATCAGCCGAGCAACGAAGACGTCCATGGAGCAGATTGTCGAGCTGAAGGATTCCCTCGGAAAATGAAGAACCCTCCCGGTGTAGCACCAAGCTACGCGTCGGGAGGGTTCTGTTTACTGGATGCTCCATTCACTTCAGCAAGCCAACAAAACTTGCGCACGCAAGGGAAGCCCTCACACAAAAAGGAAGGTAGAAAGATAGATGACGACCGTGACCGTCAGGCAGCTGATGATGGTGGAAAACAGGACCGTCTGCGCGGCTGTGGCCGATTCGATATCATATTCCAGCGCGAGGCTCGAGCTGTTCCGGGAAGTCGGAAACGCA
>JAZUQF010000499.1:0-2918 GCA_045605545.1 Lysinibacillus sp.
ACCCCCGTACCCATTGCCTGGATGAGACGGCCAGCCAACAATACCGCAAAGTTTGGAGAAACAGCGGCCAGCAGGGAGCCGATCAATGAAAAGACCAAAGCCCCTACAATCAATTGACGTGTTGTAAACCAGCGCACTAAATACGCGGATAATGGTACTAAAATGGCTAAAACCAATAAATAGCCTGTCGTTAGCCACTGGGCTGTCCCTGGGCCAACTTCAAAGTCCGTCATGACCTCCGTCAATGCCATGTTCAATGCCGTTTCACCGAATAAACCGATGAACGAACCAAACATCAGCACTGCCGCCATCCATTTCGGACTTTTGACTTGTAAATGAGATTGCATGTAAAACTTCCTATTCTTTTTTAAATTTCCGGTATAATCATTGCCAACTATGATAAGAGGATATGCTTGTTTGCTTTACGAAGAAATTCATCGTCCCTCTTGATTGCGAGTCCAACAATATACGAATGCCGACTTGTACAACGATGTTCTTGTTATACCGAACGGTCCATTTGCTACTATATCAAATGAATCCTTGAAAATTCAATGTAAATTTCACCTCTCCACCTCCACACTCGTCACACTTTAGACACATTCAGCGTTCCTTATCTGTTAAGTTTTGTAGTTTCGAGCATTCCTGGTAATTGTGCAAACGTCTTCATTTTTGTGATATGTATGAACAAAACAGCGGATTAGCAACCCTCGAACGCGTTGACAGAATTCAGCGCCTATTTCAAGCTTTTTTCAGGAATAATTACTTCCTCTTTAAACAAAACATGTAAAACCATCATCAAATATCCTCTGCACGCAACAGTCTACGAACAAAAACATCCTTCGGTCAAATGTTAGGTTAATGTACCAAGCCCACCTACTTCCTTTACATACAGTACATTATCCAATAAAGAAGGAGCGATACTATGACTTTTCCCCCAAGTGGATTTCCTGGTGGGTTTCGTGGTGGGATGCCGGGTGGATTCCCGGGCGGCCAAGGCGGATTTCCTGGAGGATTTCCCATGCCTCCCGGTTTTCCAGGACAGCCAGGCGGTGGTAGACCCCCTACCCCTAGTCCCGGAGGTTCAACAACTCCACCTCCCCCATCCCAACAGATGATTAATCAATTCCTAGCCGCAAGCCGAAATCCCGCTCAAGCACAAAGCTTGCTGCAGCAGGGAGGCGCCACGAGATTTGCAGCTGGATGCGATGGCAGGTGGACGATTGTACTTCTGCGGAACGGCCAGCTGTTTTTAATGTACGTCATTTCAAGTAGCGTGACCGGCAACACAACTGGCATCATCTGGCCGAATTACACATTCGGCTCATTCCCGTCCTCAGCCATTGCCTCTTACTCCTGCTGGTAGGAAGTAAGCATGTTCCGTCCAAATCCGCCTGCCCTACTAAGGCCAGGCGTTTTGACAAGCTCCTCCCGGTAGACCACCGGCATAATAAATGCTCCCTACACAGCCAGGCAAATTGCATCTGCCTGGCTGTAGGGAGCATGTTCGTTTGTGTCGGTGCAATTCTATGTCATACTAGTCGCACATACATAAAAATGCTTTTTAAAAAACCCATTATATCTTCTTGTTTTCCAATTCTTCAGACACCCTGGAAATGCCCTTGCTATTCAGTGTCCATAAAACAGATGCACCGAGATAATAGATTGCCATGATTGACAAATTATCCGTTAGGTTAATCCAGACGGGCTTTGACAGATAAAAGTGTCCCCACAAAAAAGCGATGATAAAAAACAGCAAAGGGGTCACCAGATGAACCATTATATACAGCAACTTATTAAATTTCATAACTCACCCCCCTATCGTCCATTTCCACTTACCCATGAAGGTAAGTGCATTTGCGACCATAATAAATGAGCGTCCCTGCCAGCGCAACAGCGTTAGTGTCCACCGCAAACTTCACCAGCAATTTGGCGGCTTTCATCAGAATCTCCAATTGAGCTGCCAACTCCTCGATTTACTCTTCTTCCTCTAGGGAAGGAACAACCGCCCCTTGTGTATGTAATGGAAAACCAAAGGCAATCAACAGCGAAAAGACAAGCAGCAATTGAACAATTTGATATCCTTTTCTTTTAGAACTCACTTCCCCCCTTTGCCACTTTTCTTGTACAAGCACCATACTAAACTACCTGTGGATATTTTCCATATAAATAAGGGGAAATAAGTATATATAGATATTGTATTGGAAATTTGTTCTATATGTTCACGAACGAATATAATGGTAGTTCTATACCCATTTTACTAGCTCCAGTTGTTGAAAATTAATGGTTGCGATACATACAACCGCTTCTATTTAACCCACCAACACAAAAACCCCACCTACTCATCATACGGCTACCGTACAATAAATAAGTGGGGTTTTCATCCCTAGTGATTCAGCTTTACCAGCGATGCCTCCTCAACGAAGGTCGAGGTATTGAATAGATATAAGACATCCTCCAGTCCATTGTCGGCCATATACTCGGTAATACTGCCATTATAATACCGGATATCGATTACATGAATCTCCGGTATGTGGCTTGTGAGGAATGGGATGACATTATGTGCGTAGGAGTCTTTAATGATGAGCAGCTTTTCCTGTTCAATGTGCTGCGGGTCAAGGGCTGTGCTAATTGTCATCAGCGCATGGACGCCCCCCAGGAAATAGGAGTATTGATCCTTCTTCTCGAGAAAACTTTCATCATACATGCTTGTCCACGTCTCATCTGTATCCGCGATGAACACCTCGGTTTGTGCAGAATCGCGTGGAAGGTACACTTCAATCGTATCCGGGGAAACCCCGTGGAACTGGCTCCTTGTATGATAGCTACCCAAAAATGAATCACTCACCGTCTGGATGACAAATTCGCTTTGCAAAAGGGGCTGCCATCCTTTTTCTTTCGCATAGGCAACATACGCCAAA
>JAZUQF010000500.1:0-2913 GCA_045605545.1 Lysinibacillus sp.
TAGCTGACGGATAGAAGTGCGAATACAATGTACATGGCGATATATAAAGCCATTGTAATCAGCATGGGTGCCAACATCTCCGAACCGAACAGGAACCAGCCCGATTTCACGGCAAAATAACTGTGCAGCAGGCCGATCAATAACGGGACCCCGAAGTTGAAGAGCTGCTTGGCATAAATGCCGCGCATCAATTCCTGTTCGGAGAAACCGATTTTGCGCATGATTGTAAATGAATCCTTCTGCTCGTCCGCTTCTGCTGTCTGCTTGAAATACAGAATGCTACAAGTCGCCAGCAAAAATGCCAGCCCTAAAAAGGCAGTGGTGAAAATTGTAACACCAAGTATTCCTAAATAATCCTTGCGGGTTTCTTCTTGGGTTGGATTCTTGAAGTACTCGGTAGTCCCATCTTTCGTTTCCTGTCCGTATTCTTCATGGAGTTGTTCTGCGCGTTCAACATCTTGTTTATTTTTTAAGAAGATGGACTTTTGGAAGCCGTATGACGGAAGGGTGTCATACTGTTTATACTGTTCAAACTTCTCATCACTTATGACAAGGATAGGACCGTTGCCCCCTGTTGTAGCTCTACCTAGGATCGGTTCTTCCCTCACTTCTTTAATTTTCACTTTCTCTGTTGTTCGCTTTTCTTCTGTTCCTAATCGTACAGTAAGCTCTTTCCCTGTTTCAATTGCATACATTTCAGCTAGATAGCCAGAATGACTTTCCATGATTACCTCATTTTCCTGTAATGTAGCAGCTTCATCGATTTGTCGGTAATCACTTAATGGAATAATGGCCATCCTGGTATAGACATCATTTGCTGCAGGAATTGCCGCTACTTCCTTCATAGGTACCTCTACATAAGATACATGATAAAAATCCACCTTATATTCGATACTTTCTTTCTCTAAAGCCGCTAAAAACTTATCCATTCTGGAATCCGTTAATATATAATCAGCGGGCACTTCCTGTTCGATACCGCTATCTGCTGAGTAATACGAAATATAAGAAAGCGTCGTAATTGCAAGCGATACTGCTGTCAACACAGTGATGAGGGTTAACGATTTTGCATTCCCCTTCATCCGATGCATAATCGGCGTGACCGCCACTACATCGATAGTCGATAAATGCCCGTTTTTCTTCAGCCGAAGCAAGTTCATGACAAACGAAACAGAGAAGCGGAAGACGAGGAACGTCCCGCCGATTGTAGTTGCTAAAATGACGAGCATATTCAAAAGCAAATTTGGCCCGGCATTTATATCGAACAATTTCGTCGATGCATAGTAGCCATATGCAATTAGCCCAATGCCAATCGCTCCAATAACCATCTTAACAGGACTGAAGCGCTTCACACGCTCGTCCGCCTGCTTTGAAGCAGTGAATAGGTCAAGGAGTGTAACACGTCGTATCATCCAAGCCATTTGAAGCAGAATAACCACCAGCAGAATAGCAAAGACAACAGCTGTTTTTATCACAGCTTCCCTGCTGAACGCCATTTCCACTACTACACTTTGCTCCAGCAGCTTCAGCAGGATCATTGCAAATAACCTGGAGCTTAAAAAGCCGAACAACATTCCACTTACGACCGCCCCTGCAAACAGCACTATATTTTCAAGCGCGATGAGCCGGAAAATCAGGCCCTTTGTCATCCCAATCAGCTGATACATGCCGATTTCCTTGCTACGGCGCTTGATGAACAGATGATTTGCATAGAGGACAAAGAACAATACGATGAAATACAGCATATAAGTGGCCGCCTCGAAGCCTGCTGAAGCCGTACCACTTGTAGAGGTCTGTTCGATTACACCTTGATTGTACTGCAGGGTGACGAATGAAAAGTACAGTGTCACACTGAAGATGAGGGCGAAGAAGTACAGGAAGTACTGCTTCATGTTTTTCAGCATGCTCCGGAAGACCAGCTGGCTAAGACTCATAGCCGTCACCGCCCAGCACACTCTGCGTACTTAATATCTGCTGAAAGAATTCATTGCGGGATTTGTCCCCGCGATACAGCTCGGTGTACAGCGCACCGTCCTTCAAGAACAGCACCCGTGAGCAGAAGCTCGCCGCCACCGCATCATGCGTCACCATCATAATCGTCACCTGCTGCTGGCGGGTGATGTCCTCCAGGTTCTTCAGCAGCGCTGTTGCAGCCTTCGAATCGAGCGCCCCCGTCGGCTCATCGGCAAAGACGATGGAAGGCTTCGTAATCAATGCCCTCGCAGCGGAGGTACGCTGCTTCTGCCCTCCCGAAATCTCATTCGGATACTTATTGGCAATTTCCTCGATGCCCAAAATGCGTACAAGCTCCCGGAACCTTGCCTCCGCAGCTGCCTTCGGTATTTTCTTGATCGATAACGGCAAAAGGATATTCTCCTTTACCGTCAATGTATCAAGCAGGTTGTACTCCTGAAAAATAAAGCCAAGCTGATCGCGGCGGAAATTCGCCAGTTCCCGTTCCTTCATTCCTTGAAGGTGGCATCCATCAATCTCCACAATGCCCTCCGTGACCTGGTCGATGGAGCAGAGGACATTGAGCAGCGTTGTCTTGCCCGAGCCCGAAGCCCCCATGATGCCTACGAACTCCCCCTTTTCCACGTCCAAATCAATCCCTTTCAACACTTCCTGGGCCGTGGACTTCTTTCCATATACTTTACGCACCTTACGAGCCGTCAAAATACTCATGTGGAAAACCCCTCTCTATACCTTGTACCTTCATTCTACAAGGAGGACTATGTCTTTTCGTGCGTTTTACATGACAAAAACAAACGGTACATGACAATTTCGTCACCTACCGTATGATTGGTCATATGCGTTTTCTAACGGGAAGCGGAGGATGACAACGGTTCCTTCCCCGACTGCCGATTCCACGCCCAGGCTGATGCCCAATTTCATCGCTGCACTCTTCGCCAGGTA
>JAZUQF010000501.1:0-3870 GCA_045605545.1 Lysinibacillus sp.
TACGACAACCCCTGTCTCTGTTCGCTTCGTGCTGGTCGGTTTCGCCATCTCCCGGGTGATTTTTTCTAGTGCCTCCTCGTGCTCCCGTTCCTTCCTCATCTTTTCGGCAAGGCGGTTGACGATTTGCTGGGCCGTAATGCCGCCGACACCAACTGCAGCATATAAATCTTCCTCATGCGTATAATTGAACTTCTCGATGACGCGCTTGATGTTTTCCGGTGTCAGTACTTCCTTGGCGTCAAATTCCTGCCCCTTGATTTCCTTCTCGACCATCTCACGGCCCTTTTCGACATTTTCCTCACGCAGGTTCTTTTTGAAGAACTGCTTGATTTTATTTTTCGCCTGTGAACTTTGCGCAATTTTGATCCAGTCGCGGCTCGGTCCGAACGATTGCTTGGATGTCAGCACTTCCACGATGTCCCCCGTCTTCAGCGGGGTATCAAGGGGTACCATCTTGCCATTGACCTTGGCACCGATTGTCTTATTGCCGACTTCCGAGTGGACACGGTAGGCAAAATCAATCGGGACGGAGCCTGCCGGAAGCTCCACCACATCTCCCTTTGGCGTGAAGACGTACACCATGTCGGAGAACAAATCGAATTTGAGCGATTCCATGAATTCCTCGGCGTTGGACGATTCGTTTTGGAATTCCAGAATTTCGCGGAACCATGTCAATTTTTCGTCGATGCTTTCCCGTTTATTATCGGCACTCTTTCCTTCTTTATATGCCCAGTGCGCAGCAATCCCGTATTCGGCGATTTTATGCATTTCCTTCGTGCGGATCTGCACCTCAAGCGGATCACCGTATGGACCAATGACTGTCGTATGGAGCGACTGGTACAGATTCTGCTTCGGCATGGCGATATAGTCCTTGAAGCGTCCGGGCATCGGTTTCCATAAGGTATGCACTATCCCAATGACGGCATAGCAGTCCTTGATGCTGTCGACAAGGATGCGGACGGCGAGCAGGTCATAGATTTCATTGAACTGCTTTTTCTGCATGGCCATTTTGCGGTAGATGGAATAGATGTGCTTTGGACGGCCATAGATATCGGCATCAATCTCCACCTCCATCAATTGGGACTTGACTTCTGCGATGACATTGTCCAAATATAGCTCACGCTCATTACGCTTCTTCTTCATCAAGCTTACAATGCGATAATACTGCTGCGGGTTCAAATAGCGAAGTGACGTATCCTCAAGCTCCCACTTTACCGTATTGATTCCTAGACGATGGGCGAGCGGCGCAAAAATTTCAAGCGTCTCCTTTGAAATGCGGCGCTGCTTTTCAGCAGGGAGATGTTTCAATGTACGCATATTGTGCAGCCTGTCCGCCAGCTTGATCAAGATGACCCGTATATCCTGCGCCATCGCTACAAACATCTTCCGGTGATTTTCTGCCTGTTGCTCCTCTTTCGACATATATTTGATCTTGCCGAGCTTCGTCACCCCATCCACAAGCAGCGCCACCTCTTCGCTGAACTCGTTTACCAGATCCTCCCGTGAAACTTCCGTGTCCTCTACAACATCATGAAGGAAACCGGCTGCAACCGTTTCAGGATCCATCTGCAGATCAGCAAGAATCCCCGCCACCTGCACAGGATGGATGATGTACGGCTCTCCAGAACTGCGGAACTGCTCTTTATGTGCTTCCTTGGCCACTTCGTACGCTTTCACGACAAAAGCGACGTGTTCGTCATTCATATATGATTTAACGAGCTCGAAAACGTCTTCGGGCGCTAAAATTTGTTCTTTCGCCATAAATGTAGTCCACCTTGTACTCAATTTTTTCTCTTTGAATGGTAATAACCTTAATTGTATAAAAAATTCCTATAGATTGTAAAGACACACTAATCTACTTTGAGTTACAATAAGTAAATTTGAATAATTTGTGAAGAACAGAGGGCACCTGAAAAATCATGTAAGAGCCTCCTCTTGTGCAGGGGATGGCAACACCTTGATACGAACGGTCGACTTTTATAAAAAAACCGTGGATGTAGCAGCATACTGCCGAACCCACGGTCTATCGAGACGAAAAAAACTCCCCCGATTAGTATTTGATTAATGTTTTTATAGGATAATCCCCGATTTTTTCGCGGCCTTTCAAATCTTCAAGTTCAATCAGGAAGGCACAGCCGACCACTTGTCCACCAAGCTGCTCGACCAGACGGATTGTTGCTTCCACCGTCCCACCTGTAGCAAGCAAATCATCACAAATTAAAACTTTTTGGCCCGGCTTCACTGCATCCTTGTGCATTGTCAGTGTATCATTACCGTATTCCAGGCCGTAGTCCGCACTAATTACTTCACGCGGAAGCTTCCCAGGCTTACGTACAGGGGCAAAACCGATTTCAAGGGCATAAGCTACCGGACAACCGATGATAAAGCCGCGCGCTTCTGGGCCGACGATGATTTCCGCGCCGATTTCCCGTGCATATTCGACAATTTGGTCTGTCGCATATTTATATGCCGGGCCATTGTCCATGATTGTTGTGATATCTTTGAAGCTGATTCCTTCTTTAGGCCAGTTCTCCACCGTTGTTACGTATTGCTTTAAATCCAATTTATTTTCCTCCTTAAGAGCCTGAGCCCTTCATTCGTTCATTAAACCATTGTTTGAGTTCTGTATAAGTTGCATATAAGAGTTTTTGTTCTAGTTCAATTTGCTCTGCACGCATTTTATATGACGTTGCCTCTTCCAATGCACGTTTCGGCGCATCTTCGACAACAGTCGTCAAACCATTCTCTATTTTAACAAATCCGAGCTCAAAAAACACCTTTGTCATGAACTTAATTACGTCGATATTTAATCCAATATGTTCCGATAATTGTGCAATATGTGCTTTTAAGTTAAATGCCGGACGTTTTTTCAGGAATGAATAATACCAACTGAAGTGCTGCCGGGTCGGCATGCCGTTGAAATATTGGGAATCCGGCGTATAGAAATGGGCATAGATTCGCTTGAATCGTTTTTCACCCAGCATCCGTTCAAGTAACGCGACATTTGTCGGCAGATCGAGAAGGACGATGTAGGACTTCAGATCCCTGTAATCTTCCTCTTTCCCGATTAAATGGATGGAATGGTTTATAACCGTCCCATAGTGCTCGACAGTCCGCTCTTGGAAGGCAACAAAGTCAGTATGCTCGAGAGAAAGCTTTGATAACCAGTTGGCCGCCTGGCTTTTGCCCCGGTAGTCGAACAGCTGCCATTCATCCGCCTGGACATCCTCAATCATGAATTGTGCCTTTTTCTTGCCCTGCCATTCGTTGATCTGCAGATCGCCTGCGAAGGATACCTGCACTCCGTAGGAAATTTCATTGAACAAGTGGCCCTTGCCAAAGCCGATTGCATCCACCTTGCCATATGCATCCTCCAGCTCCATCTTCAAGTGGTTTTCCTGGGAACCGATGCGCCGCATGGAGGAAACGTTCATCTTTTCAAGTACAAATACCGGTTTGGCGAATTCCGTGCCAAACGGGCCGAGCTTACGGACTTCTTCAATAGCCTCCACTGTTACCTCGCTTAAATCCACTGGAACATCGATATACAGCTTCTGGACAAGCTGTTCCTCGGTGAGGGCTTCCATCGCCTGGTGATGAAGACGGCGGCGGAGCTCATCCACATGCTCAAGCGGGAATGTCATGCCGGCCGCCATCGGGTGTCCGCCGAAATGCGGGATGATGTCGCGGTTTTGGGCAAGCTCGTCATAGAGGTGGAAGCCTTCAATGCTCCTTGCCGAGCCCTTCGCCGTCCCTTTTTCATGGTCGAGTGATAGCACGATCGTCGGCTTATAGTATTTGCCGACGAGCCTCGATGCGACAATCCCCACCACTCCGGGGTTCCAGCCTTCCTTAGCCACGACGAGCACA
>JAZUQF010000502.1:0-1674 GCA_045605545.1 Lysinibacillus sp.
ATAATTTTTGAACATTCTCTATTTTATATAAACATTCATATTATGTCTATCTTTGTCTTTGAGGTAATTTTTTCAGGGTTTTTATCCGTTTTATTCTATCTTTTTTACTACATAACAAAAATAGCCTTGTAAACGCTAACCCTTACAAGGCTATTTTCGTAGTCTTAACTCTCCGTGCACTTTATCCAAATGGTAAATGAAGGCAAACACTTCCGCCACCGCCTGGTAGAGCTCCTCCGGTATGGATTCGTTCAAATCCAGTTGTCCCAACAGTTCGACAAGGTTTTGGTCCTCATGAATCGGCACATTATGGCTTGTTGCCTGCTCCAGAATATTCTCGGCTATTATCCCCTTCCCCTTCGCTACAACAGTTGGTCCGTTACTGGAATCAGGATTGTAGGATAACGCAATTGCCTTTTTTGGTATAAATTTCTCGTCGCTCATACGCGAATATCCACTCCATTCCACTTTCCTGCATCTTTTTTTGAATTTTCTGTGACGTTTTCGAGAGTCGTCTTTTCGAACTGTTTGACAAAGAGGCCGGAAAGCTGGTACTCCTTCTCGCCGAGTCCCGCTCTTAGCGACTGTTTCAATGGCCCTGCCAGCATGTCGAGCCGCGGGTCTTCATTGAAGATTGTAATAGTAACGATGCGGTTCTGTACCTGCATATCGATGACCGTCTCTTGCAGGGATGCCATGTCCAAATAGAACAATACGCGCGCAAAATTCGCATCGATTTTGCCGTCCTTCCCCATCCGGCCGTTCCATTGCAGCGTAGCGTCCATCCGCCTGCCAAAGAATTCGAGGGGTACCTGCATGACGAGCTGGTGCTGATGGCCATTTTCCCCCGACATCAGCTGCATGCCGTTCAGCCTCGCCATCAGGACTTCGGCCGATTCACGTAAAGGTGGGGAGATTTGCGTGTCCTGGAGAAGGGTCAGCAACTGGGGCTTGACCGACTGTGCAAGCGCCGACATATCCCCCGCCTTGCTGTTCAAGGCAGCCTCATAGCCAATGCCAAGCCCCTTCAACACCGTCTTCACCGCCTGCTCCATCGCCTTGCCGTCAATCGCATTCCGCACGAGTGCCTCGGCTTCCGTCAGCATCGCCTGATGTACCGGCTGGACCGACTCCGCACTTGCTCGTACAAGGCCTCTCATCAAGGCATCATTCGAAGCCATCGCTGCATCGGGCTTCAATAAGGATAAAATTTGGTCCTTGGCCGTCAGACCGCTGTCATTCTGCATAAATAGGCGGCTGTCATTATTCGCAGAAAAGGCCTTCAGCAACCCGTCCTGTAACTGATGGACAAACACTTCCAATGTTTGTTTCGTCTGCGGAAGCTTCGTAAAGCGGTCTATCATCTGCAACAGCTGCCCTTTTTGGTCCGCCGTCAATAGCGCTTCAGCCTGCAGGTAGGCCCGCACCTGCTGGATGGCTTGTCCACTTGCTTCTGGCCCGGCCGACAGCACACGGCCGATCAGCTGGCCTACCTGGGCGGACGGCAGGACGTCGGCGATCAGTGGTGTCCTCCAATTGGACAGAGTGGCACTGCGGGGCACTATCGCCGCCTCCTGCAAGAGCGGTAAGGAGTGGGTACGGGCATTCTGTATAAACAGCCGGCTTTCATTGTTCGCAGAAAAGGCCTTCAGTAGCCTGTCCTGTAACTGATGG
>JAZUQF010000503.1:0-12262 GCA_045605545.1 Lysinibacillus sp.
GTTGAGCAATGAAAAAGTACAGGTAACCGCAAGGGATAAAATTTTGACCCTCTCAACCTCCAGTGATGACCTGGTGAATGGAAGAAGAGTCGTCCATGCCAAATTGGTGGAAGAGGTGAGGGATGGTGAATAAATGGCCAAGTACATCATCTTACACATCGTGCCAAACACTTAAATCATAAAACAAGCCGCGCAGTTGAATCGGCTGCGCGGCTTGTTAATTTATTTATAGTCGTTTTTCGGTCCTTGGTCCATTAACACTTCTACAGTATTATTTTTATCTATTTTTAGCTTTGGGCGGAATTCAGAATTAGGCTGACTGTATAGCTCGAGTGGGCTAATGATTACGCCATCATCGGTGTTATGCAAAATGCCGGGTACGCATGTGTAGATGCGGTTATTTTTGTTCGCATTGTTCGCATGGATGGTTACCGATGTTCCATTATGATTGTCGATGCTCATCGACACTTTATAGCGATGGAATGATCCTGTACCGTTTGATTGTGCCGAGTAAACGACAGGAACTACGGCAACGATATTTGGATTTAATCTCAGCTTGATTACTTCTGTTTTTGTCGTTTGATTTGTTCTTCCGATATCGCCCATATGTTCAACCGCGCCGTTGTCGTAGCTTTGCAGTGGAGGTGTACCGGAAGCACCAAACATGGCAACATCGATTTGTTTGCCGCTCTTTGTGTAAACAAGTGCATAAATATCATAGTCTGTGCCGGTTTCCCACGATACAGTCGCAGTAATAACAGGTGTTTTTTCAATGATGACTGATTTTTGGCCTTTACTTAGACTAACGTTGCCCTTTACCTTCTCAAGGCTTGGTGCAACTACTTTTTTAGGCTCCTCTATCGGTGAGGTACTGACCGACGTAGTAGCTGCTTCTTGCTGTGCTTCAACCTCTACGCCAAAGTTTTTACATAAGCCTTCAAGACCCGAGTTGAAGCCACGCCAAATCGATTTAGCCTTCATTTCATTGTTGCGCAAATATAATTCCAAGACGACAATGCCATTTTCTTTTGTAAAGCTTACGGGTGCTAATTCAATAGTTGTTGCTCCAATATGAATTTCCGCCTTCAAGTTTTGTACATTAGCGAAGCCAGTGTGATGATCTTCAGTTAGTGTGACAGCAATTTTAGTAATGTCCTTAGGGAGCTTATGTAAATCAAATTGCAGTTTATGAACCTGTCTTTGACCTACCGTCTCATGCGGTAAAAGAGCAGCAACACCTGAAACGTGTGAAGGCTGATTGTAAAAGATGATTCCCTCATCCCCCTGTACTTTGTCTACCGCAGTTAGTAAAAATGCCGTCAAAGAAATGTCAATTGTATTCGAAATATCATAGCTGATTTCAATATGCCCATTTGCGGCAGGTAAAGCCGTATTTTGCCCCATCTGAAGAAATTGCTTCAAACTGACTCCCCCTCATTAAAAAACCTTAATTTACCTATTATTATAGTGTGAGTTTTCATGTAGGACAACTGAAAATGGGATATGCATGTATGGATGAAAAATGACATTGTATATGAATGTTTTATTCTTAAAGTCGCATATATCAGACATACCGTGCCGGGCGCTCAACCATTAATCAATATAAGTGTAAATATGAAGTACTCCCTAGTGGATAAAGTAGTTGAAATAAGCTCGACTTTAAAGGTTGTAAACTCTTGGGACCTGAGTGTCGGCATAATGCTACATAGAATACAAGTAAACAAACTATACTCTAGAGCATTGGAGATTCTGGGTGCGGGTTCGCCACCTGTTGTCTCCATCCATAGGATTTTAATAGAAATGGATGAAGATTGAAACCATTAGTATCAAAAGTTCGGCTTTTTATTTTTGCCATTAAATTTCATTTAATAGCATTCAGTCATAGTTAAAATTGATTTTATATCTTAAATATAGTTAAATATAATTATAAAACATTGGAAAAAGGTGGTATTTTATGTCGGGTTTAACTGAGTCTAACGTAGGTAGATTATTAGATTGGGCGTATGAAAAAGCGTTAAATGGTATTCCGGGAACCGATACAGCTTACGAACTAGCGGAAAGTTATTTAAATAAAAATATAAATATCGAAGCATCAATTAATAGTCTTGTGAATTGGCAAATCACAAAGTGTGCTACTTCAGGTTTTATAGCCGGACTAGGTGGAGCAGTTACAATGCCAGTATCTATTCCAGCAAATTTAGCTTCTGTTATGTATATACAAATGAGAATGATTGCAGCTATAGCACACATGCGAGGATACAATTTAAAAGATGACCAAGTGCAGACTTTTGTATATGCATGTTTAACAGGCCAAAGTGTAAATGAAGTTGTTAAGCGGACAGGGAGAAAATTCGGCTTGAAATTTAGTGAAGCACAAATAAAAAAAATCCCAGGTGAAGTACTTAAAAAAATTAATCAGGCTGTAAGATTTAGGCTAGTAACGAAATTTGGTGAAAAAGGTGTGGTGAATTTAGGAAAGATGGTTCCTGTAGTAGGCGGGGTAATCGGTGGAAGTTTTGATGCTATGAGTACTAAAACGATTGCTTATGCAGCTAAAAAAACCTTTAAAAAGGGGGGCTACAATGGCGGTGGAATTATTATAGAAATGTAGTTTCTTAGTTGTTAACATAAGAATCAAAAGTTATCTGAAGGCGGCATTGAGTTAGAGGAAAAGTGGTGTTGACCTTAATCCGCAAAAGCACTGTGCAGATGGGGCAATTGAATATCAAAAAGGGTGTTTATCAAGTGTATTAGAAGAGTTGAATGAGTATTTCGGTACACAGTTTGAAGATATTGGTTTCTTGCCCGTGAGCGGGTCAAAGAAGACATGATTAACGATGAAGACATTCATAAAAAATCAAAAAGCAACACAAAAGAAACTTCAAATTCGTTTTCGAAAAACAGACATGGATTTCGTTATCATCTTATATAGTTAGCAACTAGGAGTTCTTCATGAAGATACTGAAGAATGATGAGTATAAGACATATATTATAGAAGATATAGTGAATGAGGCTTATTGGGAAGTGAATCAGTAAACAGAAGAATCAAATGGGATGAGGTTACAATATATGAATACAGTAAAGTCATTAATATTTGCACAAGATATAAATAAATTAAATAATAGTTTTCTGAAAGAAATATGCGAGGGGTTAGATCATGATACAACAGGAACATCTAATGAACTAACAAGTAGAATTCTAAGTAGTTTCGAAAGAGTAGAGGGAAATCTATTGGAGAAAGTTTGTGAAAATATATTTACGGGTTCAACTTCCTTAGCTTGGTATAAAGCGATAAATGAAACGGGCTTAAAAGAGTTTAAGGAACACTTAATTTCTAAATTGCCAAACAATCCTTTTGAAAATGTGCTTAGAGATTATACTCATGTAGGTAGTGAACCTGCAATAGTTGGGGCATCTGAAATTCCTGGTAAGAACGCTTTCTATTTGAGAATAATTTATAGATCTGCTGTAAATGTTGATTATGTTATTTCAGAGGTTAAAAGGTCGAGTAGGTATGACTTGGTGACAGTTTTTGTAGACCTAAATAAAAATATTTTAGAAATAAGAGCAAGTTCCAAAGTGGCTAAAAAAGTTAATCAACATATAGCAGGGTTAGTCGAAGAATTTGGCTACCAATTTCAACGGTATGACTTTTTGAATAATTACGATAATAAATTAGAAAATATTGCAGATGCTTTAGATGGGCAATTAATCGATGCACAAGCTAAGCCCAATGGAGGTATATTGACGATTGGCGACGAAAAAGAGGAAGCTTTAGTAAGTATACTTTCAGCTATAGATACATATTACGAAAAAGGGGAAATAGCATTAATTGAACAACAATTAGAAAACGAAGATGTTCGAGAAATTCTTGAAACTACCCCATTTACTTTACTTTTATTAAGTGGTTTAGAAAAAATAGGTTTAGGTAGTATACGTGAGTTAAGAGGGCTACCGCTATATGATTATTTGGATAAATATCTAAATAAAGAAAAAGGACTTATTTTATTTAAGTATGTTCTTAATGGAACTGTTGAGGAGTATTCTGTTAAGATAGGTATGAATACAAATACATTTAAATTTAATGTTTCTGCTCAAGAAGAAGTAATTGAACATATAAGAAATATTTTTGTCCATTAACGTAAAATTTTAGGGGGTGACTGTGATATGAATAATTGGGAACTAAGAGGACTTATAGAACATGAAATTAAGGCAATTGCTCTAAGTGAAATTGATAAGTTCTATCCAAGTTATTTATGCAATATCACCGGTCATTCTCTGCAAATTATTATGGATTCGATTGGTACTTATGTTGCAGAGGGCTCTGTTGAATTATACATTGAATATAACTGCGAGGAATGTAGTAGAACATTAATTAAATCACACTATCTTATAGAAGATGATGAATTAATAAAATGTAAATACTGTGGAAATAAAAATGAATTTGCTGCTGAAGATGGAACGGTATGCTTATATCTTAATCAAGATTATAGAACATATATCAGAAATACTTTAGATCAATCAGTAAAAAAAAAGGAATTAAGAAAGTTACTCCTAGCGTAAAGGATGGTGTTGGAGAAATATTGGACGAATTGGGTATTTCTAAAGATGTTTTATCACAGAAGAGTATAACAATTCAAATTTTCAAAGGGGATAATTATATGGCGGAATCAAGCAGGTATAATATTACTAATACTCAGAGTAATGTCTCTATCGAGAATCAAGGGCATAATCCACAGACGATTAATATAACTGCTGAGAATATTACTCTAGCTATGCAAGATTTAAAGAGTGATATAGATAAATTAGAAGACGCAACAAAAAAGGAAATAGCAGATACTAATTTTGAATTATTGAATACGTATATTGAATTAAAAAATAAAGAAAAAGCTAGTATTATTGTAGAAAAGTTAAAAAATACATTAGGCAATGTTAGTTCGCTTATTACAATAGGATCTTTTTTAGCAACCTTATAAAATGAGTCATAGTTAATCTTTTTAACAACTGTAGAAAAACTTATATAAACATTACTATCTTAAAGCGAATAAAGATGGAGCCGCCAAAAGCCCCACTTTCTCGTATTGAGGAGTTAACATAGTTTAAAAAGGCCGAAACCTATAGTAAATAACGGATTCGGTCTTTTTTGCTTTTAAGGGGTTTTGTTCTGTACTTTATTTAGGCATATGAAGGCGTCCCTTCACTTGTTTGACAGGTCTTCTATCCTTTCTTTGAAAATTTACTGTCCTAGTTGGCAGATAATTTGAGATTATACATTTTAAATTGAATAGCAGTATCTTGAGAAGAAAACTGATTTGACGTTTTCTTAGATAGACAAGAGAGAAATCCAAAGTTTTAAATAAAAATAATGCTTACACGAGCTTAGTGCATAAACTGTCTAGAATAAACTAATTACTTTCTGGATTTCGTGAATCATAGTATGGAATCCAGTATTTGCGAGAGTGACATCTACCTCTTCACTAGGGGGAGTGGATTGTAAATTTAGCACTCTTTTAAATAATTGATTTTGACCTAGGAAAGATAACCAACTGTATTGGTGGCATTTAAAAAATATGACTTGTTTTCTTTTATTATGAACTCAGTAGATACCATCGATACCTCTTCTTCCACATATGCTATCAAAGAGGAGAGTGACCAATGCTCATCAAACACCTACACGTAAAATCCGAAATCATCCCATTAAAAAAGCCCTTCAAAACCGCACTCCGAATAGTCGAGGAAATTGAAAACATCATCGTGGAGATTGTGCTGGAGGACGGGACGACGGGAATCGGTGCAGCGGCGCCGACCTTCGTCATTACGGGTGACTCGCGCGAAAGCATCGAGGCTGCTCTGGTCGGGCCGATTCGCAGCAGCTTGATTGGAAAGGATGTTACGCAGCTGAACGATTTGCTAAAGACGGTCCAGGAGTGCTGTATAGGCAACACGAGCGCGAAGGCGGCGGCGGATATTGCGCTGCATAATGTGTACTGCAATCACCTTGGCATATCGGTTTCCGCCTATTTGGGCGGCCGTAGAAAGCTGTCGACGTGTATGACGGTGGGGGTCGATGCGGTTGACGTGATGCAGGAGGAAGCGAAAAGGGCGGTGGAGGCGGGCTACTCGGTGCTGAAGGTCAAGGTAGGGGATGATGCGGAGCTGGATGTCGAAAGGATGGCGGCGATTCTGGCGGTCGTGCCTAAAACCGTTACGTTGCGGTTGGATGCGAATCAGGGGTGGACACCGAAGGAAGCAGTGAAGCTCATCCGCCGGTTCGAGGAGCTTGCCTATCCGGTTCAATTCATCGAGCAGCCGGTGAAGGCGTGGGACGTGGAGGGACTGAAATATGTCAGGGACCATGTATCAATGCCGATCATGGCTGATGAGAGCGTCTTTTCAGTGAAAGATGCGATGAGGTTGATTGAGGGCGGCTATGTGGACCTGCTCAACATCAAGCTGATGAAGTGCGGTGGGATTGCCGAGGCGATGAAGATTGCGAGCATCGCGGAGGCGAAGGGGGTTGCATGCATGATGGGTAGCATGATGGAGTCCTCCATTTCTGTAGCGGCAGCAGCCCAGGTCGCGGCGGCCCATCCGAACATCCGCTACTTTGATTTTGACGCACCACTTTGGCTGGCGGTCGAGCCGACGCACCTGACGTATGCCGGTGAAATGGTTGAAATTATATAAAAGAGGGTAACCCTCTCTCATGAGGACGGTGGTAGCCATTCAACTATGAATGGCACTGCCTCTTTGTGAGAGGGGATTTTTTTGTATGTAGTGTACAGGAATCTATGAAGTACAGCGGCCTGTTCCCTGTAGTGTGCGGTGCTGGCAGTTCATCGGATAGAAGGGGGAAAATACTTACCTATAGTCCTGTATTGAAAATATTTTTTGGTTATCCATTGGCCCTTTTATATCAAATATCAAAAAAGGACGAAAATAGACGATTTTCACGAAACCGTAACGTGACGGTTTTCGTATAAGTGTTATATACTTTTTACAAGTAGGGGAATTTAGAAGTTTAAAAGAAAAATAATGGAGGTGAATCCCTCGTGTGAGGGAACATATTGGACTCGAGTATAGTAAATATTATTTTATTAATCATCTTTTTAGGACTGACGGCATTTTTCGTAGCAGCGGAGTTTGCCGTTGTCAAAATCCGTAAATCAAGAATCGACCAGCTGATTACGGAGGGCAATAAGAAGGCCGTCATTGCGAAGAAAGTGGCAAGCGATCTTGATTATTATTTATCGGCCTGCCAATTGGGTATCACCATCACAGCACTTGGGTTGGGGGCATTTACAAAGCCTTATGTCCAACAATTGATGTACCCGGTATTTGAATGGCTGAATACGCCGGATACATTGATGAGTGTATTATCCTACGCTATTTCACTTGCCATCGTTAGTTATCTGCACGTTGTTATCGGGGAGATGGCGCCGAAGACGTTGGCGATCCAGTTCTCTGAAAAAACGACACTACTTTTAGCGCCGTCGCTCTACTATTTTGGTAAGGTCATGTATCCGTTCATTCAAGCATTGAACGGTACATCGCGCTTTTTACTGCGACTCTTCGGCGTGAAGTCGGCTGGTGAAGACCAGGCCTATTCGGAAGAGGAATTGAAAATCATCATGGCACAGAGCTTCCAGGGCGGGGAGATTGATAAGCAGGAACTGGAGTACATGGAGAATGTATTTTCATTCGATGAGCATGTCGTAAAGGATGTCATGATTCCCCGGACGGAAATCATCGCGATCGATCGGGATATGGAAACGAAGGAGATTACCTCGATTTTGGATGAGCATAAGTACACCCGCTATCCGGTTGTCGAAGAAAATGATAAAGATAAAATTCTTGGCTTCATCAACGCCAATAAGCTGCTGAGCCGCATCGTGACGAATCGTCAGACGGATCTGGAGAGCTTTGTCCGTCCGATACCGTTTGTCTTTGAACAGACGCCAATCCAAAATGCATTGCTGAAGATGCAGGAAGAGCGTGTGCATATCGCCGTCGTCATGGATGAATACGGAGGGACGGCCGGCATTTTGACAATGGAGGATATTCTGGAGGAGCTTGTCGGTGAAATACGTGATGAATTCGACGATGATGAAGTGGATGAAATCCGGAAGACGGGAGAAAACGAATATACAATCAACGGTCGTGTGCTGCTGGAGGATTTGGAAGACCGCTTCGGCATCGAGTTCGAGGACAGCGAAGAAATTGACACAATCGGCGGCTGGGCCCTTCAGATAGGATTAGCCTTTGAATCGGAAGTGACGCCGGGGACTGAAATAAAGCACGGCGACAATGTATGGGTCATCGGTGAAGTGGAGAAATACCACGTGAAGGAAGTCGTCTTTAAACAGCATGCGCTTAAACAATAACGGGTACTTGATGGAGGTGAATCCCTTTTTATAAGGGAACGTATTGGACGGAATAATTATATTGAATTTAGCATTGGTCGCATTATTCATTTTGCTGACGGCATTTTTTGTAGGTGCAGAGTTTGCGATTTTAAAAGTGCGTATGTCAAGAATTGACCAGCTGATATCCGAAGGGAACAAGAAGGCGGTCATTGCAAAAAAAGTAACACAGAATCTTGATTATTACTTATCGGCATGTCAGTTGGGCATTACCGTTACAGCGCTCGTTCTAGGTGCGCTTGGGGAACCGACAGTCGAAAAAATGCTGGCACCGGTATTTGATTATTTGAATGTGGGTGAAGCACTTTCGACCGCCTTGTCCTATGCAATTGCTTTATCGGTCGTTACATTTCTACACGTAGTACTTGGTGAATTGATGCCGAAGACATTGGCAATCCAGTATGCCGATAAAATGACGCTAGTATTGGCACCGCCACTTTACTGGTTCGGGCAGGTGTCGAGGCCTTTCATTGCGGCCTTGAACGGTTCCGCGCAGCTTCTGTTGAAAGGATTCGGTGTAAAGCCGGCCGGGCATGATGAAGTGTATTCGGAAGAAGAGCTGAAGATGATCGTGACGCAAAGCTATGAGGGCGGCCAGATCAACCAAACGGAGCGCGACTATTTGGAGAACATCTTTGCCTTTGACTCCCGTCAATTGGAGGATATCATGATTCCACGCTCGGAAATGGTGATGCTCGAAAAGCAGCAAACGCTTGAGCAGATGGTCGCCGTCATCGAAGAATTCGGCTATACACGCTACCCGGTCATTGATATTACGAAAAAGAAGAATGATGTAATCGGGGTCATCAATACGAAGGAGATGCTGACGGATATTGCGGCAGGCCGTTCGAATGATGGGCACGCCTTCATCCATGACATCCAGCGCTTCAAGTATACGACAGCCATTAAAGAGGTCTTCATGAAAATGCAGCAGACACGCAGGCATATGGCCGTTGTAACGGATGGAAAAGGCGTCATTATCGGACTTGTCACAATGGAAGACATTCTATCCGAAATCGTCGGTGAAATTCAGGATGAGGATGATGGGGATATCGTCTTCACGACATAAGTAAATAGTAGCTTGAACATGGGCGAATTTTCAGGGGGAGTGCGTATGCAGCCGAGAGAAACGGGACCGCTGCAAGCCTTCTCGGTAGCCGATGGACATGAAAAGAAAGCTGTTCGGAAAGTACCTACTTTCTGGACAGCTTTTTTACTTTTTTACCACCAGCCTCTCTCTTTTTCTATTAATAAACCGTTAAAAATAGCAAAAAAATGATATAAAATTGAAACTACCACGTGCTACTTTTCGTAATGATAGTGTAAGTAAAATAATCAAAGGGTGAGAAGTGCTTGTTACATTATAAAATCTATAGCCAACATCATGAGGAATGGGTCGTTTTAGTGCACGGGGCTGGTGGCAGCTCGACGATTTGGTACAAGCAGATTCGTGCATATCGCAAGCATTTCAATGTGCTGGTGGTTGACCTGCGGGGGCATGGCGCCTGCGGAATCGAAAACAGCCCGACGAAATATACACTCGATTTGGTCAGTCAGGATATTTTGGAGGTATTGAATCACCTGAAGATTGAAAAGGCACATTTTGTGGGGATATCGCTGGGGACGATGCTGATTCGACAATTGGCTGAAACGAACCCGGAACGCTTCCATACGATGCTGCTTGCAGGAGCGGTGATTCGCATCACCCCAAGGCTGCATGTTCTGATTGGTGCGGCCAATCTGTTGAAGAAGATGGTGCCGTTCATGTGGCTGTACAAATTTTTCGCATGGATTCTCATGCCGAAAAAAACCCACCAGTCTTCACGCCATCTGTTCATCCAAGAAGCGAAAAAAATCAAACATAGAGAGTTCTTGCGCTGGCTGACGCTGACAGGCGGCATTGCAAAATACCTGGTGAAAATCAATGAAAAGGATACAAACATCCCATCGCTCTATATCATGGGAGAGGAAGACTATGTATTTTTAGAGCCGGTGAAGCGATTGGTGGAGACACAACCATCAAGCAGACTGGTCATTCTAAAAGATAGCGGCCATGTGTGCAATGTGGACCAGGCGGCGGAGTTCAATGAAGTATCGCTGCAATTTTTAGCGACTGCAGTGAAATGACGGACAGGAAAAGTGAAATGCCCCCGTCATGAAGACGGAGCAAATAATAAAAATGCATGAAACGGCCTGCGTCCTGACTTTTAAAGGGTGCAGGCCGTTTAAATGTTTCTTAGTAGTGCAAGTATGGTGGTATATGTGCAGAGGCACGAAGGATGAAACGTTAGTTACTTGTAATAGGGGGGAGCTCCAACGAGGATTTGGAAACTTACTAAGATAAAAACAGTCTATAGTAAATGGAATTATTTTACTCGCTGGAAATTTTCTTGATTATTGGTTTCATTCAAGCGTTCGTCTTATATAGAACGAAAAGGGGAGACAATTATGTGGCTAATATTGGGGGCGGTAGCAATCGTAGCAACGTTTATCAATCTTTATATGTATGCAGTAGGCAAGGATTATAAGCTTGCGATGGCGATGGGGTTATCATTTACCGCATTGACGCTCTGTGCGGAACATAGCCTTATAGCTGATTGGGTAAAAGCAGAAGATTGGGCAGCTTTATTGGATGTGGTACCTACTATGAATAAGGCGTTCTGGTTCCTGACAATCGTTTCGGTCTTGCTGAATATAGCACCGATATTTTTAGAGTGGAGAAGTAAAAAATAATCGGAGGTTCATAAGGCTTTGCAACATTAAGAGTGAAAAGTTCCTGAATTACTTTGGATGTTTTTTATTCAACCAACGTTGCAGAGTAGAGGAATAGAGAGATGAAATTCATAATCATATCAAGGGAATAATTGATTCATTGGTTGGAGGGGTTTTGTGTCAAAGGAGATTATTTTATTTCGGTTCAATAATTAATTGACTCCAAATGGAACCCCAATTTTTACTTTGTATGCGATTTGAATAAATGGCATGTAGTTTGGCATTTTGATTAAATGGAGGCGTAGGTCTTACTAGTCCTGCGAATAAATCATTTAAACCATAAGGAGCTAATATTTCTAACTTCTCGTTATTTAAACGAACGGCAATTGCTGTAGGTGTTTCAGGGAAATGAGCAACACCATCAAATGATGATGAATAAGCGGGCATTTTGTTTTTAATATGCATTCTAGCTTGGTTTTTTACGGACCAAGGTTGATTAGGCATAATTTCCTGCAACGTAGATTCTAACACTTTTTCTTTCTCTATTGAACAATCGAACTTGTCAAAATAAATGACATCAATATCATTTATTTCTGTTTGTACATTGTGTAAGGTATCCCACACTTTATTTCGAATAACACCCGCTGCGACCCAGCAATCATTTAATTGTAATGCTTGCACAGTTTCCAAAATTGACATCAATAATTGGTCTGATTTTATAATGTTAGTCAGCTCTAATTCGTAATCCAAAAGAAATCATCCCCTTTTTGTAATACCATTATATCCTTTGCGTTTTGAACTTACTATTCTTCATACAAATCTATATACATAAATATTCCCGTTCAAAAGCCGAAAAATGTTGTTAAATCAACGTTCGTGGTTTTTCTTATGGGCATTTTAAAAACCTGCTGTAGTATCAGTTCGAGTACAGTTGGAACAGTGATGCATCCTCCTTGTTGCTGAAAAAAATCGTAAATAATCTGATCGTTATAGAGTTGGTTTTCTCTGAAAAAACCCCTAATTAGAGTGAAATAATTCCTCAAAAACGGCCTCAAAATAATATAAGTGGTGTTGATCACTATTAAAATTTTGAAATTCTACTGTCTAAATAGTATGCGGATTGGAGC
>JAZUQF010000504.1:0-3136 GCA_045605545.1 Lysinibacillus sp.
CATCCACTCTCATGGTTCAATAGGAAGCGGCCGTCTATGTTCATATCCGTATAAAATTGGACAAGGCGAGATTGCATTTCCTCATCTGAAAAGCCATTTAGGCTTTGCAGCTCTTTTACTAAATCGGCAAATGCAATTGCAGATTTTCGTTCTTCTAAAACAGCGTATGCTAAATCAATTAACGATTCTTCTGCTAATTGTTCTTTTGTCATTTCACGAAAGTTCAAATCGTGCACGTCCCTTCATTTGTTACATTACTTAAGCATAATACCCATTATATACAAACATGATAGTACTATGCTAGCTTCATTTGTTGTTTTTTAATTTCGACATTTCTTTCAAGCCGATATAAAAGAAAAGAGCTGACAAAATCAATAGCGGAATCGATGCCAATTGTTCATTATACAGGAAATAGGTGGCTGTTAGACAACAAAATATAACAATATATTTTACATACGATATCACTTCTGCCACCTCCCTTGCTAGTCTACATCTAGTATACAAAATCGCGGCATGGTCGTCGTGCAAAAAGTGCGGATGAATAGCTAGCAACCAAGAAGGATGGATGGGCGGCCCTGCCATCCCATCCATCAGCATGATAATACGCTTATTTCCCTTCGCCTTGCCTTACATATTGCGCCGGTACTGGCCGCCTACTTCATAAAGCGCATGTGTAATCTGTCCAAGGCTCGCCACTTTTACTGTCTCCATCAATTCAGCGAAGATATTGCCACCGTTCACGGCAGCCTGCTTCAGACGGCTGAGTGCTTCAGCGCTGGCGGCTACGTGCCGTTCCTGGAAGGCCTGCAGATTGGTGATTTGCGCATTCTTTTCCTGCTTGGAGGCACGTGCGATTTCCATGGAGTTAATGTCTTCATCCGACGGCGGATTCGGATTCAAGTAGGTGTTCACCCCGATGATCGGCAGTTCGCCCGAATGTTTCAGGTGCTCGTAATACATGGATTCCTCCTGGATTTTCCCGCGCTGATACTGCGTCTCCATGGCACCCAGCACACCGCCGCGGTCATTGATGCGGTCGAATTCATCAAGTACCGCCCGCTCCACAAGGTCCGTCAGCTCCTCGATGATGAAGGCGCCCTGCAGTGGATTTTCGTTCTTCGTCAGGCCGTGCTCCTTCGTAATGATCATCTGGATGGCCATCGC
The DNA here is from genome assembly GCA_045605545.1 of Lysinibacillus sp. GTDB lineage: Bacteria > Bacillota > Bacilli > Bacillales_A > Planococcaceae > Lysinibacillus_B. Next base: position 1,165 of record JAZUQF010000504.1, read on the forward strand.
CCTACGAACGGATTCTTCCGTCGGCGTTGTGATTGCTTCGTCATACGCATTCGTGTGAAGGGAGTTGCAGTTATCATGCAATGCCATCAACGCCTGCAATGTCGTGCGGATGTCATTAAAGTCGATTTCCTGTGCATGCAGGCTGCGCCCTGATGTCTGGATATGGTACTTGAGCTTCTGCGAGCGCTCATTCGCACCGTATTTGTCACGCATGACGATTGCCCAGATGCGGCGTGCCACGCGGCCGATCACCGTATATTCAGGATCCAGCCCATTCGAGAAGAAGAACGATAAATTCGGTGCAAAGTCATCAATATGCATGCCGCGGCTCAAATAGTACTCGACATACGTGAAGCCGTTTGCCAGCGTGAAGGCCAGCTGTGAAATCGGGTTGGCCCCCGCCTCGGCGATATGGTAGCCGGAAATCGATACGGAGTAATAGTTGCGCACTTTATGGTCGATGAAGTACTGCTGGATGTCCCCCATCATGCGCAGCGCAAATTCCGTCGAGAAGATGCATGTATTCTGCCCCTGGTCTTCCTTCAAAATATCTGCCTGTACGGTGCCGCGGACAACCTGCAGCGTCTTTTCGCGCGTCTCTGTAAACTCCTCGACCGTCAATGTACGGCCGAGTTCCTCCTCGCGCTTGCGCACCTGCTGGTCGATGGCGGTATTCATGAACATCGCCAGGATGATCGGTGCCGGGCCGTTGATTGTCATCGACACGGATGTGCTTGGTGCACACAAGTCGAAGCCGGCATACAGCTTCTTCATATCGTCAAGCGTACAGATGCTGACACCCGACTCCCCTACCTTGCCGTAGATGTCGGGGCGGATGTGCGGGTCTTCCCCGTACAGCGTCACCGAGTCGAAGGCGGTCGACAGGCGCTTTGCATCATCGTCCTTCGATAAATAGTGGAAGCGTTTATTCGTACGCTCCGGCGTCCCTTCCCCTGCGAACTGGCGCTTTGGATCCTCCCCTTCGCGCTTGAACGGGAAGACGCCCGCCGTATAAGGGAATGCACCCGGTACATTTTCTGCATAAACCCAGCGCAGAATTTCCCCGTAGTCCTCGAATTTCGGCAGTGCCACCTTCGGGATTTTCGTGCCGGATAACGAGGTCGTCGTCAGGATGGTGCGGATTTCCTTGTCCCGCACCTTCGTCACATACTCATCACCGCTATAGGATTCCTTCAGCGTTTGCCAGTTGTCGAGGATGTTCTTCGATTCTGTGGAAAACCCGCCTCGTATACCTTCAATTAATGAATTGATGGAAGCGACGAGCGCTTCCTCGCCTGCCGGTAGCTGCTTCAGTGTCCCTTCCAGTTGATAGAGCTTGCGTGCCAGCTCCACCTGCTGGGCTGCCCGTTTATGATAGCCGCGCACCGCATCCGTAATCTCACGCAAATAATAGCGGCGGTCGTTCGGAATGATGACATCCTGCTTCTGCGTCTTGCTGGATTGCTCATAGGACGTCACCCAATTATATCCAAACTTATCATTGATGAGACGTACAATGGCCGCAAACAGGGCATTTGTCCCTTTGTCATTGAACTGGGAGGCAATCGTACCGAAAACCGGCATGTCATCCAGACTCGTATCCCACATCTCACGGGAACGCTGCATTTGCTTCTGTACCTGGCGAAGTGCGTCCTCGGAGCCCTTGCGTTCGAACTTGTTGATGGCGATGAGGTCCGCATAGTCGATCATGTCGATTTTTTCAAGCTGCGTCGGTGCACCGAATTCGCTTGTCATGACATACATCGAAAGATCCGTATATTTCGTGATTTCCGCATCCCCCTGGCCGATGCCGCTCGTCTCGACGATGATTAGATCATAGCCGGCCGCCTTGACGACATCCAGTACATCCCCGATGGAGGCCGACAGCTCGGTACGGGAACCACGCGTTGCCAGACTGCGCATGTATACGCGGTTGTTGAAGATGGCATTCATGCGGATGCGGTCGCCGAGA
>JAZUQF010000505.1:0-1685 GCA_045605545.1 Lysinibacillus sp.
TGATCATAGGAAAGTGCGGGCATAGCAATCACCTTTCAAAAAATAGTTATACATATAGTGTAACATTTCCTGCTGTACAAAATGTGAAAAATACATTAAAATACACAAAACTTATAAGGGAGGTCGGTTTTGAAATGGTGCAACGACCAGTTTCTATTCCAAGGCCATTGGTGAGAACAAATCAGTGGGTTATTTTTTCATCTGTTATTCTGACGTGGGCGACGGGGCACTATTGGATTTTACTGATACCGCTAATTTCTAATTTGCTTGGTTTTATAAGTGGCTTCAATCCCGTTATGCGGATTGCCCGACTTTTTTTGAAAAAGAATCTAAAGGGCTATATCCCTGAGGATGCAGTACAACAACGCTTCAACTCAGGCATAGCGACCTTCTGCCTGGCGGGAGGGTTCATAGGTTTCGCTACAGGATTCCTGATAGTGGGATATATATTCACCACCATGGTAGCGGTTGCTTCACTTGTTGCCATTTTAGGTTTTTGCGTAGGCTGCTTCATTCATTTTCAATGGAATCAGTACAGATATAGAAGACGGAAGCAAAACCTAACCAAAGAAAGGTGAAAAAATTCTGGGGAAATGTCTTGACGAATTAAGTGAGAACGATTATCATTATCGTATGAAAGGTACCACTTGGAAAACAGTGCGAGTGTACCTGAAATTTAGCTACTTTTCTGCAGGAGTGTGCTAATGATTCATAAACGTGTTCTAAAACCCCCCTCATTTTAGAACATACACACCTTATATGGCAGCTGCCATGAAGATTTGTTTTCACCCTTTATTTTCAAAGCTTCTCTTATCTATATAGGAGAAGAAAGTTTACGCCAAAACCCTTCGACAAGGTTTTGGCGCCTTTTTTTTGGAGGAGACGAAAATCGTGCCCTTTGGAAAAGGGGGGGACATTTGCACATATACCGTTTGTGGTCTGCCTTCAACAATCCTCCAATTGCATCCTCTTAGACATCCTCATCGTATGATGGCTGTGCAGCAGCATGCCTGCGATGATCACCCCTACACCCGATAGTGCAATGGAAGAAGGCATGGCGACACCGAGCAGGAGCATTTCGCCGGCCATGACGAACAATACTTCCGTCGACTGGGTGGCCTCGACGGCAGCGAGCCTACCCTGATTGCCGCGGGCGCGGTCCGTCGCAATGAAGAACAGGGTCGTTGCAATGACACCGGAGCTGACGGCAACGAGCAGGCACTGGAGTACCTGCGAGCCTGTCGGCGGACCGACCGTCGCAAGGGCCCATATCGCCATGACGATCCATGCCGGCATGGAGGCGATTGTCATCCCGAGAACGCGCTGGAACGTATCAAGCCGCCCATCGCATACCTCCATCATCTTGCGGTTGCCGAGCGGGTAGGCGAATGCCGCCAAGACGACGGGCAATGCACCGAGCAGGATGGTCTGCATGGAGGCGGTGCCGGCCTGCGGGACCTGGATCAGGATGATGCCGGCCAGGATGACCCCTGAAATGGCAAGGGAAACAAGCGGAATCCTCTGACGCCTTCCGTCGATTGTCAGAAAGAAGGGGGCAAGCAGGACGCCGGCGACAATTGTGAACTGCCATGTCGCGGATACGAGCCAGCCCGGACCGAACGCCGCCGCAAATGTCAGGGGAGCATAGAACAGCACGAAGCCGACAAAGCTCCAGCCGAGCCAGG
>JAZUQF010000506.1:0-8777 GCA_045605545.1 Lysinibacillus sp.
CGTCGTCCTGCTGACGGGGACCGCCGTGGCATTGATTGGGAAGATTGCCTTTGTCGGCCTTGTCATCCCGCATATCGTCCGTTTTCTAGTCGGCGAGGATTACCGGCTCATCATTCCATGTTCGCTTGCAGTGGGGGCGTGTTTCTTGAGCCTATGCGATCTAATCAGTCGTTATGTGAATTTTCCATTCGAGACTCCAATCGGCGTGGTGACAGCAATCATCGGCGTGCCGTTTTTCTTATACTTAATTCGTACCCGCGGGGGTGGAAAGCATGCTTAAATCCACGTATCGACGCTTTGGGTTGGTGATGGCCGGCCTTTTGGGGCTGGTCTTTACCGGATTTTATCTACATATTACAAATGGCATGTTCGACATGTCCGTCCTTGATGTCGTCAAGACATTGCTCGGTCTGGAATCGGACGAAAACTTCCGCCTGGTCATCTTCGAATTCAGGCTGCCACGCATCATCATCGCCGCCCTTGTTGGAATTGGCCTTGCGATGGCCGGTGTCGTGCTGCAGGGCATCACGAAAAACGGCCTTGCCGACCCCGGCATCCTTGGCATCAATGCAGGGGCGGGGACGGCGGTCGTCATCTTCATGTACTTCTTCCAGTTCCAGGCGGCCTGGTCGGACGGCAGCAGTTGGATGAAAATCATGATGATGCCGCTATTCGGCTTTGTCGGTGGTGCCGTGGCCGCGGCCCTCATCTTCTTTTTTGCCATGAAGAAGGGCCATCTTGACATGCAGCGCCTCATTTTGACAGGGATTGCAATCAACAGCGGATTCGGTGCACTGACGATGTTCATCTCCCTGAAGATGAATGACAAGGATTATGAATCGGCGGCGGTCTGGCAGGCAGGCTCCATCTATAATGCAAACTGGACGTTCATCATCGCCATGCTGCCATGGATTGTCCTGCTCGGCATGTACGTATACAAGAAGGCCTATCTGCTCGACTACTTCCAGCTAGAGGAAAATACAATCGTCAGCATCGGCATCCGGCTCGAAAGGGAAAAGATTGTCCTGCTGCTTGCGAGCGTAGGGCTGGTGAGCGCTTGTGTATCAGTGTCCGGCAGCATCGGCTTCATCGGGCTCATGGCACCGCATATCGCAAAGCAGCTGGTGGGCATCCGACATAAATTGGTGATGCCCGTCAGCGCGCTGGTCGGTGCGGGTCTGCTGATATTTTCCGACTTCATTGCGAAGACGGTATTTGCCCCGTCAGAGCTGGCAGTGGGAATCGTTGTCTCCATCATCGGGATACCGTACTTTTTATATTTACTCGTAAAGGCGAAATAGGAGGGATACGATGCAAACAGCATTTCGAATCGAGGAACTGACAGCCGGCTATGAAAATACGGCCATCCTGGAGGATTTGAACGTGGAGATTGCACAGGGGAAGGTCACGACGATCATCGGTCCGAACGGCTGCGGAAAGTCGACATTGCTGAAGACGATCGGCCGGATATTGAAAAAGGAGCGGGGGAGCATCTTCCTGCAGGAGCAGGATATGCAGCTGCTCTCCACCAAGGAGGTGGCAAAGAGGATGGCGATTTTGTCGCAATCGCCGACAGCCCCGTTCCAGCTGAAGGTGGAGGAACTTGTCTCCTACGGGCGCTATCCGCACCGGAAGAACGTCAATCGCCTTTCGAAAAAGGACAGGGAGATGATTGAATGGGCGATGGAGGTGACGAACACGCTGGAATTCCGGGACCGTGAGCTTGCCCAATTGTCGGGTGGGCAGCGGCAACGGGTCTGGCTGGCCATGGCACTGGCCCAGGAAACGGACATTCTGCTATTGGATGAGCCGACCACCTATCTGGATATGCCCCATCAGCTGGAGGTTTTGAACATCGTCCAGAAATTGAATGAGCAGCATCAATGTACAGTCGTCATGGTGCTGCACGACATCAATCACGCCGCCCGCTACTCCGATGAGATGATTGCCATGCGCGCCGGCACGATCATAGGGCAGGGAACGCCCGCATCCATCATGACGCCAGAGGTTCTGAAGGACGTCTTCCACATACAGGCGAAAATCATGCATGATGATGAGCTGGACATCCCAATCTGCATTTCTTACGATATTGCTAAATAATATACTGAACGTGGTCTGCCTACCGGCGACCACGTTTTATTGTTGATAGACGGATAATGAAGCATCAAAGTTGGAGCCGCATGGAACCAGAAAAGGGAATTCAGGCATTTTTGTATCGAAGGAGCGTAAGATGATAATAGGCAAATGCATAGTGAAGGACATCCCCGCCATTAAGCAGGAATGCCCTTGTCAGAAAGCTTCAATTGATTATTTATTGAACATGTCAAATAAGCCGCCGATGCCGCCTTCACCCGAAGAACTGCCGCCGCCTCCCTGGGAAACGGGCGCCGCTGCAAAGACACGGCTTGCCAGACGGCTGAATGGGAGGGATTGGACCCATACGGTTCCCGGTCCGCGCAATGTCGCGAAGAAAATGCCCTCCCCGCCGAATAAGGCGGTTTTGACGCCGCCGACCGCTTCGATGTCATAGTCGACATCCGAAGTCATCGCCACAAGACAGCCGGTATCGATGCGCAGACGCTCGCCGGGCTGAAGACGGCGCTCATGAATCGTACCGCCTGCATGGATGAAGGCCATGCCGTCACCTTCAAGCTTCTGCATGATGAAACCTTCACCGCCGAAGAAGCCTGTCCCTAATTTGCGCTGGAATTCCACTCCGACGGCCACACCTTTAGCGGCTGCCAGGAAGGCGTCCTTTTGACAGATGATTTTGCCGTTTAATGTACTTAAATCCATCGGGATGATTTTTCCTGGATATGGAGAGGCGAAATAGACATGTCGCTTTCCTTTTCCTTCATTCGTGAATGCCGTCATGAATAGGCTTTCTCCGGTAACCAGGCGTTTCCCGGCGCCCATCAGCTTACCCATGAGGCCGCCTCCGCCACGGTTGTTGGAGCCGTCACCGAAGATTGTCTCCATCTTAATATCGTCTTCCATCATCATCAATGCCCCGGCTTCCGCTATTACCGTTTCATGCGGATCCAGCTCCACCTCGACAAACTGCATGTCATCGCCGAACAGCTTGTAGTCGATTTCATGATTGTTCATGTTTTAGCCTCCCAAAAGTTATTTACTATATCTAATACTTGCTGAATGTTCAAAAGGTTTCATTTTTTCTGCCGGTTCCCTTTTCTCGGTAGAGCGGAGGGAGTAGAAGCTGTTGCGTCGCTAAATGATGGCTTGATGAAAAAATTGAGGGGAAATAATCAGGTAGAAAAAAAGGACTTAAAGCAGAAAATGTCGAATAAAATGACAGGTATCATAATTTTTTGACGTAAGGGAGGGGCGGAGAAATGGATGTGAAGAATTACATTGAGGGGCAATGGACAGGAGGAAATCTGAAGACCATGCCAGTCATCAATCCGGCAAATGGGGAACAAATCGCCACTGTGCCATTATCGACATCGCATGAGGTGAACGAGGCTGCGACTGCTGCCAAACGTGCCCAAAAGCAATGGGCACAGGTTCCCGCACCGAAACGAGCGGATTATTTATATGAAATTGGCTTTCGATTAAAGGAAAAGAAAGAATACTTGGCCGAGCTGCTGACGAAGGAGATGGGCAAGGTCATAGAAGAGGCCCGCGGGGAAGTGCAGGAAGCAATCGATATGGCCTTCTACATGGCGGGTGAGGGCCGGCGCCTTTTCGGCGAGACGGTGCCTTCCGAGCTTGCCAATAAGTTCGCCATGAGTGTGCGGACCCCGGTCGGTGTAGCGGGTCTGATCACCCCTTGGAACTTCCCGATCGCCATTGCAACGTGGAAGTCGTTTCCGGCGCTTGTATCGGGCAATACGGTCGTCTGGAAGCCGTCGAATGAGAGTCCTCTCATGGCTTATGAGCTAGGCAGGATCTTCGAGGAGGTAGGATTGCCCCCAGGGGTGGTGAACATCGTATTCGGGGCGGGCCCGACGGTGGGGACCGCACTGGTCGAGCATCCGGATATCTCGATCATTTCCTTCACAGGATCGAATGCGACGGGAAGCAAGGTGGCGGAGCTCGGCGGCAGGCTGCTGAAGAAGGTCTCTCTGGAGCTTGGCGGCAAGAACGCAGTCATCGTCATGGATGATGCGAATCTTGAATTGGCGGTGGAAGGCATCCTCTGGAGCGCTTTCGGCACGGCAGGACAGCGCTGTACGGCATGCAGCCGGGTCATCGTCCACAAAGATGTCAAGGAAGAGGTAGTCGAACGCCTGCTCAAGGAAATGGACCAGTTGACGATCGGTGATGGACTTGATCCGCATACGAAAGTAGGTCCGGTAGTGAACAAGGCGGCGCTGGAGAAAATCAACCACTATGTCCGGATAGGCCAGGAGGAGGGGGCTACGCTGGTAAGGGGCGGACGGATTTTGAGCGACCCGCCGTATGATAAGGGCTTCTATTTCGAGCCGACGCTGTTTACGGATGTACGGCCGGATATGATCATCGCCCAGGAGGAGATTTTCGGTCCCGTCATCAGCCTGATCGAGGTGTCAAGCCTGGAGGAGGCCATCGAGGTGAACAACGGTGTGCAGTTCGGCCTTTCAAGCGCCATTTTTTCGCAGGATGTCAATACGATATTCAAAGCCCAGCATTTGCTTGATACAGGAATCGTATATGTGAATGCAGGAACGACGGGCGCAGAAATCCATCTACCGTTCGGGGGTACGAAAGGGACGGGGAACGGCCACCGCGATTCGGGGCAGGCTGCGCTGGATGTATACACAGAATGGAAGAGCATCTACGTGGATTACAGCGGGAAGCTGCAACGGGCACAAATCGATACGTAAAAACGAAAAAGCAAAGGGGATGACTAATATGAAAGTAGTAGTATTAGGTGCTGGTCTAATGGGGAAAGAAGTGGTACGTGACCTGGTAGCGAGCGAAAAGGTCGAAAAAATCTTCCTGGCTGATGTTATGCCGGAGAAGGGGCGAGAGTTCGTCGAGGCGTTGGGCACAGATAAGGTAGAAGTGGTGGAGCTGGACGCAACGCGCGATGATGTTCTCCGGGAAGTCATGTCGCGCGGTGATGTGGTGGTCAATGCGCTGTTCTACGCCTTCAATGAACGTGTAGCCAGGGCCGCCATCGATATCGGCGTACATGCGGTGGATCTAGGCGGGCATATCGGCGGCGTGACGGAAAACATCCTGAACCTGTCGGAAGAGGCAGCCGCGAAAAATGTGACAATCATTCCGGATTTGGGCGTGGCGCCGGGCATGACGAATATCCTGGCAGGCTACGGGGCGACGAAGCTCGATCAGGTGGACTCGATCAAATTATATGTCGGCGGCATTCCGACAGAGCCGAAGCCGCCACTGCAGTATACACAGGTATTTTCACTGGAAGGCGTGTTCGACCATTATACGGAGCCGAGCAAGGCAATCCAAAAAGGGAAGCTGACGGAAGTGGAGTCTCTGACGGGTGTGGAGCCGATCTACTTCGATGAGTTCGGCGTATTGGAGGCGTTCTATACATCCGGTGGAATCTCGACGCTTTATAAAACGTTCCCTGATGTGAAGACGCTCGAATACAAGACGATCCGCTATAAGGGGCATGCAGGTAACTTCCAATTGCTTGCCGACCTCGGTTTCCTCAGCAAGGACAATATCGTACAGGTGGAGGGCCAGGACATTCCGGTGCGCACCGTCATCCGTGAAGCGCTGAAGAAGAAGCTGGATCTCGGCACGAAGGGGGATGCGGTGCTTCTGCGGGCCATCATTTCAGGTGAGAAAAACGAAGAGCAGATGACGTATGAATATGAAATGATCGTACGTAAGGATGCAGAGGCAAACATTACGGCCATGGCCCGTGCAACGGCAAATACGATATCGATTGTAGCGCAGATGATCGGGAATGGGGAAATCGACCAGCGCGGTGTATACCCGCCGGAGCAGATTGTGCCGGGAAGGGAGTTCATCCGCCAAATGTCGAAGCGCGGTGTTGTCATCAAGGAAACATCACATCGTTCGGCAATGATTGTGAAATGGTAGGGTGCGCAAGGCTATTCCGGCGAATATCCGCTGCACGGTACCTTCGCAATTCAAAAGCCCCCGTCATTTATGAGGGGGCACAGGAATAGATGCCAGCATGCAGGCCGACTACATCCCCGGCTAGCATGAGGACAATCTGCAAGATAAGATACTGCCCCCCATGGCCCTTTTACTAAGCTTTCTGAGGGGATGGAATGCAAGTAGGCAGGGGCAAAAAAAGATGGATATGGATACAAGGAGGTTCCGCCCTGCATCGGGAGCGGGACCTTCTTTTTTGGAAATGCATAGCATTGATTATAAAATCTTTTCCGGCCGCCGTTTTCCTATTTCCTTTTGCATTTGGCAAGCACAGCAAGCCCGCTCTTCAAGCCATTTCTCCCACCTTTGCCGGACCCCTCCTCCCAAACTTCATACACTTCACCTGCAGATAGCCTTTTTCAGAATTCTGGCAAATAAAGAAAGCAACTGTAACTTTTTGGTCTGCCGATAGTCTACTGTAAAAAGGGGGCTGATGGAAATGAGCTTGAAAAGGAAGCTGAAAATCGGAGGACTGCTTGCCCTTGTGTTTTCAATTTTATTTGGGGCGGCGTATTTCTTTACTACGAAAATTCATGTAGCTGCAGCATCCGCCGTTTTTGAGGGGCAGGCATTCTATGCAAGCTTCAGCAAACCGCTGAAGAAGGCCAGCATTACAAATGGCGAGGTCCATGTCGAAGACGGGCAGGGAAAGCGCATGAATCCCGCACTTTCCCTGGAACAGGATGGCGCGGTATTGGTCATACAAGGACTCAAGACGGGCACCTATACGCTTCATGTAGCGCAGGATGCCTTCAAAAAAGTGGGCGGCAAGGATACGACACTCGCGTTTTCCGTTGTAGATGAGCTGCAGTCGATTGAATCGGAGGAGGATTTGCACAAGTATTTCCAGGCTGTTTTGAATGGAGAGAAGGCGCATGGATATGGGTATGAGGAGGAGTCGTATTCAGTGGCTGATAAAGCCGAATCCGGTTCCACGGCCAACGATACGGCGGGAGGGCATTCGGGTACGAATAATCAGGTGGAAGGCATAGAAGAAGGGGATATCGCAGTGACGGATGGACAGAGGATCTATTCGATACGCGACCAGACCGTCTTCATCACAGATGCCGAAAAGCTGGCCGTCTTGGGCAAAATCGCGGTAAAGGACGGCTATCCGTCGAAGCTGCTGCTCCACGACGGCGGGCTCCTCGTCTTTTATGACAAATATATAGAAACGAGGAACAAGGGCGGACACTATACGGGAACGAGCATGACGCAGGTCGTCGTCTATGACGTATCAAACCCGTCAGAGCCGCAAGTCGTCAGGGAAGTGGGGCAGGAAGGGTATGTCGTCGGTATCCGGGAGTATAAGGGTGTTCTCTATATGGTGACGGATACAAGTCCTGATTACTGGCTTCTTCATGAAGAGGAGGATCTGGACCTGCGCCCGCAGCTGTTCGATTCGGAGGAGAAGGCGTTGAAGCGGGCCCCGCTTGACCGCATACACATCTTCCCGGGCAGCAGGGAGGCCAACTATGCCATCGTTTCGGCCCTCGACCTGCGCAATGCCGAAACGAGCGATTTTACGGTTGAAACCTATGTCGGGGCCGGTTCATCCATCTATATGTCCGAGGAGGCCATCTATATGGCGACCCCGTCGTATTCACCTGTTGGATTCGAGTCTGCAGATACTGCAAGGACATCGATCATGCCTAGCGGGCACAACAATACGGAGCTGTATAAATTCGCAATCGATGGAACCGATGTCGAGCTGGCTGCACGGACGACGGTGGAGGGAGCCCTGCTCAACCAGTTTTCAATGGATGAGTTCAACGGCCATTTCCGCATCGCCACGACGACAGGCCAGGCATCGATGCGGGAGGCGGATTCGAACAACCATCTCCACATTTTTGACGGAGAGCTGAAGCAGGTCGGAAAGCTGACGGACCTGGCACGCGGGGAAAGAATCTACTCGGTCCGTTTTATGGGCGAGAAGGCATACATCGTGACGTTCAAGGAGACGGACCCGCTCTTCGTCATTGATGTGGCGGTACCTGAAAATCCGAGGGTGCTCGGGGAACTGAAGATTCCCGGCTTCAGCAATTACCTGCATCCACTTGATGAAAACCACCTTATCGGCATCGGCTATGATACAAAGGTGGAGGTGGTGGAGATGGATGAGTCCACGAAACAGCCCGTCGTCTATACGATGGGGATGAAGGTGTCGCTGTTTGACGTCGGCGATGCCTCCAAGCCGGTGGAGGTGGACCACGTAATCATCGGCGGACGGGGGACGTATTCCGAGGTGCAGCACGACCATAAGGCATTGTACCGGGATCGGGAGAACGGCTACTACGGCTTCCCAATCACGCTTTATGATGATTACAACTACAAGGGCACCGGTGCACTCATTTACCGCATTACACCGGAAGGCATCGAACCTGCGAAAGACCTGGTGGCGGATGCGGATGGGGCACAGTATGAAGAATGGGGGGACATGGTGCAGCGGCTGCTTTACAGCGGCGATACAATGTACGCCATCACCCCGGAAAGAATAGACGCCTATCACAGAACGACATTTGAAAAGCTGAAAACGATGGAATTAAAATAAAGGCAGCGCCATCCTCCGGGGAAATGATGGGGGATGGCTTTTGCTTTTGGAGAAATGATGGGAGGTACGATAAAAAAGCGCGGGAAGATATGGCATCCATGCCGCCAAGGAATTCTATGGG
>JAZUQF010000507.1:0-19185 GCA_045605545.1 Lysinibacillus sp.
AACCGTTTTCGGAAGTTGATGCGCCAGGCGCCTGATGAGGCGGGGGATGATGTTCCAGAAACGCTTCCGGACTCCATGTGCGAACAGTATAAACTTCTCCCGATTCGGGAGGCGCTCGAAGGAGTGCATTTTCCGAAGGACGCAGACCATGTGAAGCAGGCTCGGCGGCGCTTTGTATTTGAGGAGCTGCTGGTATTCCAGCTGCGCATCCAGGCGCTCCGCAAAGCGAGGCGCGATGATGAAAAAGGGATGGCCATCCAATACGATCTCGAGAAGCTTCGTACGTTCATCGGGACATTGCCGTATGAACTGACCGGTGCCCAAAAGCGGGTCGTCAATGAAATCTGTAAGGACTTGAAATCCCCCCATCGCATGAACCGTCTGCTGCAGGGGGATGTAGGGTCCGGTAAGACGGTGGTGGCGGCGATTGGCTTGTACGCGGCTGTCACGGCGGGCTTCCAGGGGGCGCTGATGGCACCGACGGAAATTCTGGCGGAGCAGCACGCTGAAAATCTGCATGCCTGGTTCGAGCCGATTGGTGTGCGGGTGGCCCTGCTGTCCGGCTCTACCAGAATGAAAACGAGACGGGAGATACTCGGGCGCCTTGCAGAGGGTGAAATCGATATTTTGATCGGCACGCATGCACTCATCCAGCCGGATGTGGAATTCAAGCAGCTCGGCTTCGTCATTACAGATGAGCAGCATCGTTTTGGTGTGGAGCAGCGGCGTGTATTACGGGACAAAGGGGAAAACCCGGATGTCCTCTTTATGACGGCGACACCGATTCCCCGGACACTGGCGATTACGGCATTCGGTGAAATGGATGTATCCATCATCGACGAGCTGCCGGCGGGGCGGAAGCAGATCGAGACGCATTGGATGAAGCATGAGCAGCTTGGAGCGGTGTTGACGAAGATGGAGGCCGAACTGCAGGCTGGGCGCCAGGCATATGTCATCTGCCCGCTCATTGAGGAATCCGATAAACTGGACGTGCAGAATGCGGTTGAAGTATTCGAGCAGCTCACTACATATTTCCATGGACGCTTCAAGGTGGGGCTCATGCATGGCCGCCTCCACTCTGACGAAAAGGATGCCGTGATGCGGGCGTTCAGTGAAGGGGAAATCCATGTACTCGTCTCGACAACGGTGGTCGAAGTAGGTGTGAATGTCCCGAATGCCACCTTTATGACAATCTACGATGCGGAGCGCTTCGGACTTGCGCAGCTCCACCAGCTCCGCGGACGCGTCGGGCGTGGCGAGCACCAGTCGTACTGTGTGCTGCTGGCCGATCCGAAGACCGATGAAGGAAAGGAACGCATGATATCGATGACGGAGACGAACGACGGCTTCCGTCTGGCGGAGAAGGACCTGGAGCTTCGTGGCCCCGGAGATTTTTTCGGCAAGAAGCAGAGTGGCCTTCCTGAATTCAAGATGGCTGACCTTGTGCATGACTACCGTGCGCTCGAGGTGGCGAGGCAGGATGCGGCAAGGCTCATCGAAAGCGAGGAATTCTGGGCATCCGAAGAGTATGGGGCGCTTCGGGGCATGCTCGCGGCTTCCGGGGCCCTGGAAGGCGAGCGCATCGATTGATGGCAGGAGAGATGGATAATGCTTTTGAACGCGACGACAAAAAAGTTGTTGCGTTCTTTTTAGTAGTTCTGTATATTGGTATTAGTACCAAGTGCTAATACTTAATGAGAAGGTGACGAGTGACATGAAGCGTACGAAAAAAGAACGTCAGCAGCAGCTGATCGAAACGATTGCCGATAATCCATTCGTCACTGATGAACAATTAGCGAACCAGTTCGGCGTCAGTGTCCAGACAATCAGGCTGGACCGGATGGAGCTTTCCATCCCGGAGCTGCGGGAACGTATAAAGGATGTAGCGGCAAAAAACTATGAAAACGAAGTCAAATCATTGCCGATTGATGAAGTGATTGGCGAAATTATAGATATCGAGCTAGACAAACGTGCGCTCTCCATCTTTGATGTCAGCGAAGAGCATGTGTTCCAGCGTAACGGCATTGCCCGCGGGCATCATTTATTTGCCCAGGCGAACTCTCTTGCAGTAGCGGTGATTGACGATGAACTGGCATTGACGGTGAAATCCAATGTCGCTTTCGTAAAGCCGGTGAAGGCGGGGGACCGTGTCGTGACAAAGGCAATCGTGCGTACACAGCAGACGGAAAAAAATCGTACAATTATAGATGTCACTTCGACAGTAAATAATGAAGTGGTATTCACAGGAGAATTTGAAATGTACCGCACGAAAGGTGGAAATGAAACATGAAGTTAGCAGTAGATGGCATGGGTGGAGATAATGCGCCCCAAGCAGTCGTAGAAGGTGTCATGCAGGCATTGGAAGAGTTTAATGATGTAGAGATTTTATTATATGGCCGCGAGGATGCCATGAAGCCCTATCTGAAAGCTCATCCACGCCTGACTGTAATCCATTGCGAGGAAGTGGTGGAAGGCAACGACGATCCGGCGAGGGCTGTACGTCGTAAAAAGGATTCTTCCATGGCACGCATGCTGGAGGCGGTCGCGGAAGGAACGGCGGATGCCTGCCTTTCAGCCGGCAATACGGGTGCACTTATGGCAGGAGGCCTCTTTAAAGTGGGGCGGATTGAAGGGGTGCAGCGGCCGGCGCTGGCCACGACGCTGCCGACACTCGACGGCAAGGGCTTCCTGATGCTGGACCTTGGGGCGAATGCAGACGCAAAGCCGGAGCATTTAGTGCAGTATGCCATCATGGGTGATATCTACGCGAAAAAGGTGCGGGGCTATTCAGCGCCACGCGTCGGGTTGCTCAATATCGGCACGGAGGATAAGAAGGGTAACGAGCTGGCGAAGGCGACCTTCGACTTATTGAAAGAGGCGGATTTGCACTTCGAGGGGAATGTCGAAGCGCGTGAGCTATTGAACAGCGCAGCCGATGTGGTAGTGACGGACGGCTTTACGGGCAATATGGTCCTCAAGACGATCGAAGGTACCGCCGGCGCGTTGTTCTCCATGCTGAAGGAGGCCTTGACATCTTCTACAAAGGCGAAGCTCGGTGCGGCGCTGGTAAAAGGTGATTTGAAGGTTCTGAAGGAAAAGATGGACTATACAGAGTATGGCGGTGCCGCCTTGTTCGGCTTGAAGGCACCGGTAATTAAGGCGCATGGCTCATCAAATGCAAAAGCGGTGCGCAGTGCCATAAAGCAGGCACGTACAATGGTTGAGCATGATGTATGCGCAACGATTCAAGAGACGATTACAGCAGGGTGATCGTCCGACACAAAGGGGATCTAAACATGACAAAAATAGCTTTTATTTTTCCGGGGCAAGGTTCGCAACAAGTAGGGATGGGTGCGGAGCTTGTCAAAGTAGACGACAACAGCAGGGCATTTTATGATACGGCGGACGACGCTCTAGGATTCGCGTTATCCAAGCTGATGCTGGAGGGGCCTCAAGAAGAGCTGACATTGACGTATAATGCACAGCCAGCCCTTCTGACGACAGGCGTCATGATTGCCCGCCGGTTGATGGATGCAGGCATAAAGCCGGATTATACAGCAGGTCATTCATTAGGGGAGTACAGTGCATTCGTCACCTCTGGAGTGCTGACATTCGAGGATGCGGTGCAAATTGTTCACAAGCGTGGTTTATATATGGACGAGGCGGTACCGGCGGGCGAAGGCGCCATGGCGGCGATTCTAGGCATGGAATCCGGCGAGCTGGCGCAAGTCTGCGAGGAAGTGAGTGCATCAGGGGTGGTAGCACAGCTTGCAAACTTGAACTGCCCGGGTCAAATCGTCATATCGGGGACAAAAGAAGGCGTTGAAAAAGCGGGCGCCCTAGCGAAGGAGCGGGGCGCAAAGCGTGCCATTCCATTAACGGTAAGTGGACCTTTCCACAGCTCATTGATGAAGCCGGCTGCCGAAAAGCTGGCATCGGCAATCGAAGAAACGGAAATGAAGGCGCCGGGCATTCCTGTCGTCAGCAATGTAACTTCCCAGCTGCTGGAGGATGTGGCAGACGTCAAGAAGGAGATGCTAGACCAGGTATCCAGTCCTGTCCAGTGGGAGCAGAACGTGCGTACATTGCTTGATCTAGGGGTGGATGTCTTCATCGAATGCGGTCCCGGCAAGGTTCTGTCTGGGCTCGTGAAGAAAATCAATCGCGGGGCGACCATCTACAGTGTATACGATGAAGAGACACTGGCGCAGGTCGTCGAGGCGTCTAAGGAGTGGGCACAATGTGTTTAACGGGTAAAACGGCTGTCGTGACAGGCGGTTCTCGCGGCATCGGCCGTGCGATTTGCATCGAACTGGCAAAGCAGGGGGCCAATATTGTGGTCAACTTCAGCGGTAGCGAGGCGAAGGCGAAGGCGGTCGTCGAGGAAATCGAGGCGCTTGGTCCGAAGGCGATTGCGGTACAGGCGGATGTAGCGGATAGTGCTTACGTCGATGGCCTCATGAAGCAGGCGCTGGAGGCGTTCGGTTCAATCGATATCCTCGTCAACAATGCCGGCATTACGAGAGATAACCTATTGATGCGCATGAAGGAGCAGGAATGGGATGACGTCATCGACACGAATCTCAAAGGAGTATTCCTTTGCACCAAGGCCGTGACGCGCCAGATGATGAAGCAGCGGGCAGGCCGCATCATCAACATCTCATCCATCGTCGGCGTGGCCGGGAACCCAGGGCAGGCCAATTACGTCGCAGCTAAAGCGGGGGTAATCGGTCTGACGAAGACGACAGCCCAGGAACTAGCGAGCCGCAATATTTTAGTGAATGCCATCGCTCCGGGATTCATCACGACAGAAATGACGGATGCCCTGCCGGAAGAGCTTAAGGAATCGATGCTGAAGCAGATTCCATTGGCAAAGCTGGGGCAGCCGGAAGATATCGCCAAGGCGGTCGCGTTCTTTGCGTCCGACAGTGCAAGCTATATTACAGGCCAGACGCTTCACATCGATGGCGGCATGGTGATGTAGACTACATAATTCATTTGAGGGGAGGTGACCGATTTGGCTACAGTATTAGAGCGCGTTTCAAAAGTGATCGTCGACCGTCTAGGTGTTGATGAGAGCGAAGTGAAGGTAGAGGCTTCTTTCCGTGAGGATCTAGGTGCGGATTCATTGGATGTCGTTGAGCTTGTTATGGAGCTTGAAGATGAATTCGACATGGAGATTTCAGACGAAGACGCTGAAAAAATCGCAACAGTTGGTGATGCTATCAACTACATTGAAAGCAAAATCAGCTGATGATCCAGAGGTACATGAGTGCGAAGATTCGCACCTATGTACCTCTTTTTTGTGAAGGAGGGAGCATTAAAGGGTTCAAAAGAACAGGGCTTGTGTAAGTACGTCATTCGTGCAACGTGCCTTTGCGCTTTCTTTGCAGATGACCATCCGGGAAAATGGAAACCCGTCCGATTTTTCGCCGATGGTGGAAAAACCTTTGATAAACGCGACATTTTATGAGAATCTCTTTGCGTTAACAGTTGCAACGATGTAAACTAAACGTTAGAAACTTAGTAAGGAAGGCAGATTGTCCATGACGATAAGAAAAAAAGGAAATAATCAGAAAACTGGTGTATTCCCGGAAAAGGTTCGAGAATCTTTCGAACAACTACAAAATGATTTGAACGTGGCGTTCAACAATAAAAATTTGCTGTATCAAGCATTTACACATTCATCCTATGTGAATGAACATCGTCGAAAACTATTTACGGACAATGAGCGGCTGGAGTTTCTGGGAGATGCTGTTTTAGAGCTATCCGTGTCAAAATTCTTATTTGAAAAATACCCTCATATGAGTGAAGGAGAGCTGACGAAGCTGCGGGCTTCGATTGTATGCGAGCCTTCATTGGTCATTTTTGCGAATGAATTGGATTTTGGCCGGTACGTATTGCTTGGAAAAGGTGAGGAATTGACAGGCGGCCGTGAGCGTCCTGCGCTTTTAGCGGATGTATTCGAGTCGTTTGTGGGTGCGCTCTACCTGGACCAGGGGCTTGACACAGTGGTAGCTTTCCTGGAAAAAGTCGTGTTTCCGAAAGTAGAGCTCGGTGCTTTTTCGCATGTGATGGATTTCAAGAGCCAGCTGCAGGAGATGGTGCAGCAGTCGGGCAACGGCGTATTGCACTATGAAATCGTCGATGAGAAGGGGCCGGCACATAACCGTACCTTCGTATCCCGGGTCCTCCTGAATGAGCAGGAATTTGGTGTAGGACGCGGAAAGTCAAAGAAAGAGGCTGAACAGCAGGCGGCGCAGAGTGCGATGCAGATGCTGAAGCAGCAGGCGCAGAAGGGGGATTAATATGTTCTTAAAGCGACTTGAAGTAATCGGCTTCAAATCTTTTGCGGAGCGTATTGGTATAGATTTTGTCCCGGGCGTGACGGCCGTAGTTGGCCCTAATGGCAGTGGAAAAAGCAATGTGACGGATGCAATCCGGTGGGTGCTCGGTGAACAATCGGCCAAATCCTTGCGCGGATCGAAAATGGAAGATGTCATTTTCGCGGGCAGTGAGTCACGCAAGCCGCTTAATTTTGCGGAAGTATCGCTGGTTTTGGACAATACAGACGAACGAATCGCCGTACCATACACTGAAATCAGTGTGACAAGACGTGTGTATCGTTCAGGTGATAGTGAGTATCTGCTCAATAAACAAACGTGTCGCCTGAAGGATATTACGGACTTGTTTATGGATTCGGGTCTTGGGAAAGAAGCGTTCTCCATCATTTCGCAGGGGCGTGTCGATGAAGTATTGAACAGCCGACCAGATGACAGACGCCTTATTTTTGAAGAGGCGGCCGGCGTGCTGAAATACAAGCAGCGGAAGAAGAAGGCTGAGCATAAGCTGGTGGAGACGGATGAAAATCTGCACCGCGTGCTCGATATTCTGCATGAACTGGACAACCGTCTGGAGCCGTTGCAGATCCAGGCATCCGCTGCCAGGGACTATGTAAGGATGAGTGCGGAATTGAAGGATTTCGACATTTCGCTCATCGTTCATGATTTCAATGTGTGTACACAGCAGCTGAGCGCCTTGCAGAAGGAATCAGCTGAACTCGAGGCGAATGAGCTTCTGCTTGCAGGGGAAATAAGCACGCTCGAGAAGAGCCTGCGCCAGGTGCGGGCGGAGCTTAAGACACTGGATGGGCAACTAGATGCCTCTCAGGAGGAGCTTGTGGAAGCGACTGCGGAAGTGGAGCGCTGGGACGGCCGGAAAGCGTTGATGCATGAAAAGCGCTCGAATGCCGAGAAGCATATGAAACAGCTGGAGGCGAGCCTGAAGACAGCGAAGGAAAAAGCAAAGCAGCTTGCCTTGACAGAGGCGGAGAAGAAGGCGGCGTTTGCCGACAAGCAACAGCAGGTGGCGACGCTGAAACAGGCCATCAGACAGCTTGAGCAGGCGTTGACACGCTCCGTTTCTGAAATCGAGCAGGAAATTGAAACATCGAAAAATAAATATATCGACCTGCTTAATGAAGAGGCGACGGTCAAAAATGAACTGAAGCATATCGATCAGCAGCTGCAGCAACAGCAGGAGACGGCAGAACGCATCACAGACCGTTCGGCCGGCATGCAGAAGGAGCTGGACCGCACAATCGCCGAAAAGGAAGTGGTCAGCGGACAGGTTGAACGTATGCAGGCGGAATTGACGGAGAAACAGGAGCTCCATGCGAAGATGCAGGATGCGCTGAAGCAATTGTCCGCCCAGTTGGACGAGAAGCAGGATCTGCTTTATAAGGCCTATCAGCATCAGCAACAATTAAAATCGCGTCGTGAAACATTGGCGGAGCTTGAAGCGGACTTCTCCGGCTTCTTCCATGGGGTGAAGGAAATCCTCCTTGCGCGCGATAAAGGCGAACTGACAGGAATCGAGGGAGCCGTCGCCGAACTGCTTCAAGTGTCGGGGAACTACTCCCAGGCAATCGAAACGGCACTCGGATCGGCAAGCCAGCACATCGTGACGCAAAATGAACAGCATGCACAGCAGGCGATTGCCTGGCTGAAGAAACGACGTGCCGGCCGTGCTACATTTTTACCGAAGTCGGTCATGAAGTCGCGACGCTTGGGCGAGGCGCAGATTTCAGCGGTTTCCGGCCATCCGGCATTTGTCGATATGGCCTATAATCTGGTGACGTTCGAGGAATCGAACCGCTCGATTGTGGAAAATCTGCTTGGCAATGTGCTGGTCGCATCAAGCCTGGATGGGGCAAGCCAAATTGCCCGCCTGCTTGGCTTCAAGTACCGCGTCGTGACGCTCGATGGTGACATCATCAATGCAGGCGGCTCGCTGACGGGGGGGTCCGTCAAACAGCAGTCCTCCCTGTTTACGCGTAAGGCGGAGCTTGATACGCTGTCCGTGAAAATCGCCGAGATGGACCATTCCATCCAAGCAGCGGAGCGTACAGTAGCAATAGACAAGGCAAAGGTTGCAAAACTGCGTGACGAATTGGAAGAAATGAACCTGCTTGTCGAAGAGCTGCGTTCACAGCAGCAACAGCAGAAGTCCTTACTTCTGGAATTGGAGATGCAGGAGAAGAACCTGCGGACGAGTGTGACGCTTGCTACGAGCGAACAGACATCGATGTCGACGCGCCATGAGACGCTTGCCGAACAAAAGGAACAGGCCGAACAGCGGCTGCAGGAGCTTGCAGTCGAGCTTGCGGAAATCAATCAGCTCGTCGAACAGCTGACGCTCGCCAAGGCGAAGGGGGACACGCAAAAGGATGTCCTGCGCGACCAGATAGGGGAGAAGCGTTCGCAGCTGGCAGTGGCACAGGAACAGCTGTCCCAATTGCAGATCGGGACGGCGGACATTGCCGTCCAATTGTCGAAAGCGAACGAATCAATCGAAACTATTTCCCAGGAAATCGACTGGTTCCAATCGGATGCAGGCTTGAATGGCCCTTCGATGGAGGAAATCGAGCGGTCGATTGTCGAATGGAGTACAAAACGCCAGGCGCTTCTCGACCTCATTGCGCAAAAACGCGAGAAAAAAGAGGCCCTGCAGAAGAAGCTTGCCGTCATCGAGGAAGACTTGAAGGAAAAGCAGCGTGTGCATAAAGGGTTTGTCGAGGCAATCAATACATTATCGATCAAACGAAGCCGCCTGCAGTACGACCAGGCGAATCTGACAGCGCAGCTCGAGGAAAACTACGAGCTGTCGGTCGATGACGCCTCTACTCTGGCAGAGCAAATCGAGGATGTGGAGCAGGTGCGCCGGAAAGTGAAGCTGCTGAAGCAGTCAATCGAGGAATTGGGGCCTGTCAATTTGACGGCCATCGATGAGTTCGAACGCGTCCAGGAACGCCATGCATTCTTGACGGAACAGCGCAATGACCTGCTGGAGGCGAAAGAGACATTGCATGAAGCAATCAAGGAAATGGACGGCGAAATGTCGGCACGCTTCCATGAAACGTTCACAAGCGTACGTGCCCAGTTCAAGAGCGTGTTCCGCGAGTTGTTCGGCGGTGGACAGGCGGACCTTGTGCTGATTGATCCGGATAACCTACTGGAAACGGGCATCGAAATCGTCGCCCAGCCACCAGGCAAGAAGCTGCAAAGCCTGAGCCTGCTGTCGGGCGGGGAGCGGGCGCTTACGGCCATCGCTCTGCTGTTTGCCATTTTAAACACACGCCCGGTGCCGTTCTGTATTCTGGATGAAGTGGAGGCGGCGCTTGATGAGTCGAACGTCCTCCGCTACAGCCAATATCTGAAGAAGTTCAGCAAGGAAACGCAGTTCATCGTCATCACCCACCGCAAAGGGACGATGGAGGGAGCTGATGTCCTGTATGGCATCACGATGCAGGAATCCGGGGTTTCAAAGCTTGTTTCAGTGAAGTTGGAAGAAGATGTGCCGGTAGGATAAAGGAGTGTAGGAAATGAGTTTTTTTAAACGTTTAAAGGAAAAATTGGTTGGTTCTACTGAAGAGGAAAAGCTAAAAGAGGAGCTTGGACAGCAGGAGGAGACGAAGGAATCCGAAACGGAACCTGTCGATGAAGTGCAGGAGGAAGCGCCTGCTGTAGAAGAAGCTGCGCCTGCAGTAGAGGAGCCTGTACAGGAGAAGGAAGAGCCAGCCCCTGCCGAAGAGGCTGCGCCGGCAGTCGTGGAGGATGTGCCTGCCTTTGAAGAAGAGGAGCAGGCCGAGGAAGCAGAGGAGAAAAAGCCTTCTGCCTGGTCCATCACGCAAAAGTTCAAAATGGGCCTTGCAAAGACGCGTGATTCTTTTACATCAAAGGTGAATGACCTGGTAGCGCGTTACCGCAAAGTGGATGAGGACTTCTTCGAGGAGCTGGAGGATGTACTGCTCCAGGCGGACGTCGGCTTCGAGACGGTTATGGAGCTGATGGAAAAACTGCGCTTTGAAGTACAGCGGAAGAATATCAAGGATACGGAGGGCATCCAGGCAATCATCTCCGAAAAGCTTGTTGAAATCTATGAAGCGGGCGAGGAGAACTTGACTGAGCTGCACATGCAGCCTGATGGAGAGCTGACGGTCATCCTGTTCGTCGGGGTAAACGGTGTCGGGAAAACGACGACAATAGGCAAGCTGGCGCATCGTCTGAAATCGCAAGGGAAGTCCGTGCTGCTTGCTGCAGGGGACACGTTCCGGGCCGGCGCCATCGACCAGTTGCAAGTATGGGGCGACCGAGTGGGCTGTGAGGTCATCAAGCAATCCGAAGGCTCAGACCCGGCAGCGGTCATGTATGATGCCATCCGTGCAGCGAAAAATCGCGGTGTGGATGTACTGATTTGTGATACGGCGGGACGCCTGCAAAACAAGGTGAATTTGATGAACGAGCTTGAGAAGGTACACCGCGTCATTTCCCGTGAGGTTCCAAATGCCCCGCATGAGGTGCTGCTGGCGCTTGATGCGACGACGGGGCAAAATGCATTGGTACAGGCGCAGACGTTCAAAGAGGTGACGAATGTTTCGGGGATTGTGCTGACGAAGCTTGATGGAACGGCAAAAGGCGGAATCGTCCTTGCTATCCGCAACAAACTGCACATTCCGGTGAAATTCGTGGGTCTTGGCGAAAAGATGGATGATTTGCAGCCGTTCGATGCAGAGCGCTACGTATATGGACTGTTCGCAGAGGGCTTAGAGGCCGAACTGGAGAATGTAGAAGACTAGGATGGGCCCCTTTTTCCTGTGGTGGAAAAAGGGGTCTTTATTAGTGAGTGGCGCTGTTTTGTACTATAGCCGCCGCCCAAGGGTGTCCTAGGACGCATGGGTGAAAAGACAAGGAAATTACCTTGACAGTCGACAAGGAAAAGATTTATGATACAGTAGACAAAATATGAATGGAGAGATAAAAGTGCTACTTGAAAAAACAACACGCATGAACTTTCTCTTCGACTTTTATCAGGCATTATTAACGGAAAAGCAACGTAGCTATATGGAGCTCTACTACTTGGACGACCACTCGCTGGGAGAAATCGCCGAGTCGTATGATATCTCCAGGCAGGCGGTCTACGACAACATCCGCCGTACGGAAGCGATGCTTGAAGAATATGAAGATAAATTGGGCTTATTGGAGAAATTCCAGCAGCGCCAGCGCATTTTACAGGAGCTGACGGACGCGATAAAGGATGGAAGTACTGAAAAGGAAGCCATCCTCGCGTTGGTTGAGCAGTTGAAGGAATCGGATTAGGAGGCGAACGATTTGGCATTTGAAGGTTTAGCAGAACGACTCCAGGGGACCATTCAAAAAATCAAAGGTAAAGGTAAAGTCACAGAACAAGACGTAAAGGAAATGATGCGTGAAGTTCGATTTGCTTTAATCGAAGCCGACGTTAACTTAAAAGTGGTTAAAGAGTTCGTGAAAAAAGTAAGTGAACGTGCAGTGGGCACGGATGTAATGAAGTCATTGACGCCGGGCCAGCAGGTCATCAAGATTGTACAGGATGAATTGACTTTATTGATGGGCGGCGAACAGAGTCCCATCAAATTCAATAACCGGCCACCGACTGTCATCATGATGGTCGGTCTGCAGGGTGCAGGTAAAACGACAACGACAGGTAAATTAGCCAACGTGCTGCGTAAGAAATACAATAAAAAACCATTATTGGTGGCTGCAGACGTCTACCGTCCGGCAGCCGTCAACCAGCTGCAGACGATTGGAAAGCAGCTGTCCATCCCGGTCTTTGCACTGGGGACGGATATTTCACCTGTTGAAATTGCACGCCAGGCGATCGAGCATGCAAAAGAGGAGCACCATGATGTCGTCATCATCGATACGGCGGGCCGGCTTCACATCGATGAACAGCTGATGCAGGAGCTGAAGGACATCCGTGCGTTGAAGGAGCCTGACGAAGTGTTCCTTGTCGTCGATGCGATGACGGGGCAGGATGCTGTCAACGTGGCCCAAAGCTTCAATGAAGCTGTAGGCATTACAGGCGTCGTCCTGACGAAGCTAGACGGTGATACACGCGGTGGTGCTGCGCTATCAATCCGTTCAGTGACTGAGAAGCCGATCAAATTCGTCGGTATGGGCGAGAAGATGGATGCGCTAGAACCTTTCCATCCTGAACGCATGGCATCCCGTATTTTAGGCATGGGCGACGTTCTTTCATTGATTGAAAAGGCCCAGGCGAATGTCGATATGGAGAAGGCGAAGGAGCTGGAAGAGAAGTTCATGACCCAGAGCTTCACATTCGACGACTTCATCGAGCAGCTGCAAGCGGTCAAGAAGATGGGGCCGCTGGATGAACTGCTGAAAATGCTGCCTGGTGCAAACAAGATGAAGGGTCTGGACAATGTCAAGGTCGATGAGAAGCAGATGGGACGCATTGAGGCGATCATCTACGCGATGACACCGGCTGAAAAGACGAATCCGGAAATCATCAACTCAAGCCGCAAAAAACGCATTGCTGCAGGGTCCGGTACGACCATCCAGGAAGTGAACCGGCTATTGAAACAGTTTGAGGAAATGAAAAAAATGATGAAGCAGATGACGGGCATGGCGCAGGGCAAAGGCAAGAAAAAGATGAAGTTGCCTGGTCTCGATTCATTATTTAAGTAAAAAAAGTAGGTGTTAAGAAAAAACACTTTACAAACAACATAAACATTGATAATATACTATCTTGTGTGAAACTTATTCGGAGGTGCTAGAAAAATGGCAGTTAAAATTCGCTTAAAACGTATGGGAGCTAAAAAATCTCCTTTCTATCGTATCGTAGTAGCTGACGCTCGTTCACCACGTGACGGCCGTCAAATCGAAACAGTAGGTACTTACAACCCACTTACTACTCCAGCTACAGTATTAATCGATGAAGAGAAAGCTCTTAAATGGTTAGCTGATGGCGCAAAACCATCTGATACTGTTCGTAACCTGTTCTCAGAACAAGGTATCATGGAGAAATTCCACAACCAAAAATTCAGTAAATAATCGGAGGTATCTTTATGAAGCAGCTGATTGAAACAATCGTGAAACCGTTAGTCGATTATCCAGATGATGTCCGGATTGAGACGGACGAAAACGAAAGTCGGATTGTTTATAAGCTTTTTGTTCATCCCGAGGATCGAGGAAAAGTGATAGGCAAACAGGGTCGCGTCGCCAAGGCGATTCGCACAATTGTTTACTCAGCGGCTAGTGGATACCATAAGAAGAAGACGTACGTCGATATATTGGATTGAAAAAGGATAGTTGCGTAGCAATATCCGCACAATAAAAAGAGGAGGAGGCGCTGGCTTTCTTCTCTTTTTCTATACAAGAGGTGATATGATGGAATGGTTTAATGTAGGACGTATTGTAAATACGCATGGCATCCGGGGGGAAGTAAGGGTCTTGTCCACAACGGATTTCGAAGACGTTCGCTTTGCACCGGGCAGCAAGCTGGCGGTATTCAAAAAGAATGATAAGCACCCGATCTGGGTAGTCGTCGAAAGTATGCGCCGCCATAAAAACTTCATCCTGCTGACGTTCGAAGGAATGAACAACATCAACCTGGTGGAGCCGTTCAAGGAAGGTCTACTGAAAGTCACGATGGATCAGCTGGCTGAGGACGAACTGGAAGAGAACGAATACTACCACTTTGAAATCATCGATTGTGAGGTCTTCTCCGAAGAAGGCGAGCTCATCGGCGTGGTGTCGGACATCCTGGAGACGGGGGCGAACGATGTGTGGGAAATCAAGGCGACGGGCGGCAAAAAGCACTACATCCCTTATATTGAAGATGTAGTGAAGGAAATTGACGTGGAGGAAAAGAAAATCATCATCCACGTGATGGAAGGCCTGCTGTCATGATGAAGATCCATGTACTAAGCCTGTTTCCGGACATGTTTGAAGGGGTGTTCGGTGCATCCATCCTGAAAAAGGCGCAGGAAAAGGGCGCAGTTGAACTGGCGGTGTCGGACATCCGGGAGTTCAGCGACAACAAGCACAAGCAGGTGGACGACTATCCATACGGCGGTGGTGCTGGGATGGTGCTGAAGCCTGAACCGATGTTCAATGCCGTCGAGAAGATCACTGAAGGCCGAAAACCGAGGGTCATCCTCATGTGCCCGCAAGGAGAGCGCTTTACGCAGAAGAAGGCAGAGGAGCTGGCTCAAGAAGAGGACCTCGTATTCCTATGTGGCCATTATGAAGGCTATGATGAGCGTATCCGCGAACACCTTGTCACAGATGAAATTTCCATCGGGGATTTTGTGCTGACAGGGGGAGAGCTGCCGGCCATGACCATCATCGATGCGGTCGTGCGCCTGCTGCCGGGTGTGTTGGGACAAGCCGATTCCCACATCCAGGATTCTTTCTCCACCGGCCTGCTGGAGCATCCCCACTATACGCGCCCGGCGGATTTCCGCGGGATGAAGGTGCCGGATGTTCTGACGAGCGGCAACCATGCAAAAATCGAGGAATGGCGGATGGCCCAGTCGTTGAAGCGTACATTGGAACGCCGTCCCGATCTGCTTGAGGGGTTTGAACTAACACCGAAGCAGCAAAAACTGCTGGAAACCTTGAAAAAAGAGCAACTATAAAGAAAAGATACTTGACGCATTCAATCGGTTTATGGTAATATTCATTTTGTGCTTCCATAGGAAGTGCAGAATTACGGTGTTCCGCTGTGGCCCTAGAGCGTGCAAGAGCATCTGTCTAAGGAGAGAATAAAATGTCTAACATTATTACAGAAATCACTAAAGAACAACTACGTTCAGACCTTCCAGCGTTCCGTCCTGGCGACACTGTAAAGGTACACGTGAAAGTTGTCGAGGGTACTCGTGAGCGTATCCAATTGTTCGAAGGCGTAGTAATCAAACGTCGTGGTGGCGGCATCAGCGAAACTTTCACTGTTCGTAAAATTTCTTACGGTGTAGGTGTTGAGCGTACTTTCCCAGTACACACACCAAAAATCGCTAAACTAGAAGTTACTCGTCGCGGTAAAGTACGTCGCGCTAAACTTTACTACCTACGTAACCTACGTGGTAAAGCTGCACGTATCAAAGAAATCCGATAATAACTTTTTAAAGAATGGGGCTTGGGTTCAGGCTCCATTCTTTTCTCTTTACATACGGCAATAGACGATTTTTTTGCTTGGAAAATAAATTTCGTTTACAATATATGTGGATGGACGAGGGGGACATTTGCGTGGAAAAAGTTGAGAAAGAAAAGAACGAACTGTGGGAATGGATCAAGGCGTTGCTGATTGCATTTGCAATCGCTGCATTCATCCGATATTTTTTATTTACACCTATCGTGGTAGACGGGGACTCCATGATGCCAACCCTTGAAGACGGCGACCGCATGATTGTCAATAAAATCGGCTATAAAATTGGTAGCCCCGACCGTTTTGACATCGTCGTATTCCATGCACCTGAAGGAAAAGATTACATCAAGCGTGTCATCGGCCTCCCAGGAGACCATGTCGAATATATTGATGACCAGCTTTACATCAATGGGGAAGCGTTTGAAGAGCCTTATTTGGAGCAATACAAGGCAGAAATCACAGAGGGAAATCTCACGGGCGATTTCAAGCTGCAGGACATCAATCCTGACTATGAAGTCATCCCGGAAGGCCATGTATTCGTCATGGGGGACAACCGTCGCTTCAGTAAAGACAGCCGTCATATTGGCGTAGTAAGTCTGGATGAAGTAATCGGCAATACGAGTATGATTTTCTGGCCGCTAAGCGATATTAAAATTGTAAAGTGACGTGCAAGAGGGGATGCGAGTCTCCTCTTTTTAATTGACGAAAGCTTTTAGAGGCATTATATAGATAAGAATTGACGGTAGGTGGCTATATCCTCCTGCATATTTAGGCAGGGGTGAAGTGAAAGCTGTAGCAACCGCCATGAGAGAAAGGATGTTTCAAATGACAATTCAATGGTTCCCGGGACATATGGCGAAGGCACGCCGGGAGGTTTCCGAAAAATTAAAGCTGGTGGACATCATCTTCGAACTTGTGGATGCACGTCTGCCCCTTTCATCGCGCAACCCGATGATTGACCAGGTCATCAATCAGAAACCGCGACTGCTTATTTTAAACAAGCAGGACATGGCAGATGAAGCGGAAACACGTAAATGGCTCGCATATTTTGAAAAGGGCGGCCATAAGGCGGTCGCCATTAATTCACTTGAAGGAAAGGGACTGCAGGTCGTAACAAAGGCCGCACAGGAGATTCTGGCGGAGAAATGGGCCCGTATGAAGGCGAAGGGGATGAAGCCCCGCGCAATCCGTGCGATGATTGTCGGCATCCCGAATGTAGGGAAGTCGACGTTGATCAACCGACTGGCCAAAAAGAATATCGCCAAAACCGGCAACACGCCTGGCGTGACGAAGGCCCAGCAATGGATTAAGGTCGGAAAAGAACTTGAATTGCTGGATACACCGGGTATTCTATGGCCGAAGTTCGAGGATCAGGAAGTCGGCTATAAGCTGGCACTCACAGGAGCAATCAAAGATACGATAACGAATATGGAGGATTTAGCGGTATATGGCCTCCGCTTCCTTGCAATTCACTATCCGGAGCGGATGGAGGAGCGTTATCAAATCGGATTCGTCCATGAAGAACTGGTGGACACATTCGACCATATCGGAAAGCTTCGACGTGTATTCGGGCCAGGAGGGGAAATCGACTACGATCAAGTGGCGGAGCTCATTGTTCGTGATATCCGTTCACAACACCTGGGTAAACTGACGTTCGACTTTGTGGATGAGCAGTTGGAAAAAGAGAATACAGTACAATAATGAAAAACGGGGCGTCTGAAACGAATTGGAAGACGTCCCGTTTTTTTATCGTATCTTTGCAGGAGCAATGTTAATTTCAATAGAGGGTTTCAAGAAAAAATGGAGCTGTCCATTCCGGACAGTCCATTTTTTCTTTTATAATAGAAGAAATAGGTCGATATACAATATAGAACAGGCAAGGAGCATTATGATGAAAACAATCAAGGAAATTACAGCCGCGCTGAAGGCGGCACAGCAACTGGAGCCATGGATGGAGGACATCAAGAAAGATGAGCGTGCAGGCGTGCAGAAGGCATGGGCATCTTTTGAAAAACGCCTGGCAAAAATGCAACTTCTGGCTGATGCACATTTGGAGAAATGCCAATTCGATGCATCGTTCCTGCCGCATACGGATGCATTGGTGGCAGGCGTGGATGAAGCCGGAAGGGGCCCGCTTGCCGGACCGGTCGTAACGGCCGCGGTCGTGCTACCAAACCATTGCGCCGCGTTGCTAGGCATCAATGATTCAAAGCAGTTATCAAAGGAAGTGCGCGAAGAGTATGTGGCACGTATCAAAGAGCATGCCATCAGCTACCATATCCATTTCCAGCCTGCCGAAAAAATTGATGAACTGAATATTTACGAGGCGACAAGGCAGTCCATGGCTGAGAGCGTAATGGGGCTTTCTGTGCAGCCGGATGTTGTCCTGGTGGATGCCATGACCCTCCCAATCAAACTGCCGCAGCATTCCATCATCAAGGGGGATGCCAAGAGCCTGGCAATCGCCGCCGCCTCCATCTTGGCAAAGACGGCGCGTGATGAATATATGGAGCAATTACATGAACAATATCCGCAGTACGGCTTTCACCAGCACGCCGGCTACGGCACAAAACAGCATCTGGAAGCCCTTGCGCAGCATGGACCGACGAAGCACCATAGAAAGAGCTTTGAGCCTATTAAATCGATGATAAAGGGGTGAGCGGATTGACATCTACATCATTCAACCCCATCCAGCCGCAGCAGCAGGCCGTGCATGCCGACCAGCCGCTGACGTTGCGGGAGGGGCAGGTGTTCCAAGGGACCATCAAGAAGCTGTATCCAGATCAGATGGCCGAAATTCAGGTCGGGGGGCACAAGCTGATTGCTAAACTGGAAGTACCACTGGCTACAGGCGACTCCCATTTCTTCCAGGTAGCCCGCACAGGCGCCCAAACAGAGCTGAAGGTGGTGACGGGACCGATGGGGCAGGCTACGAGTCCGCAGCAGCAGACGGCGCAATTGCTGCAGTCGATGAACCTGCCGCAGACAAAAGAGATGCAACAGGTGATGAGGCACTTCATGAAGGCGCAGCTGCCGATTACGCGTGATCAGCTTCTGCAGGCGGAGACATGGTTGAAGGCACTGCCGCAAGGAACGACGAAGCAGGAGGCGCTAGGGGCAATGCAACGGATGATTGATCTGAGGATGCCTTTTACGAATGAGGTGTTCCAGGCACTTGTGCATGGAGCCAAGACGGAAGGGATGAGTACGGCACTCCATAATTTCATGGGTCGTCTGGCGAATGAAGCAAACGTAGACGGCAGCCTGAAAGCGAGTCTGACGACACAGCTGCAAACAATCGTCAAGCCGCTTGATGCGGAAACGGGGGGAGTATTGCTGGCACGGGCTTTGCGCAGTCTATTGGATTCCGATGCTCCCGTGGCAAGCCGCATGCACTCCTTGTCGCTCTTGCAGGAGGCGGAGATAGTGCCCCGCAGCGCCACCCTGTCCAATTGGCGGCCCCCCCTGAACGCCGACGTCCTGCCGTCCGCCCAGGTAGGCCAGCTGATCGGCCGGATGCTGTCGTCCGGGCCGGAAGCAAGTGGACAAGCCATCCAGCAGGTGCGGGCCTATCTGCAGGCTGAAGCGCCATTGACGGCGGACCAAAAAGGGCAGCTGCTTCAGATGATAGACCGCTTTACGAAGCTTCCGCAGACGAAACAAACATTGGAAGTGTTTGCCCATCAGTTACAGGAC
>JAZUQF010000508.1:0-18098 GCA_045605545.1 Lysinibacillus sp.
GCTGCTTGTGTATAATTGGAAATATCAGCATCAGCTGCTGTTGACGTATCGATTCCTGAACCAGCATTGATCAATACCGCTACCCCGATCCCGATGGCAAGAGCGATTGTTGATACGATTTCGAAGTAAAGCAATGCCTTCCCGCCGATTTTACCAAGCTTCTTCATGTCGCCCATGCCACCGATACCGATGACGACTGTCAGGAAGATGATTGGTCCGATCAACATTTTAATCAATTTAATGAACATGTCGGCTAAGATTTTCAAGCTTGCGCCGAATTCAGGCCAGATTGCCCCGACGACAATACCAAGGATGATGGCGAGGACTACCTGGACAGTTAAATTTTTAAGCCACTTCATAAATATATGCTCCTTTTCCTATCTGTTTCGAATTTTCTATTTTGTTATCGCTTTCATGGGACTATCATAACGCAAAGTTTTCAGAATGATAGATTTAGTTATTAAAATTCATAACGTTTATTTTGTCCAATAATCTATTATTTCTTAAAGAATGCTTTTATCTCGGGTATCCATGCTGTTATGTAACTGATTAAAATATATATTTTTGTTATAATACAATGTTTTTCGAATGACAAAAAACTGCACTTTTTTACAAAAAGTGCAGTTTTGTTCATTTTGTTTAATTGATTCTATTCACTTCTTCTATTAATAATTTATAATATAAATCACTGACTTCGTTTTTATAGTAATCATAGACAGGGGAGACTTTTTCCTTCCATCTGTGTCTTTGAGTTTCTGATAGAGGAGAAAGAGTGATATTGGGCAGAGACTCAAGTTCCTGCTCACTTGTCCTATTCATGGCGATGCTCGTTTCGAACTGCCAATCACTCATTTCGAGAAGGGCATCCTGGATGTGCTGTTGGAGTTCTCCATCCAATTCGTTCCAGAATGTTTCGTTCATCATGACAGCATACCCCATGATGCCGTGGTTGGACAGGGTGATGTATTTCTCGTATTTATGGAAGCCCTTAGAATATAGATTGGAAATGGTATTGTCTTGTGCCTGGATATTCTTCTTTTCAATTTCGTAGAACACATCATCAAATGTCGTCGTGACCGGTTTTGAGCCCAGCAGGGAAAACTGCTTGCTAAGCAGCTCGCTGGCCATGACACGGATACGGAGTGATTGAAAATCGTCTGTTTCTAGCACTGGATAGTCGTTCGATGCAATCTGCTTGAAGCCATTGCTCCAGAAATCCAGTCCCTTGATGCCCAACTCGTCCAATTCAGCGAGAAGCCTGTCCTTCAAAGGACCAGACAACACTCTTCTTAACTGCTCATCGGTCTCGATGAGGAAAGGAAGGTCCAGTACCTGCCAGGAAGGCAAATAGGATGTCATTTTGGAGAAGGTGGGGGCAATCATCTGGATATCATTATTCTGCAATGCTTCCATCTCATTTTCATCGCTGTATAAAATGCCGTTTGGATACACTTGGACAATCACACGCCCGTCCGTCTTTTCCTTTACCAGCTCGGCAAATCTTGTAGCTGCGAGCCCCTTTGGCGTATTTTCTGCTACGACATGACTGAAATGGATGATAATCTGATCACTGAGCCCGTTTTGCTCATCATCGTACGGCAGGGAGGAATCATCTGCGTTGTTGTGCCTGTAACCAAAAAAGGAAATGAGCAGGATAAGGGTTAGGAGTGCGCCTGTAAAAAAGTATTTCATATCATACCACCACATTTTTACTTGTTTTTTATGAGTATACCGTGCATTGGGATAGAAAAAAAGGAGAGAGATTGATGCGGAGATTGAAAATGAATACAAAAATATTGCTCATGACCTTCTTCATCATCGCTTTTTCCTTTTTCATCGCTGGAGTGTTTGTCATCGGGAGCCTGCTGAGTGAACAAGAACAGGACTTTGGCCAGCGTGCGATGCTTATTGCAAGGACGGTTTCCAATATGCCAGAGCTGATTGATCAGCTGATGAAGGAAGAACAGGAAGAAGCCATTCAGACAGTCAATGCTATCGTTGAGGAAATACGGGTTATTAATAAGGCGGAATATATCGTCGTTTTAAATATGGATCGTGTGAAATATTCCCACCCTTCTGCTGCACAGCTTGGAAAGAAAAGTACCTCTGAAGATGTCAATGCGGCATTCAGTGAGCATTATTACATTTCCGAGGCGCAGGGGGAACTCGGAAAAATGATTAGGGCTTTTGTGCCTATTTTAAATGAGGACAAGCGGCAGATTGGCGTCGTCATCGTCGGTTATCCGATGCCTACATTGGGGAAGGTGTTCCAAGACTATGCCTCGGAAATTACGATTACTGTCCTTTTTTCGGTGTTTTTCAGCATGTGGGGCGCCCTCATGTTGGGCAGTCATATCAAAAGGCAGATGTTTGGCCTCGAGCCCGAGGAAATAGCCCAGATGTATGTGGAGCGGCAGGAGACGTTCAATGCGATGCACGAGGGAATCATTGCAGTGGATAATGAAATGAACATTACCATCTTCAATCAGAAGGCGGGGTGCATCCTCGGAGTAGAGGGGGACAACGCACAATATATAGGAAGGAAAATCTATGAGGTGCTACCCGATACGAGATTGCCTGAGATTGTCGAAAGTGAAAAGCCCATCTACAATCAGGAAATCTACATCAACCGACGAAGCATCATGAGTACACGAATTCCGGTTCAAGTAAAGGGGAAAAACGCAGGCGCCGTCGCCATCTTCCAGGACCTGACGGAGGTAAAGCGGCTTGCGGAGGAATTGACGGGGGTGAAGGCTTTTGTGCAGGCACTCCGTGTGCAGACGCATGAGCATAAGAATAAGCTACATACGATTACAGGCCTGCTACAGCTTGGGCACACAAAGCAGGCGCTCGAATACTTGACGGAGGTGCAGGCGGATGAGGCCTCCCTTATTCGATTTTTGAATGAGCGCTTCAAAAATGAAAATATCTCAGGGTTATTGCTGAGTAAGGTCGGGCGTGGAAAGGAGCTGGGCATTACAGTGGAAATAGATGGAGGAAGCCACTTTACCCAGTTCCCTCAGTTTTTGGATCAGCATGACTTCGTGATATTGTTCGGGAATCTGATTGAAAATGCGTTTGATGCCTTCCAGGGTGTGGTAAGGAGTGAAAAACTGATTACCATTTCAGTGGACGAGCATGACGGGCTGCTTGCCATCCTGGTAACGGATAACGGGATGGGAATGAGCGAGGAGGTAAGGGCGCGCATGTTTGAAAACGGCTTTTCCACAAAGGACAAGGAAAACAGGGGAATCGGGCTGTATTTAATAGATGAAATCGTCAAAAAAGGCCGCGGTACCATTGAAGTGACGAGCGAAGAGGGAAAAGGAACGAGCTTCCTACTATTATTTGAACTAGGAGATGGGCAAGATGGGGACAATTAAAATACTGCTGATAGAAGACGATCCCATGGTCAGGGAAGTCAACCGTCAATTCATCGAGCGGATTGAAGGCTATGAGATTGTAGGGACGGCATCAAACGGCTTGATCGGATTCGAGAAAATCAAGGAACTCCAGCCGGATGTCGTATTGATGGACATTTTCATGCCTGAGCAGGATGGGGTGGAGACGTTGAGGCAGATACGAGGGGAAATGATGAATGTGGATGTCATTTCCGTCACGGCGGCAAATGATATGGCGACCATCCAGAACATCCTTCAACTGGGCGTGTATGACTACATCATGAAGCCCTTCACCTTCGAAAGGATGCAGCAGACATTGGAAAATTACCGGCACTTCAAATTGAAGACGGAAGGGGCCGAAGATATGACGCAACAGGAATTGGATGCACTGATTCGCAAAGGGGGAGTGGAGAACAACGCTGCATCCCTGCCTGCATTGGAAATGGAGCTGCCCAAGGGATTCAACCGTTCGACGCTCGACAAGGTAATGGCCTATTTAAGGCAGTGTGAGGACGGGGCGTCGGCAGATGAGGTGGCGGCTGCCATCGGGGTGGCGCGTGTAACGGCCAGACGCTACCTGGATTTCATGGAAAAACGCCAACTCATCAAGGTCGATGTCCAGTACGGCGGCGTGGGGCGCCCGGTCAATCAGTACTTCATTTAAAAAAGGATTGTTAGAGCGGGGTGCTTTAACAATCCTTTTTTCACGAGGCAAAAGTGAGGCTTCCTTTTTTATTTGCAATAGGACACTACGTCACTGTACCGTAAGTCCCCGCCGAAAATATCTAGTGCACTGCCAATCGTTACATGAAGCTTCCCGTGGGCGAGCTGCTTGAAATTTTGTAAATCTTCAAGGGATCGGACGCCGCCTGCATAGGTTGTCGGAATCGTCGTCCAGTCGGCCAAGTCGCGGACAAGTTCTTCCTGCATGCCGCTACGCTTGCCTTCCACATCGACTGCGTGGATCAGTAATTCATCACAATACTGCTCAATCATTTGGATGGAGCGGGCATTCACTTCGAAATCACTGAACCGCGTCCATTTATCCGTGACGACGAACCATTTGTCTTCCCGTTTGCGGCAGCTTAAATCGATGACAAGCCTCTCTTTCCCGATTTTCTGGATGAGTGTTTCAAGACGCTCCATATCGAGCATGCCATCATGGAAAATATGAGATGTCACGATGACATGGGATGCGCCCGCATCTATGTATTTTTTTGCGTTGTCTGCCGTAATGCCGCCTCCGACCTGCAGCCCCCCGGGATATGCCTTTAGTGCATCCAGCGCTGCCTGTTCATTGCCGGGACCGAGCATGATGACATGTCCGCCTGTCAGACCATCCTTCGCAAACATGTCGGCAAAATAGGAAGAGTCATGTTTTGATGTAAAATTTTCGACCACCTCTATATCATGCCGGCCAAGCGTACTGCCGACAATTTGTTTGACCTTGCCGTCATGTAGGTCGATGCAAGGACGAAATTGCATACTTTCCACCTCTTTTATAATATTGTGATTATTTTTCCATCATAGCATTATTCCATTGTGAATGGGGCGACAATTGTGCCGAATGGCAAAAAGCCTTCAATTTTCAAGGACACCCTGCATGTCCTATGATAGAATAATTGTACGAATTTATGTAAAGGGGTGAAGTCGGATGGCCGAAAACCTCGATTTATTTGAAGTGAATAAACTGTTTATTCTGGGCAGACCCATCGTGTCCATTTTCCATAATCCATCCAATATGTACTCGATTGTAAGGGTACAGATCCAAGAAACGAACATGGAATATAAAGAGAAGGAAATTATCGTCGTCGGCTATTTGCCTGCGTTGACGGAGGATGAAATCTATCGTTTTACAGGCGTGATGAAATCCCATCCGAAGTACGGACTGCAATTCCAGGTGGAAACGTTCCAAAAGGAGGTGCCGGCTACAGAAACAGGCATCGTCCATTATCTATCAAGCGACCTTTTCCCGGGAATCGGTCGTAAAACGGCGGAGGCGATTGTCGCTAAGCTCGGCGTCCAGGCCCTGCAAAAAATAATGGAGGACCCGGAGGCGCTGGATGCTGTACCGAGGCTTTCAGGAGAAAAGAAATCACAGATCCGCGCGGCAGTCGAGCAGAATCTCGGCTTGCAACGGGTAATGATTCAGCTTAATGAATGGGGGTTCGGCCCTCAGCTCGGCATGAAAATCTATCAGGCGTACAGGGAAGAGACCATTCCGTTGCTGATGGAAAATCCCTATAGACTCATTGAGGATGTAGAAGGGGTCGGATTCGGCCGCGCCGATGAGCTGGGGTCGAAGCTGGGCATCACCGGCAACCATCCGGACCGTATCAAGGCGGCTGTCCTGCATGTACTGACACATGCTGCCTTATCGGAGGGCCATGTCTATCTGGATGCCGAGCATGTGTTGCCGAAGGTGAAGGACATGCTTGAACAGAGCCAGAGAGTGGAAATCCCATATGAAGCGATTTCAAGAGCATGTATTGAAATGAGGGAAGAAAGCAAAATCTGCGGGGAGGAGACGCGGCTCTATCTCCCGTCGCTCTACTTCAGTGAGGTGGGCATCGCCTCCAAAATCCACGATTTGATAAAGGAGAATAAAAAACACACTCATTTTTCAAAGGATG
The DNA here is from genome assembly GCA_045605545.1 of Lysinibacillus sp. Taxonomy (GTDB): domain Bacteria; phylum Bacillota; class Bacilli; order Bacillales_A; family Planococcaceae; genus Lysinibacillus_B. Next base: position 6,035 of record JAZUQF010000508.1, read on the forward strand.
AGATTAGGAAGGCAATTGGGGAAGTGGAGGAGCGCTACGATGTCACCTATGCCCCTACACAGGCTCAGGCCATCGAAACGGCGCTGAATTCTGCGGTGATGATTTTGACGGGCGGACCAGGTACAGGGAAAACGACGGTCATCAAAGGACTGGTCGAAGTATATGCAGAGCTGCATGGCCTGTCGCTTGATCCAAAATATTATGCTCAAAAAGAAGAGCCGTTTCCCATTGTGTTAGCTGCTCCTACAGGCAGGGCCGCAAAACGTTTGGCAGAATCGACTGAACTGCCGGCCATGACGATCCATCGCCTGCTCGGCTTTACGGGGCAGGAAGATAAGGATGAAGAAACGGGGCGCGAAATTACTGGAAGGCTCGTCATTATCGATGAGATGTCCATGGTCGATACATGGCTTGCCCATCAACTGATGAAGAGCCTTCCTGAAGACGTGCAGGTCGTCTTTGTCGGAGACCAGGATCAGTTGCCGCCTGTCGGACCGGGACAGGTGTTGAAGGACCTGCTCGCTTCTAAGCAGCTGCAGACCGTGGAGCTGACGGACGTCTATCGGCAGGCGGAAGGCTCGACCATCATAGAAATTGCCCATCAGATAAAAAAAGGCATTGTACCCGACACGCTGACGGCGAAAACAAGCGACCGCTCTTTCATTAAGGCGGGTGCAGACCAGGTTGCGGGCGTCGTAACCCAAATCGTCAAAAGTGCAGTGGGCAAAGGGCAGACAATACGGGATGTCCAGGTGCTTGCACCGATGTATAGGGGACCTGCCGGAATCGATGCCTTGAACAAGCAGATTCAGGAGCTCGTCAATCCAAATGACGGCACGAGAAAAGAGCTTGTATTCGGCGATACAATTTTCCGGATCGGCGACAAGGTGCTGCAGCTAGTCAACCAGCCGGAAAGCAATGTATTCAACGGCGACATGGGAGAAGTCATCGCCATCATCAAAGCGAAGGAAACAATCGAAAAGCAGGACCTGCTTGTCGTCAATTTCGATGGAATTGAAGTCACATATCAGCGGGGGGACCTGAATCAGCTTACATTGGCCTACTGCTGTTCCATTCACAAGTCGCAAGGATCGGAATTCCCGACGGTCATTATGCCAGTCGTGCGTGGCTATTCCAAGATGCTGAGACGCAACCTTCTCTATACAGGCATCACGCGGGCGAAGAACTTCCTTATTTTATGTGGTGAGCCCGATGTACTGGCGCAGGGCCTTTCCCAAACGGATGATTTGACCCGATTGACAAGCTTAAAGGCACGCCTCAATCCGACAGAGGCTGAAGAGGTGGAGACGACAGTCGAAGAATCGAAAGAGAAAAGAAGTCCTGACATACAGGAGAAGAAAAAGGTGCAGAACGGCCCGAAAATCCTGGATGCACAGACTGCTCCCGATATTCATCCGATGATTGGAATGGAAGGAATTACACCTTATGACTTCCTGGAAGAAATAAAGTGATGGGACTAAAATTAGAGGGTGGGGGCAAAATGTGTCCACGTAAAAAATTCACAAGTTGGTCAAAATGAAGAATGAAGCATACCCGATTGATGACTTGGTGAAGTTGCTAGCTCTTCAAGTATATAGGATGACATTTAAAACGGCAGTGCCTACGGGCGACTGTCGTTTTTTTATATACGCTAAATTTATGAAAAAAGTAGGGGATTCACTCGAAAACGAGCTTGATTAGAGAAATATGTACGGATTTTTACGAATTCAAAGTATTCATAAAAAATAAAAAAATGGTATTATTTGTTGTTTTACAAGTAGTTTACTATTTGATAATATACGAAAGGTTTGTCTGTTGACAGATGTCAACAGATGCAAATGAAGAATCTAAAAAAAGCAGGTGTGAAAATGGATTTCATTTGGGGAATCATCGGAATTTTAGTCGTCCTTGGAATAGGATTTGCCTTTTCAACAAATCGAAAAGCGATCCAATGGCGCATCGTCCTATCGGGCTTAGCTGTCCAACTTCTCTTTGCATTCATTGTTTTAAAATGGGAGTTCGGACGCGAAAAGCTCATGCAGCTATCCGACGGTGTTCAAGATTTAGTGAACTATGCATTTGAAGGGATTGAATTCGTATTCGGTGGATTGGCGAATGCGGATACAGTCGGCTTCGTATTTGCAATCAGCGTTTTGTGCATCATCATCTTCTTCTCGTCCTTGATTTCAGTGCTCTATTATTTAGGCATCATGCAAATCGTCATTAAAATTATTGGTGGATTCCTATCGAAGGTACTAGGAACAACACAGGCGGAATCCTTTAATGCTGCGGCGAATATTTTCGTTAGTCAAACAGAGGCGCCGCTTGTCATTCGTCCGTTCTTGAATACAATGACGAAATCCCAGCTTTTTGCGGTTATGACAGGCGGTATGGCGTCGGTATCCGGTTCGGTGCTTGTGGGCTATTCGGTACTTGGTGTACCGCTTGAATATTTATTGGCGGCAAGCTTCATGGCTGCGCCGGCTGGTTTAGTGCTGGCGAAGCTGATCATGCCTGAAACCGAGGAAGTAAATGAAGCAGACTTCAAATTGGAAAGAGACAAGTCGGCAGCCAATGTAATTGATGCTGCGGCAAATGGCGCCGCAGACGGTTTAAAACTTGCTGTAAACGTTGGCGCCATGCTGATTGCATTCATTGCTCTGATTGCCCTGATTAACGGGATTCTAGGCAGTATCGGCGGTTGGTTCGGCTTTGGGGATATAACACTTGAAGAAATCCTGGGCTACGTATTCTCGCCACTTGCATTTGCAATCGGTGTACCATGGGAAGAAGCAGTACGTGCGGGTTCATTCATCGGCCAAAAATTGATTTTAAATGAATTCGTTGCCTACTCGAATTTCGGTCCTGTAATCGGGGAATTCACTGAAAAAACGGGCATCATCATTTCATTCGCCCTTTGCGGCTTTGCGAACTTGAGTTCAATGGGCATTTTAATCGGGGGAATCGGCGGTATGGCTCCGGATAAGCGCCCTGTAATCGCTAAGCTTGCATTAAAAGTAGTTCTGGCGGGGACACTTGCCTCATTACTATCAGCTGCGATTGCTGGTATGTTCCTGTAAACCGTCATCTGTTCATACAGGATCAATCAAACATAAGCAGGTAATCCATGCATGTTCATGGATTACCTGCTTTTTATATTAATAAGGATATTTCTTGGGTGGGTTATATTCGCTTGCTGGAAGAAGCTCGGCATGCAAATGCACCAGGGATCCAGGGGACAAACCATCCTTTTCTTGACGGAGCCCCCCATGAGCCTATAGAAGATTTGGAAAGGCTGCTTCAGCAAGCGTTGATCAGCTTGAAGGAAGGCTATGCATTGCCGGTCATTTTAGAGCAAAGGAAACAAAATCTACTTGTCGACAATTTTCAAGGAATTAAAGCCACGTATTAACAGGAGAAACTGAACCAGCTTATATTGGCCGCTACTTCATTTACAAGTCGAAAGGTTTGGAATCCCAAACAGTCATTATGCCAGTGGTGCCCGGCTATTCCAAGATGCTGAGGCGCCGATTGAGGAATCAAGAGAGGAAAGATGCCTAGACATCCAGGAGAAGAAACGAATGCAGAACGTCCCGAAAATCCTGGATGCATATACTGCTCCCCATTTCGGTTTGATGGTTAGAAGGGAGGTGATTACCTGTATGTCTAAGAGGAATAAAATGGATATTGTAATGGGACTTAATTTGGAGAAGAGGGACAAAATATGTCCAAAAAGAAAATTCACAAGTTGGACAAAATATGTCCAAAATAAAGAAGGGAGCATAGCAGGCTTTTGTCCCAGTAAAGTTGCTACTACTTCAAATATATAGGAAAAACCTTTAAAAGAGGATATCTTCAGATAATTTTATTTATCTTTATAAGGTATTTAAATTTCTAAAAAAAGATGGAATTTGCTCGAAATTGCACACACTAAGAGAAAGTTGACGGAAAAAGGGTAGGTTAAGAATATTCGTTGATGATAAAAATTTTAGAATTATTTATTATTTTACACGGATTTTTCGTTTTGATAACATACGTGGTGAGTTTTACGTAGTCTGTTGTCACATGTCAATAGATGGTAATGTAAAGGTTTTCAAAAATATAAAAGTAGGTGTGAGAATGGATTTCATTTGGGGAATCATCGGTATTTTGGTTGTGCTTGGAATAGGGTTTGCCTTTTCGACAAATCGAAAAGCAATCCAATGGCGCATCGTCCTATCGGGCTTAGCTGTCCAGCTTCTGTTTGCGTTCATTGTTTTAAAATGGGAATTCGGGCGCGAAAAGCTCATGCAGCTGTCCGATGCTGTTCAAAATTTAGTGAACTATGCATTTGAAGGGATTAATTTCGTGTTCGGCGGATTGGCGAATGCCGATACGGTTGGCTTCGTATTCGCTATCAGCGTATTGTGCATCATCATCTTCTTCTCGTCTTTGATTTCAGTGCTCTACTATCTGGGCATCATGCAAATCATCATACGAATTATTGGTGGATTCCTATCGAAGGTGTTGGGAACAACACAGGCGGAATCTGTTAATGCTGCGGCGAATATTTTCGTCGGTCAAACAGAGGCGCCGCTCGTCATTCGTCCGTTCTTGAATACAATGACGAAATCGCAGCTTTTCGCGGTTATGACAGGTGGTCTGGCATCGGTTTCCGGTTCTGTGCTTGTGGGTTATTCGTTACTTGGTGTACCGCTTGAATACTTGCTGGCGGCGAGTTTCATGGCTGCGCCGGCTGGTTTAGTACTGGCCAAGCTGATTATGCCTGAAACGGAAGAAGTAAATGAAGAAAACTTCCAATTGGAAAAAGACGATACGGCAGCGAACGTGATCGATGCTGCGGCAAATGGTGCGGCAGACGGCTTAAGACTTGCTGTAAATGTTGGTGCGATGCTGATTGCATTCATCGCTCTTATCGCCCTGCTCAACGGGATTCTAGGCGGTATCGGTGGCTGGTTCGGGTTTGAGAATATTACAATTGAAGGAATCCTCGGCTATGTCTTCGCACCACTTGCATTTGCAATCGGTGTACCATGGGAAGAAGCTGTAAACGCGGGTTCATTCATTGGTCAAAAATTGATCTTAAACGAATTCGTTGCCTTCTCGAACTTCGGTCCTGTAATCGGGGACTTCACTGAAAAGACGGGCATCATCATTTCATTCGCGCTTTGCGGATTTGCGAACTTGAGTTCAATGGGTATTTTAATCGGGGGATTAGGCGGCATGGCTCCGGACAAGCGCCATGTAATCGCCAAGCTAGCATTAAAAGCGGTTTTAGCAGGGACACTCGCTTCATTATTATCAGCTGCGATTGCTGGTATGTTCCTGTAAATCGTTATCCATTCATATAGAATCAATCATAAGCAGGTAATTCATGATCATTCATGGGTTGCCTGCTTTTTGTATAAATGAGGAAATTTTTGGGTTATATGTATCTGTATTGAAAAAGTGTGAATTATAAGTCTATTTTGCTATAGTGTGAGGAGTCTGTAGATGGTAGTTTTATGACAAAGGATTTGTTTGACGAAAACTACAGTGAAAAGGGGAGTCTTTATGAAGCATTCCAAGAAAACCTCGGCGTTCATGGCTTTGACATTTGGAGCGGCGGCAGTCGTTGCACCTGTAGGAGGTAGCGCATATGCAGAAACATGGAAAGAAGGAAAAACAGCGGGCTATCAAGTGGATGAGGCAAAGAAGCTTATTAGTGGCATAATTGAAGCACCCTTGCATGACCGGTATAAAATCGCTTTGAATCATTCCGTGAAGCGCCAGGCTCATAAACCGGGCACTCTTCATAAAAGGCCTGCAATAAATCCTGGAAAAGGGAATAAAGGCACACATCCTGGCAAAGAAGATAAAGATGGCGGGCCGGGGAAAGGAAATGGTGATGCCAATCCGGGTAAGGGGCCGAAGCCTGGCAAGGGGCAAGAAAAAGCGGTGGACGTATCGTTCCTGCATCTAAATGACACCCATGCCAATCTTGATCAGGTGGCGAAAAGGGTTTCCGTCGTAAAAGAAAAGCGCGCTGAGAATCCGGAGACGATTGTAGTGGATGCCGGCGATGTATTTTCAGGAACACTCTATTTCAATGAATTCAAAGGACAGGCGGACTTGGCATTCATGAACCTGATGCAGGTGGATGTCATGACATTTGGCAACCATGAATTTGATCTAGGGGCTTCTCAGGAGGGACACCGTGCATTAGTTGATTTCATCAAAGCGGCCCAGTTTCCATTTGTCTCATCAAACGTAGATTTCTCAAAGGACCCGATTTTTAAAGGATTATTCAATACGAAAATAAAGAAGAATGCACAGGACGGCCAAATCTATACGGGAATCGTTAAGGAGGTAGACGGTCAGAAAATTGGCTTCTTTGGGTTGACGACAGAAGAAACAGCGGCCATCTCAAACCCGGGAAGCATCACCTTCAAAAACTATATCGAACAGGCCCAGAAGATGGTCGATGAATTTGAAAAGATGGGCATCAACAAGGTTGTAGCAGTGACGCATATCGGCTTTGATGATAATGCGGCAATCGACAACGACCAGCAGCTGGCAAAGTATGTAGACGGGATCGATGTCATCATCGGTGGACATTCCCACACGAAGATGGAAGAACCGGTGGTGGTCAATGAGGGACAGGAACCGACAGTTATTGTACAGGCATACCAATATGGTGATTATGTGGGGGCACTGGACGTTTCCTTCGATAAAAAAGGTGTCATTACTGAATATGATGGCGAGTTGATTGCTACAGCCGATTATGAGGATGACCCAGAGGCGGTTGCATTGCTGAAGCCGTATAAACAGAAAATAGAGGAGCTACAGCAGACTGAAATTGGCGTAACGCTGGAACAGCCTCTTGAAAATCCCCGTACAGGAGGAGATGCCACAAAACCGAGTGTGCGGAAAAATGAAACGGTACTAGGCAATCTCATTACGGATGGAATGCTCACGAAAGCTCGTCAATACGATGCTGAAGTTGTCATGGCATTGCAAAATGGTGGCGGAATCAGAAATGGAATTGATGCCGGTCCGGTTACGGTGGGAGAGGTCATCAGCGTACTGCCATTCGGAAACACGCTTGCCACGATGCGTCTGACTGGTGCAGAAATCAAGGCGGCATTTGAACGTAGCGTATCAGCGTATCCAAATGAAAGTGGCGGCTTTCTTCATGTAGCAGGAGCAAGGGTGTCATTTGATAGTACGAAGCCGTCTGGAGAACGTGTCGTTTCCGTTCAAGTGGAGCAGGGTGGAAGCTTTGCAGATATTGTGGATGAAAAAACGTACTCGGTTGCAACGAATGCTTTTACCGCGAAAGGCGGGGACGGCTATGAGGTGTTCGCTAAAGCATATGGCGAAGGGCGTGTGACGGACTTAGGGCTGTCCGATTGGGAGAATTTCCGCGACCATCTAGTTGGCCTAAGCGTCATCCCTGCAATAACGGAAGGACGGATCAGGGATGTGTTGGACATTCCTGAAGGTTCCGGGGACATTCTCATTTCAGAATATGTAGAAGGAAGCAGCAACAACAAGGCAATCGAGCTTTATAATGGGACAGGCAAAGCGATCGACCTATCCGATTATAGGCTGGAGCTATATACGAACGGTAAAGAGACGGTTCAGAATACACAGATATTCGAAGGTTTGACGCTTGCCGCTGGAGAGACGCTTGTGCTCGTCCATTCAATGGCGAACGAGGCATTGCAGGCAAAGGGGGACATGACGTCTTCGGCAGTGAATTTCAATGGGGATGATGTGCTGCTATTAAAACGTGGAGACGAAATCATTGATTCATTCGGACAGCTAGGCCACGACCCGGGTGATGCCTGGGTGGAGGGGGAGGTATCCTCCCAAAACAAAACGCTGGTGAGATTATCGGCAACAGGGGATACAAATCCAATGGACGAGTTTGCTATTGCAGACCAGTGGAAGGCCTATCCAATCGATACATTCGATGATCTAGGTCGTCATGGCCAGGTAGAAGAGGAACCGGAAGACCCTTCGCAGGAGCTGATCTCCATCTTGCAAGCGCGGAATGCCGGCATTGGAGAAACGGTGAGCGTGAAAGGAACCGTGACGGCAAAATTGAATAACACCTTTACGGTGGAGGACGAGACTGCGGCCATCACTGTATACGAAGGTTTGGATGTAGCTGTCGGTGATGTGGTTACTTTAGCCGGAACTATAGGTGAATATCGCAATCTTTTGCAGCTACAGGATGTATCTCTTAAAGGAAAAGAGGTAGGTACGCCTCTTGCTCCGACCGTTATTACCGGCAATCAAATGGACGAAACGAATGAATCAAGGCTAGTGAAATTGGAGCATGTGCGTGTATTATCAGGCGGACCAAACAATTTTACGATTGAAGTAGACGGCGTACAGAAGATACTGCGTGATGAAGATGGTTCGTTGGGAATAGAGGTCGGTGCTTCCTATGAATCTATAACAGGTGTCATCCAGCAATATAATCAGGATTATCAGCTGCTTCCCCGCTCGGTAGCCGACTTGAAGCTTGATTCGAGCGTACTGCGTCCTGTAACGGCCTCTCATGCAGGAGGCACTATCGTAGGAGCGGTGGATGTCGAGCTGACGACGACGACGGCTGATGCAGGAATCTACTATACACTGGACGGCTCGGATCCAAGAGAGAACGGCCGGGCATATACGGCACCAATCACGATTGACCGGGATACGGTGCTGAAGGCAGTCGTACAGTCGGCCGACGGGGCATTCAGCGAGGTCAAGACGTTCGAATATAAGGTGACAGACCGAATTAGAATCCATGATATACAAGGGGAAGGTCACCAAACATCCTTTGGAAATCAAACCGTCCAGGATGTAGAAGGTATTGTGACATACATGTTTGAGGTGAAGGGCGCGCAGTACTTTACAATCCAGACGCCTGATGAAGAGGCGGATGATAACCCGCTTACTTCGGAAGGAATTTTCGTTTACGCGGGCTCCAATGGCTATGATGTAGAGCTAGGGGACAAAGTTGCCGTAACGGGTACCGTGTCGGAATACGTCTATGACGGCTATGATGGTGATTTGAAGACCACACAAATCAATGCGCGCAACGACCGGGGCGGCCAGGTGTCCATCGTCTCGCGCGGCAATGAGCTGCCGGAAGCCTTTATCATTGATGAATCCTCCTTTAACCCGTCCGTCATCGATAAAGATGGCTTCGCCTTGTTCGATCCGCAGGAGGATGCCATCGATTTCTGGGAAAGCATCGAAGGGATGCGGGTGTCTGTAACAAACGTCAAGGCTGTGGCTCCGCAGGAATACGGGGATATTGCAACGGTATTACAGACGGCCGAAACGGATACAAAGAACGGCGGTGTTGTCCTGACCGAGCAGGATGCCAATCCCGAACGCATTCAATTCCGCCTCGAGCCGAATGCCGCTGCCCGCACGTTTAATGTCAATACAGGGGATGCATTCAATGGCACGATTACGGGTGTCGTAGGAAACTCCTATACCAATTACAAGATTCATGCCGACCTGGCTTCTGCCCAGTCAATCCATGAACCGGGTGCCGGCCGCCCGGAAAGAACGACAATCGGGTTTGCGGAGGATGAATTGACGGTGGCGTCCTATAATTTGGAGAATTTCTCGAACAATAGCTCTGAAACATCGGACGAAAAGGCTGAGCGGTTAGCAGAGGCAATTGGTAATGGAATGAACACGCCGGATATCGTCGGGCTAACGGAAGTGCAGGATAACAATGGGTCCGTCAATGACGGAACTGTATCAGCTGCAGAAAGCTATCAACGCCTGATTGATTTGATAGAGGTGAAGACGGGTATTACGTATGCCTACGCCAATATCGACCCTGAAAATAACCAGGATGGCGGTGCGCCGGGAGCGAACATCCGTGTCGGCTTCTTGTATAATCCTGAGCGGGTATCGCTGGAAGGTACACCTGGCCAGGCGAATGAAGCGACAGTCTATGAAAACGGCTCCCTGACATTGAACCCGGGGCGCATCGATCCGACGAACGGGGCGTTTGACAACAGCCGTAAGCCGCTCGCCGCCCAGTTTACATTTAACGGAGAAAGCGTAGTTGTTATTGCGAACCATTGGAACTCCAAATCAGGAGATACAGGCTTGTTCGGCGATACACAGCCTGTCGTACTGGGCAGTGAAGTGCAACGCAAGGAAATTGCGCGTGTTGTAGCCGACTTCATCACGGATATTAAAACGGAAAACGAGGATGCGAACATTATTGCGCTAGGTGATTTCAATGACTACGAATTCTCCGCAGCCCTGACTATTCTAGAAGAAGCAGGCATGCACAACAAAATAAAGGATCTGCCGATAGGCGACAGGTACACGTATATCTATCAGGGGAATTCCCAGGTGCTCGACCACGTTCTGGTCAGCTCCAATCTGGCTCAGCAGACGGAAATCGATGTCCTGCATGTAAATGCCGATTTCACAGAGGCTGCTGGACGTGCATCCGATCATGACCCGGTCATGATTCAAATCGACTTTTCAAATGGAATACCTGCCGCATCGACAGTTGATATAACAGAAAATAAGGAATAGAACATGAAAGCAGGCTGCCCGGCCATTTGAAGCTCTTCGGGCCGCTTGCTTTTTTGATAGCCTCTCAAAACAACTTTTTAGAAGCTCCCTTTTTTATGAACTAATAGCTATACTTGATATAAAATAGGATAGAAGAAAGTCATCCGCATCAGCGGGTACAATGGGCTTTGCTTTCTCTTTTTCGGCAGTATGTCTATTGTTGAAAAGGGGATTGTTTGAAGAAAAAAGACAGGGGGTTGGGGCAATGGAGCTGAAAAAGGGTCAAAAAGTAGATGTAACGAAAAATAATGCAATCGAGACATTCAGGTTTCGTATACAGTGGCAGAAGCCTGAAAAAGAGATGGATTTGGACATTTCGGCCTTCCTGCTTCATGCAGGAGATCGTTGTCTGAAGGATGAGCACTTTATTTTTTATGGACAGCCACAAAGCGCCGATGGTTCAGTCGGTCATCGGAGCATCGATGACAGCGAAGGGGCAATTGATATTTCTTTTCAGAAGATTCCAGCAGGTATCGAAAAAGTCGCGCTGACACTGACCATCCATGAGGGGGATGAACAGGATCTGCGCTTCCGAGAAATCGGGGATGCAAAGCTGTTCATAGAGGATGCGCAGATGAATCAAATCCTCCATGAGTTTTCATTTAAAGGGGCGCTTGAACAAGAGACGGCCGTCGTCATCGGGGAGCTGTACCGGCACAATGGAGAATGGAAATTCAATGCAGTCGGAAGTGGTTTTTTCGGCGGGTTGACAGCGCTTTGTGAAAACTTCGGACTCCAGGTTGCCGAAGATGCAGGACAGGAGGAAATGGCGGCACCGGAGCCGCCTGCCATACAGGAGCATAGAGAGCCTGTGCAGCCACCACAGTCCATGCCTCAGAGGCCGGAAGCAGTAAGGCCGACTTCCCATAATGCTATGTTGGGAAAGAACCAGTCTACATCGATTCAAAAATCGGCGAAGGTTGTTGCAACGTTAGAATGGGCAAATAAGAGGAAGGGCCTCGACCTCTACTGCTTTTATGTGCTGCAGACGGGGGAAACCGGCAAAGTGGACTTCCGGCATCCGGGAGCCCCATCCAGTGCACCTTATATCACACTGGATACGGAAACGGTGGGGAAAGCAACCGTTATAATCCATCAGCCATCCAAACTGAAGTATGTCCTATTGGCGGCTAATAGAGGATTGTCAAATGGCGTGAACGCGAAGAGAATGAAGGCCGTTATTGATAATCAAATGGGGCAGCAAGTGATGGCGCCCTTTTATGAACATAACTGGTTCGCCCACTGGATGGCGATTGTCCATATCGATTTTACAAGGGGGGATGAGATGATTGTCAGCCAAGTGGAGCGCTATTCCCGCGGCGGCTCGGAAAAGTCCCCGGTATTGCATGGGGACGGGACGTTCGAAATGGATAAGGGTCCAATTGAATTCAAAAAATGAAAAGAATATTTTACGGCTCCGTCATTGACACTATAAGGCGCGTTTTATATAATCAGAAGCAGAATATGGAAC
>JAZUQF010000509.1:0-13780 GCA_045605545.1 Lysinibacillus sp.
CAATTCCGTTATTCAAAATATTTACTTGAAATAGTGTTTTTCCTTTTCATTTTATGTGGGAACATCATACAATAGAGTTATAGAGTTCGAATCACTTCTCGGAACTTTATAGAACGTTTGTAGGGTTCATAAGTTGGAAAGAGCATGTATGATTTTCGATGGTTTAAACAAATAGTAAGGTAATCCTGGTTTACATGTGTTTCAACGAATGACTGCGAAGGGAGTTGAAGTCTTATGGACATCGAACGCATTAACGAAAATACACTGAAGTTATTTATTACGTACAGTGATATTGAAGACCGCGGCTACAGCCGTGAGGAAATCTGGTATAACCGCTCGAAAGGCGAGGAGCTGTTTTGGGATGTAATCGGTGAAGTGAATACCGAGGATTATTTCGATCTGGATGGTCCAATCTGGATTCATATCAATGCGTCCGAGCAGGGGCTGGAAGTCATCGTAACACGTGCCAACCTACATTCCGATCAAGAGGCGAATGCCATGATGGATGGATACGATGAAAATCGGGAAGTCGCTGCACAATTACGGGAAATGGAAAGTGTCATCTTTGAATCATTCGACAGTGACTCTGATGAGGATATGACGATCTCCAATGCCCGATTCGCATTTAAGGATATCGACGAACTGGTGCCGCTTGCAAAGCGCATTGCATCGGTAGGGCTGACATCTTCGCTTTATCAGTTTGAAGGAAGCTACTATCTGCATGTCGACTTCACTAAGCTACCAGAACAACGTGAACGAAAAAACGCATTAGCGCTTATTAAAGAATATTTAAGACCTTCACGCCTGACGATCCACCGCCTAGACGAGTATGGCGACTTGATCATGGAGAACAATTGCTTTGAAACGGTTCTTGAATATTTCGCATAAATGATATTCCCCCGCACTGTTAACGGTGCGGGTTTTTTTATTGGAATTTTTCGAGCGAGAAAGCCTTCTTTTTCACAGTGGGTTTGTCAGGTTGGGAGTCGGACTCGATTGCCGGTGGGGAACAAAGGGGAAAAGGGCGGATGCTATTGCTCCAGAAAGAGCGTTGCATCTTCTAAGTCGGACGGGCCAAAATAAAAATTTAGGATGATTTTCATTTTTTGCTTGAATGGAATATGGACATTTTCTACAATGTGGCAAAGGAGGTTTTGTTATGCTTGTCGCAATCAATGAGCAAGGTGAATACCTGGCATTGACTACGAGCGTGACGGAAGCAGCCTTACAGCAATTGCGTACTATGAATGTCTACTGTCCCCATTGCAAAGAACAAATGATTTTAAAGGCGGGTGCCGTCAAAATTCCTCATTTTGCCCATTTGGCGCATACGTCCTGCGACTCCTTGTTTGCGGAAGGTGAGTCCTACCCGCACATCTTAGGGAAGCGGCAGCTGTTCGAACGGCTACAACAGTTGGGGGAGGACGTGCAGCTGGAATGCTATCTGCCCCATTTGCAGCAGCGCCCCGACCTGCTGGTGACGAAAAAGCGGCCATATGCGCTTGAGTTCCAGTGCAGCCGGATTCCCCACGACTTGTTCCAGCAGCGTACAGAAGGCTACCGAAAGGCGGGAATCATTCCTGTCTGGGTGTTGAAGACACCACCTTCCTTCCTGCAGAAGGAAAGCATCCTCCAAGCTTCGTTCAGCCTTTTCCACCGGCAGTTCATGCAAAAGGATCATTTGATCACCTATGCCCCTGAAACGCAGCAATTCCATTACTTCTGCGATTTCATCTATCTCCAGGGAAATATGTTTCTAGCCCGACGCATCAGCCTTCCTCTTGCAGCTCAGGTTTTTCCGTTTTATGAACCAAAAAGGATGAAGAAGGAAGGACTTATAGAAATGCTTTCCGAATATACTAGGTATCGACTGAAGTTTCTGCATAGCCGCCTTTTTTACAGTCAGAAGGGAGTGAACGATTTGTTCCTCCGGGCCGTGTATGAGCTCCGCCTTCCTCGGGAGAAGCTGCCGTTATTCATCGGTGTGCCGGTCCCGCATGCAAGGGACATGCAGGTATTTTCGGCGGAATGGCAGCTATTGCTGTTCTATTTTATGTACTGCCACGGTTTGACTCCGAATCAGGTGAGGAAGAGTACAATAGATTACTTCCTATCATGGGCCGACCTTCCGAAGTCACAGGAAGCCCTTCTCGCAGTGGAGGAGTACATGCGGATTCTACAGGGGCTTTCCATCAAGGAAGTGAAGGCGCCTTATCGGGAGGCGCAATTAATTGATGCAATCTGTAGCGAAATAATTGCAATCAATTGAAAAGATTGAGAAAATAAAAGAGAATTTCGAAAAGCGAAATATATCATTGGAGGAACGTTGAGATGGCAAAAGAAGTATTGTTACGAGACCAAATCCCTGAAGAATTAACATGGGATCTGACGCCGATTTTTGCATCGGATGAAGAGTGGGAAAAAGAATTCAAGGCAATCGAAGCGCTGGAGGAAAAGGCGAAGGATTATGAAGGTAAGGCGACACAGAGCGCACAAAGCTTGTATGAAGCACTTCAGTTCAGTGACCAGCTGAATGAGCGTTTCAGCAAACTGTATGTATATAGCCACCTGAAGCATGACCAGGATACGACGAACGGCAAATACCAGGCGATGGACAGCCGTGTGCGCTCTTTAGGGGCGAAGCTGGGTGCCGCATGGTCATTTTTGACGCCGGAGATTCTAACGTTGGATGAAGAGACGATCAACCAATACATCGAAAGCTATGAACCGTTGCAGCTTTATGGCCAAATGCTGAAGGAGCTGAACATGGGCCGTCCGCACATTCTTTCCGCAATGGAAGAACAGCTGCTTGCCCAGATGTCCGAGGTGACGGGCGTATCCAGCGAGACATTCAGCAAGCTGAACAACGCCGACCTGGAGTTCCCGAAAATCAAAAATGAGGAAGGGGAAGAAGTGCGTGTCACACACGGCTCCTACATTTCGTTTTTGGAAAGTGCGGACCGCCATGTTCGAGAATCGGCGTTCAAGGCAGTGTATGAAACGTATGGCAAATTCCGCAATACGTTCGCTTCAACACTTGCGGGGAACGTCAAGGCGCAAAATGTCAGAGCGCGCATCCGTAAATATGATTCGGCACGCCATGCTGCGATGAGCAACAACTTCATTCCTGAAAAAGTATATGACCAGCTGATTTCCACGATTCATGAGTACCTTCCGCTGCTCCATCGTTATGTAGCACTGCGCAAGGAGGTCCTGGGGCTGGATGAATTGCATATGTACGACCTGTTCACTCCGCTTGTGAAGGAAGCGAAGATGGACATGCCGTATGACAAGGCGAAGGAACTGATGGTGGAAAGCTTTGCGCCACTGGGCGAGGAGTACCAGGAGAGCGTCAGAAAAGGCCTGGACAGCCGCTGGGTGGACGTCATGGAGAACAAAGGGAAGCGCAGCGGAGCCTATTCCTCCGGTACATATGGTACGAACCCGTATGTATTGATGAACTGGCAGAACAATGTGGATAACCTGTTCACGCTGGCGCATGAATTCGGACACAGCATGCACAGCTATTATACGCGTGCGAACCAGCCGTATCCGTATGCAAGCTACTCCATCTTCGTAGCGGAGGTTGCTTCGACTTGTAATGAGGAGCTGCTGTTCGATCATCTGCTGAAGACGTTGGATGACCCACAGCAGAAAATCTATCTATTGAACCACTGGCTGGACAGCTTCCGTGGCACGGTTTTCCGTCAGACGATGTTTGCTGAATTCGAGCATATGATTCATGAAATGGATGCAAATGGCGAGGCGTTGACGGCAGACAGATTGACGGAGGTCTACTACGATCTGAACGTGAAGTATTTCGGCGATGCCATGACAGTGGATGAGGAAATTGGGCTTGAATGGGCACGGATTCCTCACTTCTACTACAACTATTATGTCTATCAATATGCAACAGGGCAGAGTGCGGCGACAGCATTGAGCAAGAAGATTCTAGAAGAGGGTGAGCCTGCAGTAGAACGCTATATCAACAACTTCCTGAAGGCCGGATGCTCCGACTTCCCGATTGAAGTACTGAAGGCGGCAGGTGTAGACATGGAATCACCTGAACCGATTGCCGAGGCGTGTAAAGTATTCGAAGAAAAGTTACATGAGCTTGAAAAGCTGCTGCTGAATAAATAGGGGAGCAACAGCAGCCTCTGTTCAGGAAGGATAAAAGCTTAAAAGGATGCCATCCGTTTTTACAGATGGCATCCTTTTTTTCTGCTATAAAAAAATCCGCGAGGGTGAAGAACCCCCGCGGATTGCATTCGTGAAGTCGATATTGGCGACTTCACGGTAAAATTACATATCCCAAATAAGGATGAGTAGTGTCCCTACAACTGTGATGAGCACTAACAAAAAACCAAAGATGATGTTCGAGTAGATGGACCACTTGTCTTTTGTTTCACCAGCATGCATGAAGATCATGAACTGTAGACCGGCTTGCAGGAAAGCTGTAACTAAAAGCACAATCATCCCTGTCGTCATGGACATGTCCATGAAGTAAACAAGCAGTGCCACTACCGTCAATACAAGTGAGAAGACAAATCCCATTACTTGACCTAAAGGAAAGTATTTCGCCATATTACATCATTCCTTTCAAGTAAATGAAACTGAAGATGAAGATCCATACTACGTCTAGGAAGTGCCAGTATAGCGAGAAGATGAAAGACTTGTTCGCTGTTACTGGATTCAGACCGCGTTTGGCAATCTGGATCATGATGAATAATCCCCAGAAGAAACCTACCGTTACGTGCAACCCGTGTGTACCTAACGTCGTTAATAAAATCGATGTGAAGGCACTTACTGTAAGACCTGCGCCAATGTGTACGTAGTGTACAAATTCATAAATCTCAACACCAAGGAAGGCTAAACCTAATGCTAGTGTGATACCCATGAACGTCAGTGTCGCTTTTTTACTGCCAAGGCGCATTGCATGGATGGCAAGGCCGATTGTAAAACTACTTGTTAATAGCAAGAACGTTTCGGCAAGTACTGGTGTGATTTCGAAAATCTCTGCACCAGTTGGACCGCTGCCTGTACGATCCACTAATGTGAAATACGCAGCGAATAATGTCCCAAACAGCATAATCTCTGCACCAAGGAATACCCAGAAACCAAAGATCTTCAGGTCGTTTTCCTCTGTACTATACTCTAGTGGTACTGAGTGATCTACTTTAGCCATTATTTCGCACCTCGCTTTTCATATTGTTTTTCTGTTGCTCGCACTTCTTCTTCAGGGATGTAGTAGCCGTGATCCTTTTCGAACGAACGGTATGCCATGCATCCAAGGATGACGAGCAAGCCGATGATTGATGGGATCCACATGCTGAAGATCATGGAGAATCCTAATAAGAAGAAACCGCAACTCATGATAAATGGTAAACCTGAATAGTTAGGCATGTGGATTTTCTTGATGTCGCCTTTGAAAATCTTCGTGCCGTTTTGTTTCATATCCCAGAATGCTTCAGAAGTGCTATCTGTTACATCTGGAGTGATGGCAAAGTTATATGCAGGAATTGGCGTATGTGTCGCCCATTCTAAACCACGTGCATTCCATGGGTCTGAACCGATGTTGCGTGGTGAGTTTTTGAAGCTGTACCAAATGTTCCAAACCAACATGATGAATGATACAGCCATTAGGCCTGCACCAATGAATGACACCATGTTTAAAGCAGAGAAGCCAGTTGACTCTGAGTACGTGTACATACGACGAGCTTGTCCGTCTAAACCAGTGATGTACATTGGGATGAACGCAAGTACGAAACCAGTCGACATGACCCAAACAGTCGCTTTACCGATTTTTTCATTCAGCATGAAGCCGAACATTTTTGGCCAGTAGAATGTTAGACCAGCCAGCATCGCGTAAACAACACCAGGGATGATTACGTTATGGAAGTGGGCAACTAAGAACATTGTGTTGTGGTATTGGTAGTCAGCTGCTGACATCGCAAGCATAACCCCTGTTACACCACCAAGTGTGAATAATGGGATGAAGTGAACTGCATACAACATTGGTGTTGTAAATTCAATTTTCCCTTTATATAGCGTGAACAGCCAGTTGAAAATCTTGACCCCAGTCGGGATGGCGATGGCCATCGTTGTAATGGAGAAGATCGAATTTGTGAAAGCACCTTGACCCATCGTGAAGAAGTGGTGCGTCCAAACTGTGAATGCGAATACAGAAATAATGATCATCGACCAAACCATTGAGTTGTAGCCGTAAAGGTTACGACGTGCAAATGTCGAGATGACCTCGGAGAAAATACCGAATGCCGGTAAAATCAGGATGTATACTTCAGGGTGACCCCAAACCCAGAAGATGTTGGCCCAAAGCATATCCATACCGCCGTCGCCGATTGCGAAGAATTTCGTATCGAATAGACGGTCCATCGCACCCATTGCCAACGCTACAGTAAGAACAGGGAAGGCGAATACGACGATTAAGTTTGCGATTAATGCAGACCAAGTGAACATTGGCATTTTGAACAATGTCATACCCGGTGCACGCATTTTCATGATTGTCGTGATGAAGTTGATACCTGTCATCAACGTACCGATCCCCGCAATCTGGATCGCAATCATGTAGTAGTTCGTACCAACGGATTTACTGAACTCATTGTCCGCCAATGGGAAGTATGAAGTCCAGCCTGCGTCAGGAGAACCACCGACAACGAACGAAAGGTTGAACAGCATGGCACCCATGAAGAATAGCCAGAAGCTCAAGTTGTTTAAACGAGGGAACGCAACGTCACGTGCCCCTATTTGTAAAGGTACTAGATAGTTAAAGAAGAATGTAATGAAAGGCATTGCCATGAACAGGATCATGACTACCCCGTGTGTCGTGAATACTTCATTATAGTGCTGTGCATCTAAAAACGTATTTTCCGGCATGGACAGCTGATAACGAAGCATAATCGCATCAACGCCACCGCGGAATAACATCAAGAGGGCCACCAGCAAGTACATAATACCGATTTTCTTATGATCGACCGTTGTAATCCACTCACGCCATAGGTAGCCCCATAGCTTGAAGTATGTGATTACGGCGACCAATGCAATCGATACAAGCACAATCGATACCATGGCAACATAAATCAGAAAGCTTGGATGAGGTATCATAAAGCGCTCAAAAAATTCCATACTGTTGTAACTCCTTTCAGACTTAAACTGTCTTTGTGTCTACATCATTAATGAGAAGAGTGTTCTTCTCCAGTGTCTTCGTTGTGTTCTGAATCTTCATGATCCATGTTTTCTGCATCCGAGCTGCCGTGGTTATGTTCAGGCGCTGGTGAGAATTCCAGGTGTGTACCTGTGTAAGTTGAACGGCCCAGATGGCCAGGTTCAAGTAGTTCATCGAATTTTTCCTCTGTAAGTGGTTCGGCAGTATCGTGTACTTCCTCCACCCACTCGTCAAATTCTTCTTGTGATAAAGCAGTTACATCAAAAGTTTGTTCTGCTGTTCCTGCACCGGCAAAGTTCGCGTTACGTCCCCAGAATTCGCCTTCGACATCCGAAGCCAGGTGGAGTGTCGTCACCATGTCAGCCATGGCATATTTTTGACCTCCGAGCTGTGGAATCCAGAAGCTTGTAATCGGTCCGAAAGAGTAGAGCTTGAACTCGATGTTGCGGTTTGCTGGAATGTATAGATAGTTAACCGTTTCAATCCCTTGTTCAGGATAACTGAAGTGCCATTTCCAATCCGAAGAGGCGGCATAGATGACCAATGGCTCCTCGTCTTTATATTCTGCAGGGGCACTTTCTACCAAATAGTTACTATCTATCGTTCGGAAAGATAAGAAGATAACAATTAGAATAGGAATACCGATGCAAATGGATTCTACTAGCCAGTGACCATGGATATGTGGTGGTTCATAGTCCGGGCTTTGTTTTGAAGCACGATATTTATATAGCATAAATACCAGCAATGCAAGTACAACGAGTACAATTGCGCCCATGATATAAATGAGCATCATCGTGTCATTTGCTTGTACTTCCGCTTGAGGACCTTTAGGGTCGAGCACCAATAATGGATCGCATCCACCAAGAAGCAATGTGCCAAAGACTATAGATGCTAGTAAAGTCCCTTTCAAATTCACTTTCATAGTTGGACTCCTTTCAATTCAATTAAGTAAAGCTGATAAAATTGCATAGTTACCTATCAGGAGATTGTATAAAGGAAATTTCAACTGATAAATGCCATGAGACACCCCCATACGTATCTTTTAGACTCTCTCATCGGACTGATCAAACCTATTAACACTATGACAATAGTGTTAATAATTTACAAAGTTGCCGTGAAACCCTCATCTTGCCGTTCTTTTAAGATGTTCGTACCTTGCCGTAAAGTTGAGGAACCGTTTAGTTATTGCTTTGCCGGTTCTGATGATACGTCAGGGCATGCTGAATGAACATCGAAATCAATTCGGGCAGGGTGCACGCCGCACAGCTACCGACAGCTACGATGAAAAGTCCAAGAAAATAGGTGTATGCAAAATGTGAAGGTGGAGTGAAGGGTTAATAAAAAATCATGCCTGACAGATTCAAGTTGATGATGGCAAATAGTCTGCTTTAAAGAACATTCGACTCTATCAGGAACCGCATAATTTCTTGTTAACATTCTTCTAATCTCTTGCTTCAAGTAAATTGTAGTGAAATGCAAAATAGAAGTCAAAAAAATGATAGCTATTTAGAGGGGGTTAAACCTATGGGAGTATGAGTAAGGAAATTCGCGATTGTTCGCAAAGCAGATAAAGGGAAGGGAAATACCTATTTATCGAGGTTTTTCGAGCTTTACAGCGGGAAATAAATTATGGCTTTTTTATGGCAAAATGTAATTGTTTTAATAGTCAGACAATTCAAGTGACTTTAGAATCCCTTCTTATCGTTGGTATTTTTACATAAAAGAACACAAAATGGATTAAAAAGGTAGGACTATTATTATGCTTCGAGTAGAGGGAGAAAGGGGCTGAAGAAGCAATTTGTTCCATAAAAAGAATTTCCAGCACACGCGTTACCTACTCAGCCTCAATAAAAAAATCTATTATTGGACTGCCCGTTTTACTACGAGCGGACACTTATCCCGGTGGAAGCTTTGCACTGCATCGAAAGCGCAGCGGCAGATGCATTCGCCACCCTTCATTCCATATGCTTTTCACTTTGTAAGCGATGTAAGAAAAGAGAGTTAATTCATGTTCCAGCATTTTAGCCAGACAACTTGGGAGTTGCCAGACGTGAACTCATATTGACTTATAGGCTGAACTGGGATGCCCCATCTATATGGCCAGGCCATTTGAAAAGGAAGTATGTATTCTCCTTCTGTCAGGTGCCATCAAAGAGCTTTTGGTTAGCAAAGCCTTGCTTGCTTTGAACCTTCACCGCCTTAATTATATAACAAGTCCCCCGAAATCCGCTTGATAAAACCCCAAGTAAAACGATTTTTCAAAAATAGTAAAGTTTTCCTCGTTTGATTGACGTAGGAGGGTTATGTATACAGATGATAGAAGTCGTTCTTCCTCCGTATTCATGGGGGATGGAAGGCGGCTTTTTTGGAGTAGCCTTTCCGTTTGAAACGTCAATGGCCTGAAGAGGGGCTTCCAAACAGTTCCCGGCAAAGCCCTTTCTATTGGTTGTCCTTAAGGGATTCAAGTGGCAGCCTTCACACTGGGATGGTTCCTTCCTTTATATATGATGTGCTTTGTGAAAAGTGGCTACTATAGGCATGAAAATCGTCTGAATATGTGGACATAATCTCTTTTTTTAAAAGAAAAGGTTTATTTTTCCGGTACATTGGCCAAGTTTGGACTTAAATCAACAAATATCTATAAAAAGGAGGCTGCTATGATGAAAAGGACAATTTGTTTCATCTGGGCTTTTGTTGTATTTTCTCTTACCCCAGCAGTATATGCTGTATCGGATGATGGGGAAGACAATGGATATGAAGGAGATATCTATTATTCGGATGCTTTAGACGCAACTATTCCAATAAGTTTACAGCTGGATTTGTCACCGGAGTTTGAAGTGTATACCGTTGAGGAAGGGGACAACCTCTTCCGTATTGCATTGGCCCATGATGTCCCACTTGAATCAATCGTGGCTTGGAACGACTTAGAGAATTATGTGATCTACCCGGGTGATGAGTTGAAGTTGGATGGGGAAGAGGTGACCGACAAGAAAGTTGAATTTGTCGCATCCTCAAGCATCCCTGCCTCTCAACCGGTTGTGCAGGCAAAGGAGAAGGCGAATGCACCTGCTGTGGAGGAAGTCGTCAAAGAAATGACAGTTACGGCCACTGCCTACACTGCCTACTGTGAAGGATGCTCCGGAACAACTGCCTATGGAATCGACTTACGGGCCAATCCGAACCGTAAAGTCATCGCTGTCGACCCGCGTGTCATCCCGCTTGGAACAAAAGTGTGGGTGGAAGGCTATGGCGAGGCGATTGCCGGCGATACAGGGGGGGCCATCAAAGGTAATAAAATCGATGTATTCATCCCATCCCAGCAAAATGCCATTGCCTGGGGCGTCAAGACCGTGAAATTGAGAGTGCTGAATTAAGATGGCGCTCTCCTGTCGATTGTCGGGCAGTCCATCTGAACAATGAAAACAATCGGCAACAACCACTTGGACTTTCCGTCCAAGTGGTTTTTTCGTGTTGGAGGGGGTGGAAGGCAGGTAAAGGAGCCCGGAGGCAGAAGCCAATCCAATCCTCCTTTGCACTAGAAGACAGCTAGGATGAAAGTAGAGAGCGAATATCTAGAGGAGGTAGGAGTAGAAAGTTATCTTATTTGTAACATTACGACCATTTGACATATAAAATAATATGTAAGGATTTTGTTGTAATGGAAAACAACATATTGAATAGAAACTATACTTTCAACTATAGAAAAGGATGATTTTAAATGTCGAAGCAAACCGAGTACTATAAATACCTGAGGCAATACGTAGGGACACAGCCGCTCATTTTACCTGGCGCTGTCGTGATCATTCGGAATGAAAAGGGAGAAGTGCTGTTGCAAAAGCGCCCTGAAGGAAAATGGGGGCTGCCCGGTGGATTAATGAACCTTGGAGAGAGCTTTGAAGAGGTGGCTGAAAGGGAAGTGTTCGAGGAGACTGGACTGCGGGTGCGTAACCTGCGGCTGATGCATGTATTCTCCGGGGCGCAATTTTATATGAAGGCACCGAATGGCGATGAATTCTATTGCGTCACTGCCGTCTTTTTGACGGAGGATGTGGAAGGGAGCCTTCAGCTGGATCCGGATGAAACGTTGGAAGTGATGTATTGTAAAGATACGGAGCTGCCTGAGCCAATGGTGGGAAGCCATCGTAGGTTCATCCTGATGTCGGCAGAGGAAACGAACGGGTGAGTACAGCCGGCTAAAACACTAGCTTGCAGCTATGATTGCTAATGGCAAAGGGTATTTTTGGTACCTCTTGCCTGCAATTGTTAGACAATTGAATCGATATTACGGAATATAGCTCGAAAAATCGACGAAAAGCTAGTTTTTGATAGGGGAATATTATATTCTAAAAATTTATGTTATTATGTATTACACAGAAATACATATATCCGTCTTGAGTGTACAAAGAAGGGCGGTCGGAGGAAATGATGAAAAGGTTAGTTGTAAGATGGAACCAGATTAGTCTGGTAAATAGAATTATTGTAGGGGTCGTCGTCGGGCTGATTCTGGCTCTGACGGTTCCGGAGCAGGTAAGCGGCATTTCGATTTTAGGCTCGTTATTCATCAGTGCGTTGAAAGCGGTTGCACCGGTATTGGTGTTCTTCCTTGTAATCAATGCCATCGCCGGGCAGAAGGCCGGCAATAAGACGAATATGAAATCAATTATCGGACTTTATGCCATCGGAACATTCCTCGCGGGATTGGTAGCAGTTGTGGCCAGTTATCTATTCCCTGTCGCATTGACGCTTGAAGACGCGGCCAAGGATGTGGCTCCACCGAGTGGGGTGGGGGAAGTGATCGAGACACTTGTCTTCAATATCGTGACGAACCCAGTCACAGCCATTATGGAAGCAAATTATATCGGGATTTTAGCATGGGCACTTGTACTGGGAATCGCGCTCAAAAAGGCGAACGGTACAACGAAAACAATGCTTGAAAATGTCTCGGACGCCATTTCAAAGGTCGTGCAATGGGTAATCAGCCTGGCGCCTTTCGGGATTCTGGGACTCGTCTTTGATACGATTACAGCAAATGGGCTGTCGGCACTGGGCGAATACGGAAAGCTGCTGATCATCCTGGTTGGAAGCATGCTGTTCATCGCACTCGTAGTGAATCCGCTAATCGTGTTTATATATACAAGGAAGAATCCATATCCCCTTGTCCTGACATGCTTGAAAGAAAGCGGCATTACGGCGTTCTTCACACGGAGCTCGGCAGCGAATATCCCGGTGAACATCAAGCTGTGTGAAAAATTGGGTCTGGATAAGAGTACATACTCAGTATCGATTCCTCTAGGTGCGACAATCAACATGGCCGGCGCAGCGGTAACGATTTCCGTGCTATCACTTGCAGCCGTCCATACTTTGGATATCCAAATCGATTTCGGAAGTGCCGTCATCCTAATGGTCGTAGCAGCTGTATCGGCAGCAGGGGCTTCAGGTGTGCCTGGCGGGTCGCTTTTATTGATTCCGTTGGCGTGTAGCCTGTTCGGTATTCCGGATGATGTGGCCATGCAGGTGGTGGCAATCGGCTTCATCATCGGCGTGGTGCAGGATTCATGTGAGACTGCGCTCAATTCCTCTTCGGATGTTGTCTTCACGGCAGCCGCCGAGCAGGCAAAGGCGCGGAGAAACGGCTGATGAATTAAATAGATGTTTCGTAAAAGGGCTGTCCAGTAAGTGGGCAGTCCTTTTATTCATGGAGGCGGAAAGAGTTCTTGTATATCCACCCACAGAACCGCTTATGACAGCTCCCCCGAATCTTCCCACAAATTATTGCCCGAGAAATTTTGCGGGGCCAATAAGATATATTCCATATGGCCAAGGCATACGTAATGATAGGCAGGTATATAGGAATGGGGTGTGAGGCATCGATAGACAATAATAGTCTGGTGCGTGCAACAAGAGAAACGGGCGGCTGGTGATGGGAGCTGCTGTCCCGGAGCTTCCATGCGTACGAAAGGCCCGCTTCCCGCTATTTTTATTCCGGGGAGGGATGGTATGAAGATTTTACACGGCAGGTATCTCGTTGATGGGAAGGAAAGAATCATGCATCTGAGTGAAATGGACCGGCAGAAATATAAGAGGCGGTTCAAAGGAAAGCTCTATTGTCCGACTGAAGGGTGCCCTGCCCTATTGTCCTATAATGGAGGGAAGACACCGCATTTTAAGACGTGGCGGAAATGTCGTCACAGCGATGGGTGCTTGCATAATGTGCATCGGGATATCATGGGCATGGAGGACGGCCTTCTAGAGGACAGGACGGTCACAATCAGTGGAAACAGAAGGCAAAATGCCCTGAGGGACGCTGCCCGGCTGTTTACGAAGACGGGGCAAGTCGAGGGAAATGAAAAGCGTACAGGGGCCCGGGGGAAAGGGAAGGAACAAGCACCCAAAGCAGCTCGGAAAGCGCATGTACAGATGACGCTGTATGACGGCGATCTGCTGGAGGAAGATGTGCCTGTAAAAGGAGGGGCAATCCGTAAGAAATATGTAGATGAAATCCGACTGAAGGACGCAGGACAGGTGCGACTTGTGCTTGGCTATATCCATGATATCGTGCCGCGAGGAGAGGTGGGCGATCTTTATATCCAGTGCAAT
>JAZUQF010000510.1:0-2754 GCA_045605545.1 Lysinibacillus sp.
AAAATATATATGACTGAATAATAAAATGCCTGTCTAAATCTTAATTTGAGTGGAGCATTAATCAGCGAATGTATACGGAATGTCATAGATGACAGAAAGAAAGGCAGGAAGGAAGAAGAAACTTATCAACTATCGACTACTTTTATTAAAATACATTTATTTCCATTGCTTTTAGAATATTTTAGAATCTATCATTATATATTCTATTCTGGACGAATGTTCAAAATTGGAGATAGAGGTGCGTAGATGAGTTCGATGATAGCTGAGCAATTAGCAGGGAAGATTCTTCTTCCGGGAGAGGAAAACTACGAAGGGAAAAGGCAGGTCTGGAATAGTGCAATTGATAGAAAACCGGCCGCAATTGTCGTTTGTGAAAATGAGCAGGACGTGGTAGCGGCAGTACAATATGCAAAGGAAAACGGTTGGACGGTTTCTATTCGCTGTGGCGGCCATCATGTAGCGGGCTTTGCGGTTGCTGAAGGCGGCTTGATGATTGATGTTTCCCTTTTGAAAAGGATTGCTGTGGAACAGGAGCGTAAAGTTGTCGAGGTGGAGGCAGGTGTTACATCGGGCGAGCTGAATGCCGAAACGCAAAAGTATGGTCTGGCAGTGCCACTCGGGACGGCATCTGGCACCGGTGTGGCAGGCGTTGCGTTAACGGGTGGCTTCGGCTACCTGCGCGGAATGTATGGTCTGACATGCGACAATATTATCGGTGCGAATATCGTAACGGCGGATGGTGAGTTGCTTGAAGTGACGGAGGAGCATCATCCGGAGCTGTTGTGGGCACTCCGTGGCGGCGGGGGCAACTTCGGTGTGGTTACGAAGCTGCGTTTTACGGCGCATGAGGTGGGCCCGGAAGTACTGGCGTTTGATGTGCTGTATGACTATAAGGATGCCAAGCAAGTATTTGAAAAGGTGCAGGCTTTTGCCGAGCAGGCACCGGACGAGGCGGTTGCAGTGAATATGACGGTTGCGGTCTTCCCGCCGGCGCCCTTCATCCCGGAGTTCTTGCACTTTAAGAAGGTGATTTTGCTGTTGGGTGTCTATCTCGGCGACCCGAAAGAGGGAGAGGCGGTCATCCAGCCATTGCGCGAACTGGCCGAGCCACTTGCAGACCAGACGGCCGTCATGCCATTCCTGCAGATTCAAGGACGCCTGGACCCGATGATTCCCGAAAGTGCCAATTGCTACGGCACATCCCTATACTTCAATGAGCTATCGGAGGATGTATTGACATCGTTATTGGAAAAGCTGGACGCACCGCCAGCGCCGAGCATCATCGTACATCTTTGGTCGCTGGGCGGTCATATGAACCGTATAGCCCTGGATGCCACGCCGTTTGCCATCCGTGATGCCAAGTTTGCCCTGTTTGTAGACATCATGGCGACGGGCGGTGATGATGAAGCATGCAAGGCATGGATCGATGACGTGTATGAAACGATGTTGCCACTGTCCCATAAGAAGGCATCGTATCTAAATATAGCGGGGCCGACGGAGGATGCGGTGCAGAACGCATTCCAGGAAAATATCGAACGGCTGGTAGAGGTGAAGAAGCAGTACGACCCGACGAATGTATTCCGTCATAACCATAACATTGATCCGCAGGCGTAAGCGGGTATAAAAATAAGATGCAGCCAAGGTCCATCATTCGGACTTGGCTGCATCTTTTTATGTGGCAGATCATGTTGAGGAAGGGGAGGTTGATTTTCATAAGAGGAATAGCAGATTGGTAGCTTATTGCCAAGCAAACGATGAGGAGGTGCATAGAAGATTTACGTTAACTTATAAAAATATGTGGTTGACACATATTTTGGTATTCATTATACTATCCCTAACATTACGTTTCGGGAGGGGATGGAATGTCCACTACAGTCACAAGAACAGCCAATCATTCACGCACGCTACAAATGGTCCACATCGCCATGTTTTCAGTTTTGATGATGGTCGGGGCCAATATTTCCGCCTTCCTGGTGGTCGGTGGGGTACCGATTACCTTGCAGACGTTCTTCGCCATACTGGCCGGCATCCTGTTGGGCAGCCGTACCGGGGCCATCGCCATGATGTTCTATGCCTTTATCGGGCTGGTCGGCCTGCCGGTATTCTCCCAGTTTTCAGGCGGCATCGATTCACTCATCACGCCTACATTCGGCTTCGTTCTTTCCTATATTCTCGTTGCCTACATTGTGGGGGAAATCGTGCGGAGGTTTCCGACGGTGAAAGGGTTTGTGGCTGCTGCGCTGGTCGGGACCATTGTCAACTATCTAATCGGAACGAACTGGATGTACGCGGCCTACAAGTTGTGGTTTGCTGCACCATCAGGCTTTACCTATCAAATGGCGTGGGCATGGATGGTTGTGCCGCTGCCGAAGGACATCATCCTGGCTGTTTTTGCAGGGATCTTCGGCCATCGACTGCAGCCGATTGTGCACAGGTTTAAAAAATGAGGTAGGAAAGAGGGGGATGGAATGCGCATTCATGGTCATGTAGTAAAAGGAACTGCTGTGGACAAGGAAACACGCTGTACGCATTACCACTCGGAAATCGACCGCATTGCAATCAAATTCTACTGCTGCGATACATACTACCCTTGCTTCTCCTGTCATGAAGAGGAAGGGTGCAACGCCCCGCAAGTGTGGCCGAAGAACCAGTACGACCAGAAGGCAGTGCTATGCGGTGCCTGCGGACATGAACTTACAATCGATGAATACCTGGCGTGCCAATCCTCCTGCCCATCCTGCAGCAGTCCGTTCA
>JAZUQF010000511.1:0-3393 GCA_045605545.1 Lysinibacillus sp.
CTAGTATCCCTTACTTCTCCATTAATTTTAGTAGTTCCATTATATTCTACAACCTTGTAGTTTTTAAATTCTTTACCTGCAACACCCTTAACAACCTTCACATCATCTACCGTGTCCGTTGCCTTCTCAATACCCTTCGCCGCGTCCGCAATCTTATCTACAACCTTCGCTGGCTTGAAGAAGGTGAAACCCAGGGCCAGGAATTTTTCCCCTGCCGTCGCCTCTGGATCAACTATCGTTTGGATATCCTCCGTAAAGAAATCGAAGACGTATTTGGCAGAGGATGCAAGCCAGTCCGTAATGCCAGAGCCTGTAGCATCTTTGCCCTGCTCTGCTTGGACTTCTTCCAGCTTCCCATCAGTACTTCCGCTCACCTGCTGCACCGATTCACCTGTACCATCGCCTGGCGACAAGTTGCCAAGTCCCAACATCATCGGCCCATACGCTGGATACGATCTCCGCGCATAGCCACCGAGGCCAAACTGGATGGGCGCCATATGGGATAAGGAAGCCTGTAGCATCATGTCCAGCTGATGCTGTTCATGCATGGCATATGCCACACCGCCAACCGGTGCCTGCTGGACGGCGATCGCCATGCCAAGGCTGGAATTGGCGGCAATCCCAGACCATTTATCGGACGGGAAGTTCACATCCGTCAGCCCCTCTTTGAAGAGCCCTTCGATCTTCTGCACCCATTCCTTCTCCTTCATCGACTGGATGCTTGTTTCGATGGACGTGAGCTGAGTCGTCTGTGTGCTGTCAAACGTATTCAGCGCCTCCACCGTATGATCACGCTTCGTCTTAGCATCAGCGATACTTTCCTGAACGAGCGTATCATCGAGCTTCGTCAGGCCGATGATGTCGGACACCTCGTCCATGATGGCGTTCGCCTCGTCCGTCAGTGCCGCCGTAACATCGGCGCTCTCCGTGAGACCTTTCTCGACATCCGCCTCCAGAAACTCCTCCACGATATGGCCTGCCTCCACCGGCTCCAGCGTAGCGAGCGCCTGCTGGGCCTGTTGGAGGACGGTATTGAATTCCTCCTTGAATGTGAGGAAGTACTGGAGGAACGGAAGGTGGCAGGACGTGTAGAAGTCACGGATTGCCTGGCCACCCTCACCCTTCAGTGCATCATCCATTGCAATCAGCCCTTCTACCGCCTTCTGGATGCCGCTGATTTCCTGTTCCAACCGGTTCATCCTGTCGATGTTACGAGTCAATCCAGCCTGTAGCTGATCGACATCTTATACTGGCCCTTCTTCCAACTATCCGCTGGAAGAAGGGCAAGCCTCCCGCGGATGTCACAGATTCGGAAAGGAGGATTTTGTGCAAGCACAAAACCGAATCTGGACGCAATTACGACAAGGCGTAATTGATTGATATCACCCACCCCGATTTGTCTGGAAGAATTTCCACAGTCTTCTGTAAAAATCTCTTGCATGTCTCCTTATTCTTCTTTCTACAATAAGAAAACCTTGAAAAGCACACTGCTATTCAAGGTAAATAATATCCATATTATTACATAACAAAGATCTTCTCTAAAACCGCTATTCTTCCTGTTTTCCGGCACTCTTCTTTATCCATTTGGACCTGTAGAAACGGATTCGGGTGTATATCTTTGCAATCACTTTTTTATTTAATATAAAGGAAAATACTCACACTCCAAATCATTCCCACCAAAGCAATTGTCCTTCTCCCTGCTCATTCCTCATTCGTCACCTCAGCAAACGGCGTCCCGTCCTTCAACTCGAACTGGATTGTATAGGCATCATCCTTGATGTGCTCAGCAGTTTCCGGCGTGGCGAGATATTTCCGGACCGCCGCCTCGATTTCCTCTATCAATTCCCCGCCCGGCGGTTTTTTCCAATCCGTTTTCAGCCAGACGTACGAATGTCCCTTCTTCACCTTATAGGATAAGCCCGTTACCTGGTAGGCTGATCTCCCCGCCATCGCGCTATAAATATCACTAGATATCCTTCCCCATCGACCATCCTGCTGCCGGTCTGCAAGATTATATGTCTCCAGCTCGATATCCTTAATATCCATGTCCCGTGCCTTGAACTCTTTTTTCAGGTCGGCAACGATTTCTTCCGCCTCTGTGATATGGTCAGGCATGCCGAGGGCAACGATATTGCCGCCCCATTCCCTATTCATTCCAATACCCTGTTGGGCTGCTTCCTCGGCATAGCCGTACGCAGCGAATACTTCGTTGACAATTTCACTTACTTGATCCAACAAGGAAATTTCCTCATCAGATCCTCCCGGAAAACTTTCATAATCCGCCTCCGAAAATACGAGTTTATACTGATCATAGCCGTTTTCATGTAAATATCCCTCAACCAGGGGCAAAAGATGTTCCTTGGCTTTCTTCAACGTAGTCCCATCCAGAAGGAGATTAATTTCAATCGTATAGGGGGATGGCGTTACACCAACGGAATTCACCATGTATCCCTCTTCTTCTACGAGTTTTAAAAGAGCCCCCGACAGATTCTCGAATCCTTCCTCCGAAAAACTGGAGCGGATATCCAATGGCAAGATTTTCGAAGCGAGACTGGCCATCGTCGTTGAATAAAAAGGTGATGTCAGAACAAGAAGGCAGATTGCCGCTGCTACCCAGCCGTATTTCTTCCTCCTTACATTTCCGGACTCAGACATATTGTGCAATACCCGTCTCTTCAATTCATCCTTTGCCTGGGGCTTCACCTGTAGATCCTCTCCTAATTCCTTCAGCTGTTCATCTAAGGTAGACTTCATTCGTAACCCCCCTTTTCATTAATTCGGTTTTCAACTCCGCCAGAGCACGCTTAAGCGTCATCTTTACCTTGCTTTCGGACCAGTGCAGTATGTCCGCCGTTTCCGCTGTGGAAAATTCCTTTACCTTGCGCAGGATGACGACATGGCGGTATGTAGGCTTTAGCTGCTGGATTGCCCTGACCAGCTGCTCTTGCTGGTCATGGAGTTCCACAATCTGCTCAGGGAGCGGCCCCCAATCCATTTCAGATGTCGTCAGTCCCAAATAATGCTGAAGCGGATGCTTCTTCCGGAAATGGTCCTTCGTCACATTATAGGCAATCGCGAACAGCCACGTTTTTACCGATGCCCTCTCCTCGAATCGTTGCCAGTTCCGATACGCCTTGATGAATGTTTCCTGTGTCAAATCCTCAGCCTGTTGGTAGTCCTTCACCATCATGACGATATAGGTCAGAATCGATTCACCGTATTCATCGAACCACCTAGATACTTCCACATTTTCCATTGCCTTCACCTCTCTATTCAATTAGACGTCGATTTGATTTGAACGGTCACACTTTACGGGAAGTCCTTGTTTGAAAACAAAAAAAGCTTGAAAACCTCGTGCTTTCATCATGTCTAGATTGCCTCTTCTCCTCTTGC
>JAZUQF010000512.1:0-28746 GCA_045605545.1 Lysinibacillus sp.
GCTTTTGGGCACCGGTCAGTTCATACGGCAATGTCCCGATGAACGTACGAAGCTTCTCGAGATCGTATTGGATGGCCATCCCTTTTTCATCATCGCGCCTCGCTTTGCGGAGCGCCTGGGTGCGCAGCTGGAATACCAGCAACTCCTCAAATACAAAGCGCCGCCGAGCCTGCTTCACATGGTCTGCGTCCTTCGGAAAATGCACCCCTTCGAGCGCCTCCCGAATCGGGAGAAGTTTATACTGTTCGCACATGGAGTCCGGAAGCGTTTCTGGAACATCATCCCCCGCCTCATCAAGCGCCTGGCGCATCAACTTCCGAAAACGGTTCTGGTGAATGGTGTTGCGCAGACTGTACACCGGCTCAAAGTCCACCTGTTCCTGCTTCGGACCGAATTTAATCGACGAACCGACCACTACCTGGCGTCCACGGTCCCATTTCCCGGACACCGTCACGATGGCTCCAGGCGTCAATTTTTGCTTTAAATAATGCTGGTTGAACATGATGACTTTCACAAGGTGCCGACCCGCCAGCACCGTCACCGTCAAACGGGATTTCTTCCCCATATAAGCGACAGAGGGGATGCTCTCTACTCTTGCCTCGATCGTTACCTTTTCGTTATGCGGCGTTTCCGCCAGATTTTTTAACGTGAAATCCTCATGCCGATACGGAAACGTCCAAATCAAATCCTCGACTGTATGGATGCCGAGCGATGCCAATTGTTCTGCCGTTTCCTTGCCGACACCTTTCAAATCCGATACTGGTTCTGTAATGTTCACTTGTCTGACAGCTCATCCAAAATGCATCCGGCAAAGACATCGCCTGCCCCTGCAGACAAAACCTTGCCCAGACGATTCAAGGAGAGCCTCCCTCCCTTCCCTTACGACTGCTTCTTGCCCTCGCATCATTTTCGGTTACTTACGTTTAAACAACATACGTTCTGTTTTCTACAGTTTCATTGTATCATGCTTTTTCCCATTGTCCTCTAAAAACCATCTCAACCAGCTGCCATGAGCTGCAATTGCGCCAAATAGATAAAACAAACCCACCCTTTTGACCTATATCACTTGCATCTACATTGCTTATTTGTCACCCAAAAAAGGGAAGAATGATGCCGAATTGCGCAAAAAGGGAACGGTTTCGCGCCCTCTTTTCCATGATTTCGAAAATGATACGGCACTGCTGTCGATGCCCGTAGCTACCGTTCTATAAGAGGAAAATGGAGGTGGGTTCCTTTTGCCATCGTGTCGCATTGACCTTCTATATACGCGAAATGGCGGAATCGATATACAACTTAACCTCAGATAAATGCCAAACAGGGACTTTTGCCTCGAATGGCGCTTATTTATATTTAAGTTGTATATCAAAATCGACAAATGGCGGTTTGGGCTTTTCTAAAATGGCTGCATCACCTGTCGTGCCCGGCCATCTCCCTTACTTTCCGCCAGCGCTATCTCCGTTAAAATCAGGCGCCTTTTTCCCAAAAACGCTTCAGAATATGTATGCATCGCAGAGGAAAAGAGGATTTTTGCTGGGCCATGCAACAGGAGCAAGATGGACCTGTCCACATAAAAAGACATGCTTTTTAGGGAATAACCATCCAAAAAGGAGCCATTCAGAAAGTTTTCACCTTCTGGACAGCTCCATTTTCCTTATTTCAGTGATTTAATGCTCTGCAGCCCGCCATTATCAAAGATAGCCTTGCTGATGGCCTTCCCTGTCGGTGTAGCTGCCAGTCCACCTCTTGCCGTTTCCTTCAAATTCGGGCTCATCGCCTGGCCAATTCGGTACATCGCCCCGATCACTTCGTCACAAGGGATGCGGCTTGTTACACCGGCAAGCGCCATATCCGCCGCTACAAGCGCATTTGCCGCACCCATCGCATTACGTTTGACGCATGGTACTTCTACAAGTCCTGCAACGGGATCACATACAAGGCCAAGCATATTTTTCAGTGTAATGGCAAACCCTTCCGCACATTGCTGCGGCGTACCACCGGCCATCTCGACGATTGCCGCTGCCGCCATCGCCGCCGCCGAGCCCACCTCTGCCTGGCAGCCGCCAGCCGCACCGGAAATCGATGCATTATTCGCTACGATGAAGCCGAAAGCCCCAGAAGTAAACAAATAACGGATCATTTGCTCGCGCGTTGGATTCAGCTTGTTTTTAACAGCAAACAATGTACCAGGGACCACCCCGGCCGAGCCGGCTGTCGGCGTGGCGCAAATCGTCCCCATCGCCGCATTCACTTCATTCGTGGCTACCGCCTTGCTCACTGCATCCAGCAGCAATTCACCGGATAGCGACTTGCCGCTTGCGATATAGTTCTGGATGAGCACAGCATCACCGCCCGTCAAGCCCGTAACGGACTGGACCCCCTTCAGCCCACGTTCCACAGCCTCTTCCATGACAGTCAAGTTACGGTCCATCTGCTCCATGATTACGTCCCTGCTACGGCCGCTGATCATAATTTCCTGTTCAATCATAATTTCTGAAATCTTTTTATTCTCTTTTTCCGCCAGGGCAACCAGTTCCCTTACATTCTGAAATAACACGTCCACTTTGTGGCCCTCCTAATTATTAATCTTCGACACTTTCGTAATATGAGGAATATAGGAAATCTGCTCCAGAACGCGGTCTTCAATATTCTGATCCACTTCAATCACCATAAGCGCGGTGTGTCCCCGTTCAATCCGCGACACTTCCATGTGCCCGATATTGACGTTATGCATTGCCAGGCAGTTCGCTACATTGGCGATGCACCCTGTACGGTCATTGTGGACAACGAGGATTGCCGGCATGCCGCCCGTCAACCGGAGCTTGAAGCCATTTACTTCACTGATTTCAATCTTCCCGCCGCCGATGGAGATCCCCTCTACGCTCATTTCCCCATCTTCATCGCTCATGACAATACGCGCCGTATTTGGATGTTCCTTATGCGCTTCTTCCGGAATGAATTCAAACTCCATACCGGCTTTCGCTGCATCCTCAAACGCCGTTTTAATGCGCTCGTCATACGTATCATAGGTCAACAAGCCACCGATAATCGCTATGTCCGTCCCATGGCCCCGATACGTTTCGGCGAACGAGCCATATAGATAGATCGACACCTTCTTCGGCTGTCGTCCGAACAGGTCCCGCGCCACCCGGCCAATACGCGCTGCACCTGCCGTATGCGAGCTTGACGGCCCAATCATCACCGGACCGATGATATCAAATACCGATGTAAACTTCATCATGTCACCTTCTCACTTCATTTTTCAAACAATTGTCTTCGTAGCTTCAGTTTATCAAGCAGGGTCCCCTTCTTACAAACTATTCAACTTTTCGCCCGCAAATAATGGAGGCGCGCCAAAAAACAACCTTTAAAAGCTTTTATTGCCTATTCTATACGGAGGCGGCAGCTCCCAAAAACCTTTTACTCCACACGAAAGGGACTCCCTATAAGCTATCGCTTATAAGGCAGCCCCTCTCTTTCATCCCTTATTCAACTGATAAAATAAACGGATATAACGACTGCTTGCCTTCAACGATTTCCACTTCTGCATCTGCAAAGTTCTTCTCGATGAAGTCCGCCAATTCATTCGCCTGTTCTTCAGTTGCATCCTCGCCATAAATGATAGTGATGATTTCACTGTCCTCATCAGCCAGGCTACCGATCACTTCTTTTGCCGCATCCATCAGTTGTGGCGTCGACAGAATGATCTTGCCCTCTGCAAGTGCCATATAGTCGTCCTTGTGGATTTCCACGCCATCAATCGATGTATCGCGTACCGCATATGTCACCTGGCCAGTCTTTACATGAGCAAAGCCTTGTGTCATGTTTTCTTTATTTTCTTCGACACTCAGTTCAGGATTGAACGCCAGGATGCCCGCCATCCCTTGAGGAATCGTCTTCGTCGCTACAACGGCCGCCTCGATATCAAGCAGCTCCACCGCTTGCTCTGCCGCCATGACGATATTTTTGTTGTTCGGCAAAATCAGCACACGTTCTGCGCCGATTTCCTTGACCGCCTTGACGATATCCTCCGTCGACGGGTTCATTGTCTGTCCGCCTTCGATGACATAGGAAGCACCGATTGAGCGTAGCAATGTGGCAATCCCTTCACCCATCGCAATCGTCACGACGGCATACGGGTGCTGCTCTTTTTTCGCTGGCGCTGCAGGAGCCGACGAATCGCCTACAATGGCTGAATGCTGTTCACGCATATTGTCCACTTTGATTTTGATCAGGCTGCCGTATTTTTGCCCTGCCGATAAAATTTCCCCAGGGGTTTCTGTGTGAATATGTACTTTCGCAATTTCATCATCAGAAATAACCAGCAGTGAGTCACCAAACGGATTCAGCTCGTTGCGGAACTGCTCTTCGCTGAACGGCTCCTTGTCCGCATCAAAGCGTACCATGATTTCTGTACAATAGCCGAATTCGATATCTTCTGTATTCATGAAGTCCTGTACGCGATGGTGTTCGGCATTGATCAGGTCGTCCAAAGAGGCATCATTACGAGCAGGCAGCTCTTCCCCTTTCAAGGACGCAAGAAAACCTTCGTATACGAATAGCAGCCCTTGTCCACCACTATCG
Organism: Lysinibacillus sp.; assembly: GCA_045605545.1. Taxonomy (GTDB): domain Bacteria; phylum Bacillota; class Bacilli; order Bacillales_A; family Planococcaceae; genus Lysinibacillus_B. The sequence goes on from JAZUQF010000512.1 coordinate 4,582, forward strand.
ACTACGCCTACTTCCTTTAGGACAGGCAGCAGCTCCGGTGTACGGTCCAAGGCCACTTTCGCTTCCGCCACGAACGCCTCCATCAGCTCGATCAGGTCATCCGTCGTTTCCGCAACCTCGACGCCTTTTGCCGCCGCTTCGCGCGCCACCGTCAAAATCGTTCCTTCAACCGGCTTCATCACCGCTTTATACGCTGTATCCACGCCGCCTTGGAAAGCTGCAGCCAGCCCCTTGGCATCGATTGCCGCTTCTTTTTCAATCACCTTGCCAAAGCCGCGGAATAATTGCGATAAAATCACGCCCGAGTTGCCGCGCGCCCCCATTAGTAATCCTTTTGATAATGCCTGTGCCGTTTTTCCGATATGCGCACTTGTATTCGCTTCCGTTTCCTTTGCACCCGACGTCATCGATAAGTTCATGTTCGTTCCTGTATCCCCGTCTGGTACTGGGAATACATTTAACGAATCTACATAACTTGCATTTTGGTAGAGGTGATGTGCCCCCATCTGTACCATTTCTGCAAATTTAATCCCGTCTAATGACTTCATCCGACTTGTATCCTCCTCTTACACATTCGCTACGCGCACGCCCTGAACAAAAATGTTCACTGATTTTACGCTCATGCCTAATGTTTTGTTCACTGTATATTTTACCTTTGACTGCACCTGGTAGGCGATTTCCGAAATTTTTGTTCCGTAGCTTACAATAATGTACATATCAATATGCAAATCCTCGCCGTCCTGGCGGATCAATACGCCTTTTGCAAAATTTTCTTTACGTAAAATATCTGTCAAGCCATCGCGAATTTGATGTTTACTCGCCATACCTACAATTCCGTAGCATTCAATTGCAGCACCGCCTGCAATTTGTGCGATTACGTCATTGGAAATATCAATTTGGCCGAATTCATTTTTTAATTCTACTGACATACATATGCCTCCTTGGCTCTTTTTGACTGTCTATATTGTACTACACAAAGTTTGATTATAAAAGAAAACCTTCATTGAAGTCTAGCGGTTGCAATGAAAAGGATTTCCATCTCCTTATATTTGGCAAGGTTTTTTAGGGTGTAAAGGTTTTTTTCTTGAAAGTATGTGCAAAATGTCTTGCAAGCATGATAAGGGTATGTTAAATTATTATGGTATGTGAAATATCGAACTGAAAACAAGCTTTCAGATTCATCTGTTAGGAGGGAATTTACATGCCAAAGAAATGTGTTATCACTGGCCGTAAAGCTCGTACAGGCAACAACCGTTCTCACGCTATGAACGCTTCTAAACGTACTTGGGGCGCTAACTTACAAAAAGTTCGTATCCTAGTTGACGGTAAGCCGAAACGTGTATGGGTTTCTGCACGTGCATTAAAATCAGGTAAAGTTGAGCGCGTTTAATCGCGTACCGGGCATCAGCAGCTACTGTTGATGCTCTTTTTTCACAAAAAAAAATGAGGGAGTGAGTAGCCATAACGGTTACCCACTCCCTTTTATTTTTTCTCTCTGCGGAATACCTTGATGCATGCTCTCGTCATACTGCTCAGAAATTTCGGTATTTGAAACGTGTATACTTTCATAAGTGCTCCTCCTTAGTCCGTGCTTCTTACCATTAAACATATGCCGGAGGAGAACGCGATATACGCATCATCTCTTATGATTTCATTACTTGTGAAACGGGATGTCCCCTGTTCGATCACTTCGTCCGTCGTTTCGTACTTGGCTCCGCGCAGCGTAACTTCCCGGACCGCTTCCCCATAGGCGAAGAAAGACACATACCGTTGCCCTCCCCTAGCCAGACGGTGGTGTCCAGGCGTCAGGAATTGAAGCTCATTCTGTTGGTTGATGATTTTGAACCGGATGTGCGGGTGGGCAAGCTGCATGCGGTAGACGGAGCGCAGTGCCGCTTCATAATGGTCGAGGCGACCACCCGTCACCCCTGTCAGCAGCACCTTTTCCGGTTGGAATGCAAGCGCCCGCTCAAGAGCCAGTTCGGTATCCGTCTCATCCTTTTCCGATTGGAACGTCTCCACATGAGCTACTGCGCCGGAAATGCTGGCGTATTCCTCCTCCGTCACGGAATCAAAATCCCCTACGATGGCGGCCGGTACAATGCCCTGCTCAAGCAAATGATAGGCACCCCGGTCCACCCCGATCCACCGGTCCGCCCCTAGTTCAAAGACGGCCTCACGAAGGGGGCCGCCTGAACAAATGGCTACAATCATTGAATGGCGGCAAGACCGGCCTGCTTGATTTCCTGCAATGCGGCCGTCCGGTCTTCCTTGCCGTAAATGGCAGAACCGGCTACGAAGATGTTTGCTCCCGCCTTGACACATGGGGCGATTGTTTCTGCCGTGATGCCGCCGTCGATTTCGATATCGACCTTCAGCCCGCGTTCTTTGATGATGCTTGATAGCGCTTCGATTTTAGGCAGTACGGAAGGAATGAACTTCTGGCCCCCGAAGCCCGGGTTCACCGTCATGAACAAGACCATGTCCACGTCCTCCAGGATATGGAGAATGGATTCGATCGGGGTGTGGGGGTTCAGGACGACGCCCGGCTTTACACCGAACGAACGGATTAGTTGGATTGTGCGGTGCAGGTGGCGGCAGGCTTCCACATGGACCGTTATATAATCGGCACCCGCCTTCGCAAACTGTTCGATATATTGGTCCGGATTTTCAATCATTAAATGAACATCCATCGGTAATGTGGACAATGGACGGATTGCCTCCAATGCAATGGCCCCAAAGGAAATGTTCGGTACAAAATGTCCATCCATCACGTCAATATGAATCAATTCAGCTCCGGCAGCTTCTACTTCCTTCACTTCCTCACCCAGTTTGGCAAAGTCTGCAGCTAGAATCGATGGTGCAATTTTTATCATCTTCAGTACCTCGGCTTTCGATCAAGTATTTCTTGCAAAAACTGTTCATAATGCTTGTAGCGGTATTCTTTGATTTCGCCTGTTTCAAGTGCGGTCTTCACTGCACATTTCGGCTCCCTTATATGTAGACAGCCGCGGAATTTACATCCTTCAGAGATGCGCTGGAATTCTGGGAAGCATGCAGTCAATTCTTCCTTTTCAATGGTGTCAAAGTCAAAGGAGCTGAACCCCGGCGTGTCCGCCAGCAGTCCGTCGCACACCTCGATCAGCTCGACGTGGCGTGTCGTATGCTTTCCGCGCCCCAGGCTTTGGGAAATGATGCCCGTCTTTAGATTCAATTCAGGCAGGAGGGTGTTTAGCAACGTCGATTTCCCGACACCCGATTGCCCCGCCAGGACGGTCGTTTTTCCTTTCAGCATCGGCTGGAGTCTTTCAATTAGGGAGTCGTCCCCCTTATATGTCGTAATGACTTCATAGCCGATTTCCCTGTAGTCTTCGATGTAGGACGACAGCAATGCAAGTTCCCCGTCCCCCAACAAATCCATCTTCGTCAGGCAAATGATCGGCTCGATCTGGAACGACTCCAGCACGACCAAAAAGCGATCGAGCAAAATCGTATTGAAATCCGGCTCTTTTACCGAAAATACGAGAATCGCCTGATCAATATTAGCAATCGGCGGTCGTACAAGTTCATTTTTGCGAGGATGGATTTTCATCACATATCCATCCGATTCGCCCTCTTTTGTAAAATCGACGATATCGCCGACAAGCGGCGCCTCGCCGCGGTTGCGGAATACCCCGCGGCCGCGGCACTGGATCAGCTCCCCATCCTGTTCTACATAATAATACCCACTTAGTGCTTTTCGAATTTGGCCTTGCGCCATGTAAACCCTCCCTTAGAAATCATCATACGATACGGTTTCCTGTGCAAATATGACTGAATCGCGGACGATACGGTATGCCGCCTTTTCACCTTCGACAATCTCCAATTTAACGCGATATGTCGCATCCTCCGTAATGACGAGTTCCTCTACCGGATCTGCCATTGTATTGGATTTATCCTGTATATATACTTGTACGGTCTGTGGAATCGGCTCCCCGTTTTCATCCAGTGAACCTTCGTATGGAATTGAAATGACTTTATTATATAATTTGGTCGGCTTTTCCGCCGGCCCCTTTGAAAGCACAACTTCTATTGTCGTTCCTACAGCCACAGTCGAACCGGCTGTAGGCTTTTGGGAGACTACGCTGCCTGCACGTACCGAATCGGAATTGACCGGATTGCCCTTTTTAACACGCAGTCCTGCATTCTGTGCATAATCATTCAATTCCGCTTCCGTATAGCCCTTCAGATTCGCGACATTCACCATCTTTTTACCCTTGCTCACCTGGAGCTTGACAATCGTATCCTTTGCTACGACATCCTCGCCTGCTGCTGGCTCCTGGCTGACGACCTCGCCTGCAGGAAGGTCGGAATTGACTTCCACGAACTCAACATCTTTGAATTCCGCCTTTTCAGCCCAAGCTTCTACTTGGCTAAGCTGGCGTCCTACGTAATCAGGCATATCCATCTGCTCCGCCCCAAGGCTGACCATCAATTGAACCTCAGTGCCCTTTTGTCTTGAAAGCCCGGCTTTTGGATTGGTTCCAATCACCTTATCCTTCTCCACTTCATCGGAGTTACGTTCAATCGTTTCTCCGACTGTAAAGCCGGCCTTTTCCAGTTCGGTGATTGCATCTTCAACAGTGGCGTTCGCCACATCCGGAATGATTTCCTTCGACGGCGTCAAAGCAAAAAACAGCACGAATGCCAGTATAGCAAGCGTGATGAGCGCCCCTGCAATAATCGGCCATTTCTTCCTTTTCTTTTTGCCCTTTACAGGAGGTTGCTCCGAGTGGGCGGTCTTTTCCCTTTCCGGCGCCTGCACTGTATCTACGTGCTTCGTTTGCAGCATGTCATCTATCGGCAATTTATCCCTGATGATGGGAATGGCCTTTGTCGCCTCATTATCAAGAGATAGCGTGAACTTCGGCTCGTTCAAACGCGCCGCCGACAAGCATGTATGCAGGTCGGCCTCCATCTCATCCATGCTGGCGTAGCGGTGGTTGGCATCCTTGGCCGTCGCCTTTAACACAATGTTTTCAAGCGGCTGCGGGATGGATGCATCGAGTGCGCGTACAGAAGGCGTCTCCGACTGCAGATGCTTCAACGCGATGGCTACAGCGGATTCGCCCGAAAACGGCAGTTCCCCTGTCAGCAGTTCGTAGAGGACAATCCCCAATGAATAAATATCGGACTTTTTCGTCGCTCCCCCACCGCGTGCCTGTTCTGGAGACAGGTAATGGACCGTACCCATTACCGAGTTCGTCTGTGTATAACTTGTTGCATTGAGCGTCGTTGCAATACCGAAATCGGTTATTTTCACGTTTCCTTCTGCATCCATCAGAATGTTCTGCGGCTTGATATCTCGATGGATGATGCCATTTTCATGCGCATGGGTCATCGCCGACGTCAGCTGCTTCATAATTTGTACGCTTTTTGCTGGAGACAGCGGGGAAAATTCCTGTATGTATTGCTTTAGCGTTTTCCCTTTCACATACTCCATCACAATGTAGTGCATACTCCCGTCTTCTCCGACATCATAGACACTTACAATGTTCGGATGTGTTAGGCTCGTAGCAGATAGTGCCTCACGTTGGAAACGACGATGCAGCTCATCTTCGTTTGAAAAATCATAGCGCAAAATTTTGATTGCTACATCACGACTTAAAATGATGTCATGCGCCAGGTAAACATTACTCATTCCACCGCCGCCAATCAACGATAGAATTTCGTAACGTTCACCTACTCGTTTTCCAATCAGCATGCCTACACCTCCTCTTTCATCGTCATTAGAATAAGGGAAATATTGTCTTCACCGCCGCTATCATTCGCCAGCTTAACTAATTTTTTTCCTTTTTCCTTCAATGGCATGGGCATCGTAATGATGGCGGCCATTTCACTGGTAGATAGCTTGTTGCTAAGGCCGTCCGAACAAATGAGTAGATAGGAGCCTTCCTTCATATGAACCTCATAAAAGTCAGGCTGAACCGAGCTTTCCGTACCTAATGCCTTTAAAATAAAGTTTTTTTGAGGGTGGTTGTGGGCCTCTTCTTCACTGATTTGGCCACTTTCCAACAAAACGTTCACATATGAGTGGTCGCGCGTAACAAGCGTAACGTCCTCATCTGTAAAATGATAGACGCGGCTGTCACCGACATGGCTGATGATGCAGTCTGCACCATATATCAGCACCGCGATGAGCGTAGTCCCCATTCCTTGACAGCTTTCATGTGATTGGGCATAACGGTAAATCTCGTCGTTGATTTGGGAGACGGCATCGCACAGCCACTGCTTGCGCTGCTCAGACACCGCCAGCTGTGCGGCATCCGCCTGCTGGAATAGCACCTGCATTTCGGTAATGGCCATTTCGCTTGCCACATCACCCGCATTGTGGCCGCCCATGCCATCCGCTAAAATCGCCATTTTGAATTGGTCCGGGCGCGTAAAAAACGCTACCCGGTCCTCGTTGATTGTGCGTTTCAATCCAACATCACTTTCCACTGTAAAGTTCACTCTATGGTCACCTACTTTACTTCATCTTGTCGTTCCTGCGCGCGCAATTGCCCACAAGCCGCCGCGATATCGGCTCCTTGCTCACGGCGAATCGTCACATTCACTCCCCGCTCTTTCAACGCCTTTTCAAAGGCAAAGATGCTGCTTCGTGATGTACGTACATAATCGCGCTCCGGCACATAGTTGATTGGGATCAAGTTGACGTGGCACTTGATTCCCTTGATCAGGTCTGCAAGCTCATTGGCCACTTCGACCGAATCATTCTCGCCCGCCATCAGACCGTATTCAAAGCTCACGCGACGGCCTGTCTTTTTCGTATAGTAGCGGACCGCTTCCAATAGCTCGTCAATTTTATAGGCACGGGCAATCGGCATCAATTTCTGACGTGCCTCCTGATTTGGTGCGTGCAAGGAAACAGCGAAATTGATCTGCATCTGCTCATCTGCAAATTGGTAGATTTTCGGTACAATCCCCGATGTGGAAACCGTGATATGACGGGCTCCGATGTTCAATCCCTTATCATTATTGACGATTTTCAGGAAGTTCATCATCGCGTCGTAGTTATCGAACGGTTCGCCGATTCCCATGATGACGATGGAACTGACGCGTTCGCCCACTTCATCCAGGGTCTGCTGCACTTTGACCACCTGCTCGACGATTTCGCCCGCCATCAGGTGTCGCTTCAGCCCGCCCAATGTAGACGCGCAGAAGGTACAGCCGATCCGGCACCCGACCTGTGTCGTTACACAGACGGAATTTCCATAATCATGGCGCATCAATACAGTCTCGATCGAATAGCCGTCCTGCAATTGGAATAGGAATTTGATCGTACCATCCTTTGATTCCTGCTTGACGATTGTGGACAATGTCGTTAAGGCAAAATGCTCCTCCAGCTTTTCACGAAGTCCTTTGGATAGGTTGGACATTTCATCGAACGTTTTTACTCGTTTATTGTAAAGCCATTCATAAATTTGTCCGGCGCGGAAAGGCTTTTCCCCGTTGGCCTTCAGCCACTCCTGCAGTTCATCGGGACGCAATGAATAAATCGATTCCTTCAGCTGGGGCTTTTCTTTCTTCTGACGGCGAACCGGCTTGGCTTCCGTCTCTTCCACTAAATCTTGAATACGTTCATCAAATTTATTTTGCTCCATTACTTAAATTGTTTCTCCTTTTTTACGAAACGCGGCGACGAAAAAGCCGTCGCTCCCAAAATCATGTGGGAACACCTGTAGCATCCCGTTATTTTGTTTCGCTAATAGTTTTTCTGGTAAATTTCCTAATTCCTCGCGCTCCATTTCAGGATGCGCGGCGACGAACGCCTCGACGGTTCCTTCATTTTCCCGCTTATCGACCGTACATGTACTATATACGAGACGTCCTCCCGGTTTTAGCACTTGCACGGCATTATCTAAAATCGCCAATTGGATGGTCTGTAAACTCTCCAAATCCTCTTCACGCTTTGTATATTTGATATCAGGCTTCCGGCGCATGACCCCGAGTCCCGAGCATGGGGCATCGACAAGCACTGCGTCGAAGCTTTCCTTTGGCAGGAGGCTTGCCGCCTTCCGCCCGTCGACCGGAGCCGTCTGAACAATGTCCAATCCTAGACGTGCCGTATTTTCATCAATCAGATCCAGTTTATGAGGGTGCAGGTCCATCGCTAAAATAGACCCCTCATTGCCCATTTTTTCCGCCATATGCGTCGTTTTACCGCCTGGGGCTGCACACATATCAAGCACTTTCATGCCCGGTTGCGGATCAAGGACGTTGGCGGGCATCATCGAGCTCTCATCCTGGATGGTGATGAGCCCTTCTTTAAATGCCGTTGTACGTGCCGCTGTGCCATTTGTCAAATGGATGCATTCAGGCATCATGTCGCTCTGCTGCGCCTTTATACCTTCCGCCTCCAGTGAAGCCAGCACTTCTTCGACTGTTGCGCGTGTCTTGTTGACCCGTACCGTCTGGACAGGCGGGATGTTGTTTTCACGCAGCATGGCCGCCGTTTCATCAAACCCGTAGCTCTCCACCCAGCGCTCTACCAGCCACTGTGGATGGCTCGTCTCGATTGAAAGGCGTTCCACCGGATTTTTGATATCGGCAGTTGACGGGACACCTTGGCGTAAAATCGACCGCAAGATTCCGTTCACCATCGAAGCGATTCCTTTATGGCCGCGCCGTTTGGCAATCTCCACCGCCTCGTTCACGGCAGCATGCGCCGGAATGCGTGTCAAATACTCCATTTGATACAAGGACATGCGCAGCAGCCAGCGTACCCATAAATCAACTTTCCCTCGGATGAAAGGCTCCAGGTAATAATCCAGCGTCAGCTTGTGCTGCAATGTACCGTACGTAATTTCCGTCAATAAGCCCCTGTCCTTCACATCGATCTTATACTTCTCGATTGTCTGATGGAGCAGCAGGTTGCTGTATGCCTGGTTTTTATCGACTGCCAACAGAATGGAGAGGGCGGCATCCCTTACGTTGCCATCCCAGATTTGCTGCTTCTTTTTACTCATTCAAAACGGTCTCCAATCTGTAATTTCGAGCCTGTGCCACGAAGATACTCTTGGGCCGTCATACGTTTTTTGCCTGCCGGCTGCACATCATACACGGCAAGTGCTCCACCTTCACCTGTAGCAATCTCGAAATGATCCTTATGGATGGCCACCACTTCTCCCGGTTCCCGGTCATTGGATGTCTCACCGACCTGCGCCCACCATATTTTAAAGTTGGCACCTTCGAACGTCGTATAGGCGACCGGCCAAGGATGCAGCCCCCGCACTTGGTTATAAATCGTACGCGCTTCCTTCGACCAGTCGATGCGCTCCTGCTCACGGCTGATATTCGATGCATACGTCACCTTCGACTCGTCCTGCTGGATTCTTGCATTCGTCCCATCAATGATGGAAGGCAATGTTTCCCTTAACAGCTCACGGCCCACTTCGCTCAACTTCTCGAACAGGCTGCCTGTATGGTCTGCATCCTCAATGACAATTTCCTGCTGGGAAATGATATCGCCGGCGTCCAGCTTTTCAGCCATATACATGATTGTCACACCTGTCGTATCCTGGCCATCGATGATTGCCTGATGTATCGGTGCCCCCCCGCGGTATTGCGGTAAAAGAGATGCATGAACATTGATGCAGCCAAGCCGCGGCGCCTCCAGCAGCTCCTTCGGCAGAATCTGTCCGAATGCCGCTGTAATGATGATGTCCGCCCCTAGACTAATGATTTGCTTTAGTTCCTCGGAGCCTCTAAGTTTTTCCGGCTGGATGACAGGCAGGCCGAGTCTGACTGCCTCTTCCTTTACCGGTGGCGGTGTCAGCACCTTTTTACGGCCTACCGGGCGATCCGGCTGCGTCACGACAGCCAGTACTTGATAACCTTCTTCATGCAGCATGCGCAGGATTGGGGCCGAAAAGGCAGGCGTCCCCATAAAAACAACAGATGTCATAATTATTCCTCCTCAATGTCCGCGTACATTTCATCAAGCTCTTCCTGCGTCAATACACGCGTTAGCTTCGAGTCGAAAAGTATCCCATCCAAGTGGTCGATTTCATGCAGGATACAGCGCGCCTCGAAATCCTCGGCCTCCAGTTCGTAAATGCGCCCTTCTCGGTCCGCCGCCTCGATTTTTACGTAGGTTGGACGCTTTACCATACCGAACAGGTCCGGGAAGCTCAGGCACCCTTCCACATCCTCGGCTTCACCGCGCGTCTCAAGGACAACGGGATTGATCATCTCTAAAATATCCTCGCCCAGTTCGACGATGGCTACACGCAGGCCAACATCAATCTGTGGAGCAGCGATTCCTACGCCGTCATATTCCACCATCGTGTCATATAAATCATCTAAAAGCCCGATGATTTTCTCATCGATTACTTCCACTTCTTGTGTTTTGGAAGACAAAACCTTTGCAGGCGCCTTCACTACTTCTTTGATTGCCATATATTATTTACCTCTTTCACAAGCTCAAATCATGGAGGGGTCCAAATCAATTGTGAGCTGAATTCCTTTTTTCATCCATTCCGAGCGGTACAGTTTGATGAGCTGCAGCAGCACCGGAATCAAATTTGGTTCTATTTTATATTTTATCAAACATTGGTATCGATATCTATTTTGGAGGCGGCTGATGCTCGCCGTCGTCGGTCCGATGATGGAGACGTTGAACGACAGGTTGGCCCGCAGGTATTCCGTCGCTCTTGCAGCGTATTCAGCGGCCATCATCACATCTTCATGAGAGACCTGTACGAGCGCCAAATAATAGTAGGGTGGATAGTTCGCCTGTCTTCTGACATGCATCTCCCGTTCATAAAACGGCTCATACAGCTGCTCCTTCGAAAGCTCGATGGCATAGTGCTCGGGCGTATAGGTCTGGACGATTACTTCCCCCGCCTTGTCGTGCCGCCCAGCCCGGCCGCTCACCTGTGTGAGCAGTTGGAAGGTGCGCTCGGCTGAACGGTAGTCCGGGAGATGCAGGCTTGTATCGGCGCTCAGCACGCCGACAAGCGTAATGTCAGGGAAATCCAGCCCTTTCGCAATCATCTGCGTGCCGAGCAGAATGTCAGCCTCCCCGCGTCCGAATGCATCCAGGAGCACCTCATGGGAGCCCTTTCTGCTCGTCGTATCCACATCCATCCGGAGTACGCGCGCCTCGGGGAACAGCCTATGCAGCTCCTCCTCGACCTTCTGCGTACCTGTCCCGAAGAAACGGATATGGTCACTTGTACACTCAGGACAGACTTGGGGCACATACTCTTCATGGCCGCAATAATGGCATTTCAGCTTTTCACTGAAACGGTGGTAGGTCAGCGAGATGTCGCAGTTCGGACATTCCACGACCGTCCCACAGTCCCGGCAAAGAACAAAGGAGGAATAGCCGCGCCGGTTCAAAAACAGCACGGTCTGTTCCTTTTTCGCAAGACGTTCCCGTATCGCCTCGGCCAGCTGGATGGAAAACATCGAGCGGTTGCCGAGCTTCAGCTCCTCCCGCAAATCCACTACATGGACGGTCGGCAGGCTTTGATTCATCGCCCGCTTCTTCAAGGCCAAAAGCGTATAGACGCCTTTTTTGGCCCGCGCAAACGACTCCAGGCTCGGTGTGGCGCTCCCTAAAATGACCGGGCATGCATGATGCTCGCTGCGCCAGATTGCGACGTCCCTTGCATGGTAGCGTGGCGAATCCTCCTGCTTGTAGGTGGATTCATGCTCTTCATCCAGGATAATCAGCCCCAGGTTTTCAAAGGGCGCAAAAATGGCCGACCGCGCACCGACCACTACCTTCACCTTGCCCTGTTGGATCTTCCGCCATTCATCATACTTTTCACCGACGGACAGGCCGCTATGCATGACGGCTACCTGCTCGCCAAAGCGTGACCGGAAGCGCTCCGTCATCTGAGGTGTCAGTGAAATCTCCGGCACAAGCACGATGGATTCCTTTCCTTCACGGAGCGTATGCTGGATCGCCTGCAGGTACACCTCCGTCTTCCCGCTTCCCGTAATCCCTTGGAGCAGGAATGTTTCGGGACGACCTGCATCCATTGCACCTGTAATCGCAGAAAGCGCCGTCTCCTGCTCATCCGTCAGCTTCAGGAAATCCGTCTTGGCGACTTCCTTTGTAAAGGGGTCCCTGTATACTTCTTCTTTTATGAAAGCTGCGGCGCCCTTTTCAATGACCGACTGCAGGACGGCCATCGTTACGCCCACTTCGTTGCATACCTCATCCGGCAGCAGCGCTTGTCCGGCATGCTCTGCCATCCATTGCACCAATTGCTTCTGCTTGGCCGCCCTTTTCGGGATTGCCGATTCGATTTCCGCAAGCTTGGCTACGTCCGCCTCAATCTGCACCTTGCGGATCTCTTTCTTGCGTCCCTGCTGCTTCACGCTGTTTTCAATCATGACCAGACCATCCTTGACCGCCTGTTTCAGCTCTCTCAGCATGCCAGCCTTTTCAAAACTTTTAAAATCAGCCTTGCCGTTTCGATTGAAGAATGGGGATAACTCTTGAGGGATCTGCTCCATTGCTCCCATAGCATGCACAATTTTTTCATATTTCGCCCGCAGTGCTGATGGAAGCATCACCTGCAAGGCGTCAATTTCATAGCAGATGGTCTGCTGCTTCAACCACTTCGCCATTTCCAGCATTTCCCGCGTCAACACCGGTTCGATGTCCAGCACCTGCGAAACCGGCTTGATTTTGTTCATCGGCACATCCGTTTCCGTTTGGAGCGCCACCACAAATCCCAATACATTGCGCGGTCCGAATGGCACCCTCACACGACAGCCCACTTCAATCAGCGCATGCCATTCTTCCGGAACGAGGTAATCAAAGGGCCGGTCCACCGGATACGCAGCCACATCGACGATTACCCGGGCAACGACCAACGTCATTTGAAATCTTCCTTCTCTGCAATCGTTTCTAAAAGACGGCGGGCAAGCTCCTTCTTCGGAAGATGTGTGAACGTTTCTTTAAAGTCGCGGCCCAGCAGGATGACACTGTTTGTATCCGTCCCAAAGCCGGCACCTTCTTGTGTGACATCATTTGCAACGATGTAGTCGGCATTCTTCCTTTGGAGCTTCTGCGTGCCATAGCTTTCCACATCATTCGTTTCGGCCGCAAAGCCAATCAGCAGCTGATGCTTTTTATTCGCACCGAGCGTCGCCAAAATATCGGTCGTGCGTTCAAGCTCCAGTACAGCCTCCCCCGGCTGCTTCTTCATCTTCTGCCCGTGCACATTTTTCGGACGGTAATCCGCTACAGCAGCTGTTTTGATGACAATGTCGGCACTGTCGTATTCAGCCATAATGGCATCGCACATATCCTGCGCACTTTCGACGTCCACTACCGCCATGCCGGTCGGCTTCGCCAAGTTCGTCGGCCCCGACACCAGGGTCACTTCCGCCCCCAGGTCACGAGCGGCTTCCGCCATCGCATAGCCCATCTTCCCTGTAGAGAAATTCGTCAGGAAACGTACCGGGTCCACTCTTTCGCGCGTCGGTCCGGCCGACACTACCACCTTCTTGCCCTTCAATGGCTGATGGGCAGGCTGAAAATGCGCCTTCACCAGCTCTGTAATCTTTTCCGGCTCCTCCAATCGTCCTTTTCCGACATAGCCGCATGCAAGATAGCCCTCGGAAGGCTCGATGAAGCGATAGCCGTCTGCATGCAGTTGCATGAGATTACGCTTTACTGCAGGATGGTCATACATATGGACATTCATCGCCGGCGCTATCCATACAGGTGCCGTCGCAGCAAGAAGTGTGGTCGTCACCACGTCATCCGCAATGCCATTTGCCATTTTCCCGATGACATTCGCCGTTGCAGGTGCGACGAGGACAAGGTCCGCCCAGTCCGCCAGATCGATGTGCGCAATGACCTTTGAATCCTTTTCATCAAACGTGTCGACAAAGACATCATTTTTGGACATCACTTGAAAGCTTAACGGGTTTACAAATTTCTGTGCAGATGCTGTCATGATTACTTTTACATCAAAGCCTGCCTGTGTCAGTTTGCTTACAAGCGCCACTGCCTTATAGACTGCGATTCCACCTGATACACAAAGTAAAATATTCTTCGTTTGCATAAAAATGTCTCCCTCTCAAATGATAAGCTCCCAAAGAAACTTCTCCGGGAGCTGTCTGCATCAATTATTAAACTTCGTCCTCGTAAATAGTCGCTTCATCCTGCTGCTCTTTTTTCAGTGCACCGATCGCCACTTCTTCCAACGCTTTTCCCACTGGTTTATAGGATACGTACTTATGAAGACGTTCGCCGCCCTCCTCCTGCATTTGACGAGCACGCTTGGAAGCTAGGCTCACTAATGAATACTTAGAATCGATTTCCTTTTTTAAAGCGTCTACTGATGGATATAACATGGATTATTCCCCCTTCAACATGGATAAATAAATTTTTTCTACACGCTCGCGGCGACAATGTTCCGCCTTGATAATCGCGTTGATTTTGTCGCACGCATTTTCTACTTCATCATTTTCTACAACGTAATCGTACAGGCTCATCATTTCCAGCTCCGCCTCTGCCGTTGCAATGCGCTTCGCAATGATATCATCCGTCTCCGTACCTCGGCCAATCAGGCGTGATTTCAGCTCTGAAAGGCTTGGCGGCGCCAGGAAAATGAACAATGCATCCGGTGCCTTTTCACGAATCTGCTGCGCGCCCTGTACCTCAATCTCCAAAAATACATCACGTCCGGCATCCAGTGTTTCGTTGACATAGGCAAGCGGAGTACCGTAATAGTTCCCTACGAACTCGGCATGCTCGAGCAGGCCGCCCTCTTCGATCAACGCCTCGAATTCCCCGCGTGTCTTAAAGAAATAGTCTACACCATCTACTTCTCCTTCGCGAGGATTACGCGTCGTCATTGAAATCGAATATTCATAATTCGTATCGGCCTGCGAGAAGAGCTCTTTACGAACCGTCCCTTTTCCAACACCCGATGGACCTGATAATACGATTAATAAGCCACGTTGTTTCTTCATTTATAACTCCTTCTAGCTATTCAATATTTTGAACTTGCTCCCGCATTTTCTCTAAAATCGTCTTCGCCTGCACAACGGCAATCGAGCTTTCTGAAGACTGGTTTTTCGAACCGATAGTATTGATTTCACGGTGCATTTCCTGCATCAGGAAGTCCAGCTTGCGACCGATCGGCACATTCTCCTCCAACGTTTCCGTCAGCTGGCCAAAATGGCTTTCGAGACGGTCCAGCTCCTCGGTGATGTCCACCCGTTCCGCGAACAGTGCCACCTCCGTAAGCAATCTGTCCTCCAGCAAGTGCCCACTCGTAAACTCCTCGACCCGCTGCTTCAGACGCTCCCGGTATTTTGCCACCGCATCCCCTGATGTCTGGCGGATGCACTGTACCTGCTCCTGCAGCTGCTCCTTATATTGCAGCATGACCATCTTCAGCTCCGAACCCTCACGCTCGCGCATCGCAATCAGCTGTGCAACCGCTTCGGTTAGCGCCTGCTGCACCGCGGACAGCACATCTTCATTGACCAGCTCTTCTTTCTGGATAGTCAATACCTGGTCGAGCATGGCGATTTCCTGCATCGTCCACTTCTCTTCCACCAGCATGTTTTGCGACAGCTCTTCCTTCGCCTTGCGATATGCCTCTAAAAGCGGCCAATTGATTTCAATCTTCTGCTCGGCCGCCTGGAGCTCCTTTAAAAAGATGTTCACATCGAGTTTCCCTCGTGATAGAGCCTGTGAAAGCATCTTTTTCGCCAACACTTCGGATTCCATCCACTCTTTCGGGAATTTCGTATTGATTTCTAAAAAACGATGATTCACACTACGAACTTCAACGGTCAGTTGATAAGATTTCGTCGTTGTGACACCCCTGCCAAAGCCCGTCATACTACGCACCAAGGTTCGTCACACCCTTCCCTGCATACTGCAACAATTATAGCATATGTTCAGGTCATTATGCCGATTGTTTTATAGAAATATGTAAACATCGGCACCCGTAAGAAAAAATGCTATCATAAGAGGGAATGGGTTGGCAATGAATATTATAATAATGTAGCAAGACGCTATAAGTGAAAGAGGAATGATCAATGGCTTTTGACGGATTATTTACAAACGCAATGACAAAAGAGCTTCAAAAATTAGTGACAGGCCGCATCACAAAAATCCATCAGCCGAATGCAATGGAAGTAATGCTGCAGATCCGTGCAGGTGGTGCTAATCATAAATTGCTCGTCTCCATCCACCCCTCTTATGCCCGCATCCATCTGACAAGGCAGACAGTCGACAACCCTGCTGAACCGCCGATGTTCTGCATGTTGCTGCGCAAGCATTTAGAGGGCGGCTTCATCCAAAGCATCACAGCACAGGACGGGGAACGAATCATTGAAATGACGGTGGAAAGTAAAAACGAAATCGGGGATCCCGTGATGCGCAAGCTGATTGTTGAAATCATGGGGCGCCACAGCAACTGCATTTTGGTAGATGCAGAGAATATGCGGATACTCGACAGTTTGAAGCACCTGCCTCCATCCTTGAACAGCTACCGGACCGTGTTGCCGGGCCAGACGTATATCGGCCCTCCCGCGCAGGAAAAGCTAAACCCGTTCACCGCATCGGACGAGGAAATCATGGACTTTTTCAGCCGGCCGCGTGAACCAAAGGAAGTCGTACAGCATTTCGCCGGCTTCTCGCCGTTGCATGCAGCCGAGCTATTATACCGTTTGGACGATACGAATCATCCGCACATCTTCCGCGACTTCATACAGGACATAGAGCGGGCCGCACAGCCGACCTACAAGGAAAATGGCAAGGTGGCCTTCTCTCCGGCGGAACTTCGGCATATTGAAGGCGCACAGGCGACATATGATACACTTGGCGAACTGCTCGACCGCGTCTTCTTCGCCCGAGCCGAGCGCGACCGGGTGAAGCAGCAGGCAGGCGATCTGGAACGTTGGCTTTCCAATGAAATAGATAAGCTGCGCTTGAAATTGAAGAAGCTGGATCAGGACTACGCCCGCGCCAGCAAGCTGGATGAATTCCAATTATACGGAGAACTGCTGATGGCGAACGTGTATCAATTCGAAAAAGGCGCCGAACGCGTGACGGTGGAGAACTATTACACCGGCGAACAAGTGGCCATCCCGCTGAGTCCGCGAAAGACGCCGATTGAAAATGCCCAGAGCTACTATACGAAGTATAACAAGGCTAAAAATGCACTTGTCATGATTGAAGAACAAAAGCAAAAAGCCGAAGATGAAATTCAATATTTTGAAATGCTTTCCCAACAGGTACAGCAGGCCGCCCCTGCCGATATTGAGGAGATTCGTGAAGAATTGGCAGAACAGGGCTACCTGCGCCTCCGCGCTTCAAAGAAAAAGAAAAAACCGACGAAGCCGGCGCCTGAGAAGTTCATTTCTTCCACAGGCATTCCCATTTCCGTCGGTAAAAATAACAAGCAGAATGATTATTTGACATTCAAGCTTGCGAAAAAATCGGATATTTGGCTTCATACGAAAGACATCCCGGGATCGCACGTCGTCATCCATTCGGAACAGCCGGATGAGGCGACATTGCATGAAGCGGCCATCTTGAGCGCCTATTTCAGCAAGGCACGCGACTCTTCGTCCGTCCCGGTCGACTATACGGAAATCCGCCAGGTGAAGAAGCCGAACGGATCGAAGCCCGGCTTCGTCATCTATTTTGAGCAGAAGACGTTGTACGTCACACCGGATGAGCAGATAATTCTGCAGCTGAAAAAAAACTAGCAAAAGAAGGCTAGGAAGATGCATTGAACGGAACTCGAATAGCGGGCGCCACCTAGGCGGACCTATTCGGGTTCCTTTTTTTCATATCGTGTACTTCTTCACCTGCGGCAGGATGTCCTTGCCGATCATCTCAATCGTTT
This sequence comes from Lysinibacillus sp., assembly GCA_045605545.1. Taxonomy (GTDB): domain Bacteria; phylum Bacillota; class Bacilli; order Bacillales_A; family Planococcaceae; genus Lysinibacillus_B. Next base: position 22,467 of record JAZUQF010000512.1, read on the forward strand.
TGGCCACCTCGCCAAACGGAATCCCGCCGAAATCAATCTGCGCGAGGAAGCGCTGATGGCCGAACAGCTCATGCTGGTGCAGGATTTTTTCGACGATGCGACTTGCATCCCCCACCATCAGTACATCCTCCACTGCATCGCCGTCCATGAAGAGCTGGGCGGGATAGCCTCGCCCATTGACATGCATCATCCCTTTATTCAGATACGGGTACATCGTGCTCATGGCATGCTCTACATTTTCCGTCAAATACATGAGGCTTGTCGTAGCAACGGGCAGCTGCTGCGGATCATGCCCCGCATTCATAGCCGAGGTGCGGTACAAATCGATGAGCCGCTTGAAATGAAGGGCATTGCCGCCCAAAGCGGCCAACGCCATCGGTACCCCGGCCTCCCCTGCTTTGACGGCGCTTGTCGGCGTTCCACCTACCGCCCGCCAAATCGGCAGTTTGCCATGAAAGGGACGCGGCAAGATTTCCGCATTTTTAAGCGGTGCCCTGAACTCCCCCCGCCAATTGACGACCTCCTGCTCATTAATCAGATTCAGCAATTCAAACTTCTCTTCGAATAATGCCTCATAATTGGCCAAGTCATAGCCGAGCAGTTCAAATAGGCCGACACGCGACGCACGGCCGGCAATGAGTTCCACCCGTCCGCCCGACAATAGATCGATTGTGGCGAAATCCTCAAACACCCTTACTGGATCGGATGTGCTGAGGATGGTGGAAGAGCTGGAAATCTTGATCGTCTTTGTCGCTTGTGCAATGGCGCTCAAGAGTACGGTATGGGCCTGTGTCGTAAAATATTTCTGATGGCTCTCCCCGACACTGAATACATCAATCCCCACCTCTTCTGCCAGCTTGGCGGCATCCACGATTTCCGTTAAACGCTGGCTGGCAGGAACCCATTCATTCGTATGCGGGTTTGGCATATGGTCGCCAAGTGAATATAATCCAAATTCCAAAATTATCCCCTCCTTCCCTTAAGTAAATCACCTTTCTTGCCATTTAAAAAGCATGGAGGCTTGGCATATAAAAAGCCCTCAAGCTATAAGCAATAGTGTCCAGAAACGAATTTCCGTTTCTGGACACTCTTTTGCCCCGATGCCGTTGACGATTTCTTATCGTGCATTATAAATAGAAAAAACTGTAGACAAGTTCAAATTTCTTTGAGTTTGTCTACAGTCTGAATTATTGTGCTCCTGTGGGGCTACTCGCCTAGCGACCAGACTCCTCGTCGCACGCGAATCTTAAAGCTTCCCAGCTTTAAGGTCCGCGTGCCACTCTTTAAGGAACGGGATTTGCTCTTGGGAGATGGCGCCTGATTCGTTGGCGGCTTCTACTAGATGGTCGAAGTTTGTGAGCGATACGTATTTTACGCCGGCCGCATCGAAGGCCTCTTCCGCTTTCGGGAGGTTGTATGTATATACGCATACGACTCCGAGCACCTCGCAGCCGGCTGCACGCAATGCCTCCACCGCCGTGATGGATGAGCCCCCCGTTGAGACGATGTCTTCCACTACGACTACCTTTTGGCCCGGTGCATACTTTCCTTCGATTTGGTTGCCCCGACCGTGCTCCTTCGCCTTGGAGCGCACATACACCATCGGCAACTCCAAAATGTCAGAAACCCACGCTGCATGCGGGATGCCCGCTGTCGCTGTTCCGGCGACTACCTCTGTACCCGGGAAGAATTCCTGGATGCTCTGCGCCAATCCGTTCGCCAGCTGTCTGCGGATGACCGGATCTGAAATCGTTAAACGTGTATCACAGTAAATCGGTGATTTAATGCCTGATGCCCACGTGAAAAGATTTGTCGGGTTCAATTCCACTGCACCCACCTTCAACATGGCGTGTGCGATTTCGTTTTGTAATGTCATGTTATTTTGCCTCCCATAATTCACAAACTTCTTTATATGCCGCACATTTGTCGTCCGCCCCTGTAATGGCGCGGCCAACAACAATCAACGAGGAGCCGTCTCGACGGGCGCCGTCTGGTGTAGCGATACGCTGTTGGTCATGCACCGCTCCGCCGCTCATCCGAATGCCGGGTGTCACCCGCAGAAAGTCCTCTCCGCATGATTCAGCAATTGCCCGTGCTTCATGCACCGAACATACAACACCATCAAGGCGGGCCTGCTTTGCCAGCTGCGCATAGTGCAATACCGATTCAATCAACGGTAGCCCAATGCGCTGCTCGTGCTGCATCTGCTCCTCCGTCGTCGATGTCAGCTGCGTCACGGCAATTAAAGCAGCACGACTTTTACCGGCAGGCGTCCCTTCTTCAAGACCCTCAAGCGCCGCCTCCATCATCTGCTTGCCACCCGCTGCATGAACATTTACCAGGTCCACACCCAGCCGTGCTAAACCTTTCATTGCAGACTTTACCGTATTCGGAATGTCGTGGAGCTTCAGGTCCAAGAAGATGTCGTGGCCCTGTTCCTTGATTTTGCGTACGATGTCCGGGCCTTCCTGCAAATAAAGCTCCATACCCACCTTGACAAAAAGCTGTTCATCGAATTGATGTAAGAATTGGAATACCTCTTTCTCCCCGGGAAAGTCCAATGCAATAATCGGTTTATTGTTCATTTCAACGATGGCTCCTTCCAATGATTTCTGAAATATGCTCTACCCCAAGCTCATCAAGCTTCGCCGGCAGTGCATCGATAATGTTGGGGCAGACGAAGTGGTCAACGAAGTTCGCTGTTCCTACCGCTACGGCAGAAGCACCGGCGCTCATGAAATCGATGACATCCTGCGCATCTGTCACACCGCCCATCCCGATGATCGGGATGCTTACATTTTTATACACATCATATACCATGCGGATTGCCACGGGCTTTACAGCAGGGCCGGAAAGACCGCCTGTACCATTGGCAATGACCGGCTTGCCCGTCTTTTCATGAAGGCGCATGCCAATCAGTGTATTGATCATTGTAATGCCGTCAGCTCCACCCTCTTCTACCGCCTTGGCGATATCGACGATGTTCGTCACGTTCGGCGACAGCTTCACGTACACCGGTACGCTCGAGACAGCCTTGACAGCCTTCACCAGCTCCTGCGCTGTTGCCGGGTCCGTACCAAACTGGATGCCTCCGCATTTCACGTTCGGGCAGGAGATGTTCAACTCCAATGCATGGACGTTCGGTGCTTTCGAAATACGGTCTGCCACTTCCACGTAGTCCCCGATTTCCGTACCGGCGACATTTGCGATAATCGGTACATCATAGGCTTCTAAAAAAGGCAGCTCCTCTGCCAGCACCTTATCAAGTCCCGGGTTCTGAAGGCCGATTGCATTCAGCATGCCCGCCGCAGTCTCTGCCACACGTGGTGTCGGATTCCCGGAACGCGTCTCTACTGTCGTCGCCTTGATCATGATGGCGCCAAGCAACGATAGATCATAAAGCTGTGCATATTCACGCCCAAATCCAAAGCAGCCGGATGCCGGCATAATTGGATTTTTCAATTGTAAACCTGGCAATTCAATATTGATACGGCTCATAGTGCCACAACTCCTTTCGGGAATACCGGCCCGTCCGAGCACACTTTTACATAGTCTTTCTCCACTGTATCCGTCGTGTTGCACACACAGGCAAAGCACGCACCGATACCACAGGCCATTCTTTCCTCAAAGGACAGATAGCCGGGCTTTTCCGGGAACTGCGCCTCCAGTGCCTTCAGCATCGGAAGCGGTCCACAACAATAAAATGCATCGAATTCCGGCTTCAATTCATCCAGCAGGTTCGTCACGAAGCCTTTTGTCCCTTTTGTTCCATCTGCTGTTACATAGTGCGTTTCGCCGAGCACTGAAAACTGTTCCTCGTAGAACGCGACATTTTCAGACTGGAACCCCAACACATGGATTGTACGGACGCCCCGCTCATTCAATTGCTTTGCCAGTTCATGGAGTGGCGGTACGCCGATTCCCCCACCAACAAGCAGCGCAGTGCCGCCTGGTGCAACCGCATCTACCGGGAAGCCGTTGCCGAGCGGACCTAGTACATCCGCCTCTTCCCCGACCAGTTTTTTCGATAGAAGCTCTGTCCCGCGCCCTTCTGCACGGTAGATCATCGTGAATTCATTCATTTCTTTATTGATATTTGCAATACTGATTGGTCGTCGTAAAAGCGGCTCAAAACTTTCCCCCACTCGTACGTGAACGAACTGTCCAGGAGCCATGTCCTGAACAAGTTCGCCTTGTAGTGTTAATTCAAAGATGTTATGAGCAATTTTCGCTTGATGAACGATCGTCATGCGTTCGTTGCGAATCATATTAGCGTACCACCTCTGCTTTTGGCATTTCTTCGGCAGTGAACGTCATGGACTCGATGACGCGCAGCATAGCTTCAGCCGTATCAAGGGATGTCAGGCACGGTACCCCGTTCTCCACTGATTCACGGCGGATACGGAAGCCATCACGCGCCGGCTGCTTGCCTTTTGTCAATGTGTTCACAACAAGCTGTGCTTCGCCGTTTTGGATGACATCGATCAATGTCTTGCCTTTGGCGCCGATTTTCTCTACTACATCCGTGCGAATGCCAGCCTCTTCGAATGCTTTTGCCGTACCTTCCGTCGCCATGATACGGTAGCCGACTGTGGAGAAGCGTTTTGCCAGTGCAATCGCCTCTTCCTTATCCTTGTCGGATACAGTGAACAATACCGTTCCGTGCGTCTTGATTTCCATTCCAGATGCTACCAAGCCTTTGTACAATGCCTTTTCCAATGTAGCGTCCTTACCCATTACTTCACCTGTCGATTTCATTTCAGGGCCTAATGTAATGTCTACACGACGTAGCTTCGCAAACGAGAACACCGGCACTTTCACGAAGACGCCTGGCTGCTCTTTCGCCAAGCCTGTTGGATAGCCTTGCTCCACGATGGACTGGCCAAGAATTGCTTTTGTTGCGATGTTCGCCATCGGGATATTCGTAATTTTCGATAAGAACGGCACAGTACGGGATGAACGTGGGTTGACCTCGATGACGTAGATCTCTCCTTCACTCATTACATACTGGATGTTCATCAGCCCGACAATGCCAAGGCCTCTTGCCAGACGTGTCGTGTAGTCCACTAACGTCTCCTTCTGCGCTTCCGTCAGTTTTTGCGGTGGATATACACTGATTGAGTCACCGGAGTGGACCCCTGCACGCTCGATGTGCTCCATGATGCCCGGAATCAAGACGTTCTCGCCGTCACAGATAGCATCCACTTCTATTTCCTGCCCCGTCAGATAGCGGTCTACCAATACTGGATGATCTGGCGATGCCTCGACCGCATTTTCCATGTAGTGCTTCAATTCATCTTCGTTATAGACGATTTCCATTGCACGTCCGCCAAGCACGTAAGATGGGCGGACCAGTACAGGGAAGCCTAAGCCCTTTGCAATTTCAAGCGCACCCTCAGCCGATGTCGCCGTATCTCCCGGTGGTTGTGGGATATCAAGCTCTTTTAAGGCAGATTCGAACTTGTCGCGGTTTTCTGCACGGTCGATGTCCTCTAATGTAGTCCCAAGGATTTTCACACCGTTTGCCGCCAATTTATCCGCAAGGTTGATCGCCGTCTGCCCACCGAACTGTACAACGACGCCGATTGGCTGCTCCAGGTCGATGATGTGCATGACGTCTTCAATCGTCAGCGGCTCGAAGTACAGCTTATCGGAAATCGAGAAGTCAGTTGAGACCGTCTCCGGATTCGAGTTGATGATAATCGCCTCATAGCCCGCTTCCTGGATTGCCCATACGGAGTGGACTGTTGCGTAATCGAACTCAACCCCCTGCCCGATGCGGATTGGACCTGAACCAAGTACGACAACGGACGGCTTTTCTGTTCTGATGGATTCGTTTTCATCTTCATATGTGCCGTAGAAGTATGGTGTTTGGGAATCAAACTCGGCTGCACATGTATCAACCATTTTGTAGACAGGGATGATGCCGTGCTCCTTACGGAATGCGTACACCTCTTCAGGCGTCGTTTCCCAAAGCTCTGCAATCTTTTTGTCTGCGAAGCCAAGGCGTTTTGCCGTACGCAGTACATCCTTGTCCTGCTTGTTTTCTGCCAATGTCGTTTCCATATCCACAATCTTTTTCAGCTTGTGAAGGAAGAACAGGTCGATTGCAGACCACTCATGAATCTGCTCAATCGTCACCCCGCGGCGCAATGCTTCCCCGATGAAGAATAGACGCTCATCTCCTGCCTTGCGAATACGTTTTTCAATCCAGGAATCCGATAATTCCTCTGGATGCTTCATCTCGATATGCACATGACCTGTTTCTAGGGAACGTACC
>JAZUQF010000513.1:0-1882 GCA_045605545.1 Lysinibacillus sp.
TGCTGTAACATATGAATCTCCCCTTTTTATGATAGTTTAGTAGCCGAATAGAATCCCTTTATCATCCGACATCAGCTCCTGGGCGGCGATTCTTGCAGACAGGAGGACGATGGGCACACCCGCCCCCGGATGTGTGCTGCTGCCTGTGAAATACAGGTTTTCGCAATGGGTCGCCTTGCTTTGTGGACGCATGTGATTGCTCTGCGTCAGCGTCGGCTGCAGGCCGAAAGTCGCGCCGTTGTATGCATTGAACCGTTCTTTGAAATCGACGGGAGTCGTATAGGATTCCGAGACGATCTCCTCCTCTATATTTTCAAACCCTTTTATCTTCTTCATTTCCCCGATCAGGTAGTCGCGGTAGTACTGGATGTTTTCATCATTCCACTCATACTTCGCCGTTGAAAGCTCGGACACCGGCAGCAATACATAGATGCCCTCCTTGCCTTCAGGGGCCATGGACGGATCCACCTTGGTAGGAATGTGGACATAGAAGGCGCCATCCTGGAGCTTCTCCCCTGTAAAGATGTTGTCTATATTCTTCTTCAGGTCGCTTTTGAAGATGAAGTTATGAACGCCTTCCACCTCCTCGTATTTGCGGTCCGTCCCCAGATACAGGAGGAAACACGAGCAGGAATATTTCATGGCATCGATCTTTTCGTCGGTGTACTTTCCTTTTGCCTTCTTATCCTGGACGAGGTCTTTCATGGCGTAGGGGAAATCCGCGTTGCACACGACGTAATCCGCCTCCTCCTTCCTTCCGTTCACATAGATGCCATCTGCGCGGCCGGACTCGATGGAGATTTTTTCGACGGCTGCATTGTAGTGGGTCCTGCCGCCGAGCTCATGGAACAGCCTCTCCATCGATGACGCCATCGTGTACATGCCCCCCTTGATGAACCAGACCCCGTACAGATATTCAATCATGGGGATGATCGAGTAAAGGGAAGGCCCGTTATAGGGGGAGATGCCGATATACAGCGTCTGGAAGCTGAGCATGTTCTTGATCCGTTCATCCTTGATGTATTTGCCGATGAAATGATCGGCGCTGTCGAACGTCTTCAGTTTCAGCGCCTGCCTGAGCATGAATGGATTGTAGAAGTCCCTCGCCCTGCGGAATGGCCGCTGGATGAAATGATCCTTTGCAACAAGGAAACGTTTATAGATTTCCTGCAGGTAATCAAGGAAACCCTGTGCATCCTCGGGATTGATGCTTTCCAGCGTCTTCATCATTTCCGTCAGGTCCGACGACCCTTTATATGGGCGGTCCATTTCATCCGGAAAATACACCTGGAACATCGGCTCGAGCCGCTGCATCGGAATATAGTCGTCAGGGTCCCGTCCGCATAATTCAAAAACCTCCCTGTACAGTTCCGGCATCATCACAATGGTCGGCCCCAGGTCAAACTTGAATCCATCCTTTTCAATGCGGTGCATCTTTCCGCCCGGCAACGCCTCCTTTTCAAACAGCTCCACCTGATACCCTGCATGCTGCAGGCGAATGGCGCTCGCCAATCCTGCCACCCCGGCTCCAATAACGATTACTTTTTTCTTCATGTCCGTCTCCTCTTCGAATTATTCATTTTCATCCTGCTTGCCCAGTCATCCCGTTTATGTCGATTGTTTTTGTATAATGTTCACCTTTGCCTCTTGCCGCGCAAGAAACGTGCAATTCGCCCCATCTATACACTTTTGTCATAAGCTCCTTATCACTTTCTCTCGTGTATGTATCCTCCACCTTGACAACAGCACGGATATGATTCGGCCTGTCGAGTTAAAAACATTATACACATACAATATTTTCTTGTACAACGTTTAGTTTGAAAAAAATTTAAGAAAAAGCTTTACACACGTCCCTCCATCAGCCATCCACCCTTAATTCAAA
>JAZUQF010000514.1:0-8238 GCA_045605545.1 Lysinibacillus sp.
TCTCTGGACCAGTCGAAGCTGCTCATCGTACCGAGCCACCTTGCCAAGGGGCTCGAATTCGATGCAGTGATGATTGCCGCATTCGAGACGCCGTTCCATGACCACCCGGTGGACAGGAAACTGCTGTACGTCGCCCTTACAAGAGCGATGCACGAGCTGTATCTGATCGGCCCGGACCGGCAGGCATTCCTATTGTAGCAGTACACTGCACGTGCGGTATAATGCCCCTGCTGCAAGGCTTCATCAATAGGCTACCCATAAAAAAATAGGGCTGTTCAGAAAGTCTACTTTCTGGACTGCCCTATATTTTCTTTCCGGCACCTTGATGAACGGCCTTCTCTTTTTTCATTTGAACAGCTTTTGCATGAGCATTTTCAGATAGGTACGTTTCGGTTCCCGCTTATTCTTCGGCAATGCCGGCATCCTCATCCGCACCATCTCCTTTGATAGAAGTATATGCGGAATGCCTGCTCCCTATGCTTTTGCCGACAGGGGAATTACCCCTTCCCCCGAAATGGGAAACGAGGGGTCATCCTCTGTAGGCGAAGTAATCCACCTGGGCGGATTTACTGAAGCCCGCCTTCTCATACACGTTCAATGCGTGGCTGTTCTCCAGCTCGACATCCAGCAGGACGCGCTTTTCCCCCTGCTTGAAGGCAAGCATCTTTACAAAATTCAGGATGGCCGTCCCGATGCCGCGGCCGCCCTCGGCAGGGTGGACTGCAAACGCCGTAATCCACTGGACATCCCCCTCCTTGCGCGTCGTCACCGTACCAACGACCTTTCCGGCCTCCTCGGCCACCCAGAGCACAAGGCCTTCCGTCTGCGTATTGAAGGCGATCAGTTCAAGTGCTTCCTCACGCATATCGCCGAACGCCTCGATGAAGATATCGGCCAGGTCTTCCGTATCCTGCGAAGCAAAAGGACGGATTGTCAGACCCGGGCGTTCTTCCGTCTGCTCAGCCCGCGCTTCCAACGTCGCCTCCGAAAAGCTATATACATATCCCCTTTTCGTCAAAAAGGCGCGGCCGCTTTCTTCCCCCTCCATCATGAGGGCCAGCTCCCCGTCGGCCCCCCGCACTTCCAATCCTTCACGAAGGACATTGTACACGGCATCCCCAAGACCGATGCGGCGATACATCGGGGAGACGACGATCGACCATTCAAACGTATTCAGCCCCAGCAGATCGATGGCGCTCGCCAGTCCCACCAGGCGGTCCTCCTCATCATTGTAGACGAGGACGAAAAAGCCCGAAGCCTCACTGTTTCGAGCGGTCGGCAGATTCAAAATCGATTCGTAATGCACCCCGTCCGCATGATGCGCCTCCTCACAAAGCGCCTTCATTTCGCTGTACGTCTCCCCGTCAACCGGAAACGACACCGTCATAAATGAAAAATTCATACACCGAACTCCTTGTAAAATGATGTCCTTTATTTTAGAGGAACCGTGGGCAATATGCAATGCACGGTTTTCATTATTTATGCATGGACTTCTTCATTCAGCAGGCCCGCGAATGCCGAACTGTAGGCTTCCTCGGCATGAAAAAAGCCGCCCCTACAACGGGAGCGGCCTCACTTCACATTCATCAATCCAATAGTGCATCAATATCTTTTCCGGCACGGAGCATGCCTGCATAGATGCCGCCGCGGGCAATCAGCTCATCCTGCCTGCCAGCCTCGACCACTGCGCCCTGCTGCATGACCAGCACGACATCCGCATTCCGCACCGTATTCAGCCGGTGGGCGATGACGAAACTCGTCCTGCCCTCCATCAGCACCTCCAGCGCCTCCTGGATCTTCATCTCCGTCACCGTATCGATGGAGCTCGTCGCCTCATCCAGCAATAGAATGACCGGGTCTGCCACGAGCGCCCGCGCAATCGACAGTAGCTGCTTCTGCCCCTGGGAGATTCCCCCGCCGTCCGCCGACAGCACCGTCCTGTACCCATCCGGCAGTTTCATGATGAAATCATGGGCATTGGCCTTTTTCGCCGCCTCCACCACTTCTTCATCGCTCGCATCCAATCTTCCGTAGCGGATATTCTCATAAACATTCGCCTCGAATAAAAATGGATCCTGCAGAACGAAGGCCATCTGGCTGCGCAGCGTCTGCCGTGCAATCGATCGTACATCACGGCCGTCGAATTCCACAGCGCCGCTCTCCACATCATAGAATCGCGCAAGCAGCTGCATGATTGTCGTCTTGCCGGCACCGGTCGGACCGACAAGCGCCACCGTCTGGCCCGGCTCGACGGCAAAATCGATGTTGCGCAGCGTATAGCCCTGCGCCTGCGGGTCATATTTGAACGATACATCCCGGAACGCCACGGCTCCGCGGAGCTTGATATCCTTTACACCCTCATCCTCCTCGGCCTGCTCATCCATGATGGCAAATACACGCTCAGCCCCGGCAATCGCAGAAAGGACCGTATTGAACTGGTTCGCCAAGTCATTCAGCGGACGGGTGAACTGGCGGGCATACTCTGTAAAGATGACGATCGTTCCGATTGTGACGTAGCCATTCAGCGCAAGCAGCCCGCCGACTGCCGCTACAATGGCGAAGCTCATATTGTTGAGGGCATTCATCACTTTCGGAATGTATCCCGAATAGGAAAGTGCCCAGAAGCCTACTGTACGGAGGCGTCCACTTTTCTCCTCAAACTCCTCAATCACCCTCTGCTCCTGCGAAAAGGCCTTGACCACACGCTGGCCGGAAATCGTCTCCTCAATCATCCCGTTCAAGGCGCCGACTGCGGCCTGCTGCTCCTTGAACAGCCTGCCCGTCCGCCGCGTAATCCAGCGCATCGCCAGGAACATCAGCGGGATGATGGTCATCGTCAGCAACGTCAATAAAGGGCTCAAATACAGCATGACCAGGACCGTCCCCGTCAAGGTAAGCACGCTCGATACCACCTGGATGAAGGCGCTGTTCAATGTAGAGCTCACCGTCTCGATGTCATTCGTGGCACGGCTCATCAGCTCCCCATGCTGGCGCTTATCGAAATAGGTGACAGGCAAATGGAGCAGTTTTGAAAATACACCTGTCCGCATCCGATAAATCGTCGATTGGGCGATGCCGATCATCCAGTAGCTCTGCAGGAACAGTGCGATGGACAGCAATATATACACGCCAATCAGCGCGCCGATCACCTGTGCCATGCCGCCGAATTCTCCCGGCACCACATAGTGGTCGATGATTCGGCCGATCAGAAATGGACCGGCAAGCGACAGCACCGAGCTTGCAATGACCATGATGAATACGAGGACAAGCAGCCCCCGCTGTTCATCGACAATGCGCCAAATCCGGCCAAGTGTATATCTCCAGTCCGTGGCGCGCTCGCCTTTCTTCTTCTTGCCGGAGTCCAGATCCCCTTTGTTCAGGATCCGTTCATAGCCGAATGGATTTTGAAGAATTTTCAATCATTCCACCTCCTGCTGTGAAGCCGCTATTTTTTGATAAAGTGCACTTTGGCGGAGCAGCTCCTCGTGGGTACCGAATCCCACCACGTGCCCCCCGTCCAGCAGCAGGATGCGGTCGGCGTCGCGTGCCGTCCGTATTTTCTGCGTCACGACGAGCATCGTCGCCTCTTCCTCGGCGAGCGCATCCCATAAGGCGGCTTCGGTCCTCACATCGAGCGCAGAGGTGCTGTCGTCCAAAATCAGGATATGCGATTTACGGATGAGCGCCCTTGCGATCGACAGGCGCTGCTTCTGGCCGCCCGACAGATTGACACCCTTCTGCCCGACCCTTGTCTCATAGGCATCAGGGAATCCTTCCACCGCTCCATGGATCTGTGCCTGGCCTGCAGCCGCCTGCACCTCTTCTAGCACGGCATCCTGCTTGCCCCAGCTCAGATTGTCAAAGATGGAGCCGGTGAACAGCATGGACTGCTGCGGAACAAAGCCAATCATCTCCCGCAGTACATCCAAATCCCAAGACTGCACGTTCCGCCCGTTCACATACACTTCTCCGGCCGACACGTCATAAAAGCGGGGAATCAGGCTCAGCAAGGTGGATTTTCCGGCTCCTGTAGCCCCCATGATGGCCAGCTTCTCGCCCTGTGCCACATGAAACGATACATCGCTCAGTACATCCACCTCCGTTTCAGGATAGCGGAAGGTCACATTGCGGAATTCAATCGTTCCAATTTTCGCATCGTCCATTTCCCTGGACCCGGATCTTTCTTCCATCCCTTCCTCGATGAGCAGGATGTCCCCTATACGCCCAGCCGACGCTTTGGCGCGGGCAAAGGCAATGATGATGAAGGCGAACATGGAGAACGCCCCCGTCACACGCATCGCATAGTTGACCACCGCCACCAGGTCCCCTACCTGGGCATCCCCTGCGCGTACCTCCGCAGAGCCGAACCATAATACCGCAAGCAGGCTCAGGTTCATGACGACAAGCAGCACCGGCATGATGAGCTCCATGATCCGCAGTGCCTTCATCGTGTCCACCTGCAGGTTCGTCGCCACCTTGTGGAAGCGGCCTGCTTCATACTGCCCTCGCATATACGCCTTCACCAGTCTGATTGCCTGCAGGCTTTCCTGCAGCACGCGGTTTACGCGGTCGAGACGGGCTTGGACCACGGCAAAATAAACAATCCCTTTTTTGACCATGATGATGAGGAAGATCAACACGAAAGGGGTGCCTATCAATAGGAACACCGCCATCTTGGCGTTGACGACCAATGCCATCGCGATGCTGCCGATTACTATAAGCGGCGCCCGCAGCATGATGCGCAGGCTCATGAACAGCACATTTTGCACCTGCGTAATATCGCTCGTCAGCCTCGTAATGAAGCTGGATGTCGGGAACTTCAAATAGGTCGCCATCGTAAACGACTGTATTTTACGAAACAGGCTGTTCCGCAAATCAAACCCAAAGCTTTGGGCTACGTGGGAGCTGAAATAGGAATTTGTAACCCCCGCCGCCAGGGCGAGGAGCGACAGTAGCATCATCACAAGCCCCCACTGCCAAATGACCGGCCCGTCGCCCTCCAGAATTCCGTCATCGATGATTTTGGCGATGATGAGCGGTTGTACAAGCTCCACGAACAGCTCAATCAGCATCAGCATCAGCGCAATGGCAGCCGGCCATTTATAGGGTTTTACATAAGAAAAAACCACCCTCACACAAGCATCCCCCATCCATATAATTCGAAACTCGAACCTTTTTATTTCTTATTATGGCATAATATTCAGTATATTTGGAAGGTATCTTATGTAAAAAAAATGCAGATGCTCGGTATGGAATTTGTCCATTATGTTACAATGTACCAACGATTCCCACATGATATAGTATGTTTTTGATGCTGGTGGGACGGACACCCCCTCCCGTTCGGAATAGACCTGTTCACAAAGCCCTCTTTCCATTTCCATCTTATACTTCCTCTCTGAAATCCTAAATTTCTACCATCCATTCCTGTTCAGCCCCCCATTTGAATCGATGTTTTGCGGGTCTTCACCAAAACTTGACGTTGCCACGTAAGCAAACGGTGAGGACGTCTAGAGGAACATTCTGTGAAAACTACCATTCTACCTGAATCCGCCATTCAACTCATAGAAATAGGTGCATAGTCGCTTTGGCGAAACGGCGAAAAAGCGGCCGGCTTCCTCAAGAAGCAAGAAGCCGCGATTGCCCCCTTTTTGAAAAACGAAATTTTTATTATCTTTTTTCCTTATTCCATCCTCTTTTTTCTCCATTCATACCAAAAGTCCTGTTTCGCATTTTCATCAAAATATTGATACCAGAATAATGATGACTATGAGACCGATATTACCTATAATAATCTTATACATTTAGAAACTAAGGAGATATTATTCATGAGCCCACTACAAATGTACCGAATGAGTAACGAACTAGTAGAGCAAACTCCTTTCCCGTCTTTTATCATCAACAGGCAAGGCAGCATGCTGGCGTGGAGTGACTTAAGTCGCCAGTATTTTGGTTATGAGACAGAGGACTTCACGGAAAATTCCATAAGCGATAAACTATTTGCCTCATTGTCTGGAAATGTGCAGGAGGCAATTTTCACTAGCGAACAATCCATCCAGTTTAATCAGCTGAAGCTTCTATCCAAAAATGGAGAGTTTATCGATGCATCTCTACTGACAAAAATATGTTCCTATAATGACGAACAGGCCATCTTTGTCATGATGATTCCCCAGCAGGATATCGTAGCGGCCGACGACAACCTGCAGGAGCTCATCAATCTGCAGAGCGGCATCCAGTCTTCATTCATGACGGTGACGCTGGATTACGAAGGCTTCATCATCAACTGCAACCAGCAATTTTTAAAAACGAGCCATTGGACGCCGAAACGTGTGCTGGGGAAGACGTTCTGGAAGATGTTCCCTGAAAACGAGGCGAGTGCACGGCTTTCGCAGAACATCTGGAAGACGATTAATAACGGGCACATCTGGCAAGGCGAGGTTGAAAAGGTAACGAAGGACGGCCAATCTTATTGGGTACATTTGACAGCCATCCCTACCATCGGGCTAAGCAGGGAAAAAACACGCTTCACGCTCATCGAAAAGGACATCACAAAGGAACGGACAATCCAGCTCCAGCTGGAGAAGATTGCCTATATCGATACGGAGACAGGCTTGATGAATATCCACCGGCTGGAGGGCATCATCAATGAAATGATCGACATGAAGCGCCACTTCTCCTTCGTCTATTTAAGCATAGACAAGTTCTACACGCTGAAGGACCTGCATGAAAATGAAATCGAGAGCGGCCTCATCACGGAATTTACAAAACGCATGAAAATGTATTTCCAGGACAGCACGATGGCACGGATCAATGAGCATGAATTCGTCATCATCACGCCGTTGCCTGAATGGTTCACCCAAGGGTTCCTGACATACCTGCAGCAGCACCCGGTCTATAATAACAACGTCGCCGTACCGCTTTCCATCAGCGGGGGCATCACCCGCTATCCGGAAGACCAGTCGACGTTCACCCAGCTGATGAAGGCTTCCCTGGCGACAATCGCCTCGGTGCGTGAAGCCGGCGGGGGCAACATCGTCTCCTTATCAAAGGCGACGCATAAGGCGATCAACCGCAAGGCCGTCATCGAAAAACGCCTGCTCCTGGCACTGGACCAAAAAAACTTGAAGGTCCTGTACCAGCCGCAGATGGACCTGAAGACAGGCAAACTGACTGCGGTGGAAGCGCATGTCCGTTGGGATGACGAGGTAATCGGAGAAGTTGCGCCGGACGAACTGATTCCGGTTGCAGAAGAGACGGGCCTGATCAACCGCATCGGCGCCTTCATGCTGGAGCGTGCATGCGAGCAGGCAGTGGAATGGCGCAACGAAGGCATCAACCTGAAGGTGAGCATCAACTCATCCGTACGCGAGTTCCGGGATAAAAATATGGCCAAGTCCATCTTGGATACACTGGCGAGAACCAATTGCCCGCCAAACCTTCTCCAAATCGAGATCACAGAGAAGTTTGCTTTGGAGGCGGAGGCTGAAACATCCATCATCCAGCAGATGCGCCAGCTTGAAAATGAAGGCATCATCTTTGCACTGGATGACTTCGGCACAGGCTATGCCTCATTCCGCTACATGCAGCTGCTGCCGATTGAAATCCTGAAGATCGACCAGACGTTCATCAGCTCCCTGCTGAAGTCGGAAAAGACGCAGCGCCTGATCGACGGCATGATCCAGTTCGGCAAATCCATGAACCTGACCGTCCTGGCAGAAGGCGTCGAAACGGAGGAGCAGAAGAACCTGCTCGATGACTACGGCTGCGACAGCATCCAGGGCTTCTACATCAGCAGACCGGTCGAACCAGCGGAAATCAAATATCTTTACAAAAAACAATAAGTATCAGCGGGGCCGTACGATAAGTGCATCTTATCCTGCGGCCTCTATTTTCATCTGCCTTCCGTGTCCTTTCCAAAAAGCCCTCATCCCGACGGCCTTCCATACGGTGCACCGTTTGCTGACCCCCCCAACGAATGTAAGGGTTTCAAAATAAACATTAAGAGCGCCCATTCTGTTTTATCCTGTTCAGAATGGGCGCTCTCCTTCTTTCATGAAATCGCTGCCTGCAGCACTTGCTGCCGCTATTTTATTTTCGTCTCTTTTTTCGCTCTGGCGAAGGACTGGATTGAGGTGCGCCCCCTGCTCATAAAGCGGGAGAGGAGCTGCATGATGACCTCGGCGAAGACCAGCCCCATGGCGATGGCGCCCGAAATCAGGAAGGCACGCATCCCGTACTCCA
>JAZUQF010000515.1:0-2464 GCA_045605545.1 Lysinibacillus sp.
CCTATTGTCATTCGTCGTCAACTCCAAAAAGTAGGCAGTCTCCTCCAAACTGTCCGTCCCATGCGTAACGACGATTCCGCTCAATTCTTTATCTTTGAACAGCTCTTTGATTGTGTGGTTGAGACGGTTGAGATGATTGAATGTCATGTGCATGGAGGGGATCTGGAACAAGTCGATCAACTCTATTTCAATATCGTCTTGCAGCTGACACATCGACAAGATGGCTTTGCCATCCAGCTTCCCCGACTCCAATTTATTTTCTTCATTGCGCGTGCTGGCTATTGTACCGCCAGTTGTTATTAATGCAACTTTTTTCATTGTTTTTTCGCCTCCGCTCTGATTATATATTAACACTTCTCTGATTTCATCGGTGAAATTATGGATGACGGCCAGTCTCTTCTTCGGCGGCCGCAACGGCTAGACGGTTTGCCGCTGCTTGGGTGCCAATCCTTCGCAAAAACGCACCAATTCAAAGAGATTTTTCCCCAAGCATGTACTTGGAGGCGTTTTCATACTAAAATTAGCCATATAAAGAAAAAGAGGTACAATTTATGAAACCGCGTATTTATTACATGGATTATTTACGGACGATTGCCATCCTCGGCGTATTATTCATCCATGCAGCCGCACCCTATGCATCGCTGTATCAGAAAATCGACTTTGCGATGTGGGAGTCCGGCATTATCTACAATAGTCTATCAAGATGGTGCGTCCCTGTCTTCTTCATGATTTCAGGCGCACTTTTACTCGGCAGGAAAGACGAGCCGCTCAAGGACTTCTTCACGAAGCGGGCGAATAAAATCCTAATTCCCTTCCTGTTCTGGTCAGCCGTCTACTACCTGTGGCGCGTCTATGTCATCTATCAGGGCGCCGCGTCATTCACGGAATTCCAGGAACTGTTTTTGAACGCGAACATCTACTACCATCTGTGGTATTTCTACGCACTCATCGCCATCTACCTGCTGGTGCCGATGTTCAATGTGTTCTGCCGCCATGCAAGCCGGCAGATCGTCGGCTATACGGTCGCCATGTATTTGCTGTTCTTCGGCATTTTCCGGTATTACGAATTTCTCGTGCCGAATAAATTCGTCGACTATTTCCCATTCACGGAATTCATCGGGATGATTCTTCTAGGATTCTATTTCGGACGCTACGACCAATCAAAAAGGATGCGCATCATCATCTATAGCGCAGGCATCATCGGCGCTGTAGCCACCATCCTGCGGACAAATGCCTTTGCATCAGAGCAGGGGACATTCTCGAGCTATGCATTCGGCTATGCAACCCCGAACGTGCTGGCGATGGCCATTGCGTTGTTTGTGTTCTTCAAATATTTCATCGCAAAGCGGCAGGAAAACGAACAGTTCGCCCCTAGCAGACTATTGATGCAGATTTCCTCGACGAGCTTCGGCATCTATCTGGTGCATCCGCTTTTCCTGGATGTCATCCGCCCATTTTTCCATGATGCCAATGAAATGCTGGTCCATCCGGCAATCGGCATTCCGCTGCAGGTGGTCATTATACTGATTGTTTCACTCATAGCAGTGACCATCCTGTCAAAAATACCGTATGTGAAAAAAATCATCTAAAAAAGCGGGCGGCACTCTTCGAAGTGCTGCCCGCCTTTTTCATTATAGATAGAGAATTAAAGTGATTCTACACCCTTGATTTTATCCGCAATCAGCTTACCGTGGAAACGGCCGTTTTCAATGAAAATTTCATTCGCATTATTCCCCGCGGCAATGACACCGGCGATGAACAGGTTTTCCACATTCGTCTCCATCGTCTCCAGATTGAATTGCGGGCGGCCCGTCTCATCATCGATGTTGACGCCCATCGCGCGGATGAAGTCATGGTCCGGGTGGTAGCCCGTCATCGCAAAGACGAAATCGTTCTTCAGTACACGTTCCTCGCCTCTTGCATTGATGACAACCTCCCCTTCACGGATTTCCGTCACACAGCTTTCAAACTCCATGGCAATCTCCCCGTTTCGGACGCATGCATCGAATTCCGGCAGCACCCATGGCTTGACGCTCGGCGAGTACTCGCTTCCGCGGTAGACGACCGTCACACGCGCCTTCGCCTTGTTCAGTTCGAGGGCCGCATCGACGGCGGAGTTCTTGCCGCCGATCACCAGGACATCCGTATCAAAGAATTCATGCGCCTCCTTGAAGTAGTGGTGGACTTTCGACAGGTCCTCGCCCGGAATGCCCATGTAATTCGGGTTATCATAATACCCGGTCGCGATGACGACATATGATGTTTCATACTGTCCTTTGGAAGTCGAGACGACAAAGCCCTCCCCCTTCTTCTCCACACGTTCCACCTTCTCGAAGCGGTTCACCTGGATTTTATGCGCATCCACCACTTCTCGGTAGTAGACGAGCGCCTGGTTGCGGCGTGGCTTGCGCTCCTCGATGATGAACGGCACATCACCGATCGCCAGCTTTTCGCTCGTACTGAA